>JALVQA010000009.1 GCA_027031495.1 Candidatus Moraniibacteriota bacterium
CTGCGAATATCGCGCAGGCGATCAAAGTGTACGCGATAGCCCGCTGTTTCATATTTCTTTGTCTTTGTCATATTTTTCGTATATGATTACTTATATACTCTCATTGTACACGTTTTTGCGTAGTGATGACAGTGCACATCATAATAGGAACAAAAATAAAAGCCCCGTGCTCTTTGTTCCACGGGGCCAATGATGACTCGTTAAAAATATGTATTTATATGCTTTTATCCGTTTGCGCACGTGTGGCATTGAGTGCGTCAAGCGCATCACGGAGAGATGTCCACGACTCACTGACTGCGGCGCATGCACTGACGTAAAAAGATACTGTCACAGCTTCAAATATGCAAAGCTTTTTGATCTCCTCTGCCATGCTATCACGCCATGTCCCCGGTGGAAAGTAGAGGTATATCTCTCCCGGTGTGTCCATATACACTGATGCGCCATCAGCAGGTATAATCGGCGGTGTCGGCATATCCTCTCCATGCAAAACTTCACGTACAATCCTTGTTACAGTTGCCTTTAACTCCTCCGGCGCTTCATCCCACCCAGGCGCATGCTTTCTATCAACCTCCACAAGAACAAGTGTGCCACCAATGGCAGACCTGCTCAAAATTTTTGTACGAAAAACTATAAGTTCAGTTTCGAAATATGTTAACACAATCTCCTCCTTCTTTTAAAGAAACACATCAGTTATTTAAACACATTTTCGCAAAAATGCAAGTCTATCCCCTTTCCTGCACACCATTTTAGAGGAAAACAAGACCAAAAAGAAAGCACGAGAGCATGACACCACTGTAGAGAAGCCAGTCCGTAATCTCCACCATACGCATAACGCGTGTCGGCATCGGCACATCTTCGTCTTGGTAGAGCATGCGAATACCGGCATTGTCAATAACGCCATTTTCGTATTTTTCAATCGCTTCCACACACCGACGTAACCTACTTTCTGTTTTGCGCAGTGTATAAGTGCGGTGCGTCGCGCTAAAAACGAGAATGTGCATGAAGCGCGTGATAATACCTAATGTCAGTGCGACAAGAAGCCATATTATGGTACGTGTCAGTATAAAATTGAGCATGACCATGTAATCAAACAAAAGTGCCACAAGAAAAAACTCCCCGCCAATAATGCCGAGCATGATAAGCATAAAACGCTCGCTGTTTTTGTAGTAGATGTTACGTTGCGTGATGTGCTGTATGTGCATTGCATTAGCACGTTTGCGCAAAGCATCTTTCTTCTCGTCAAGTTCCGTAAACGCGTCCTTCTTCATGGAATGTATTCATAGTAAATTAGTGCGTCGCATTATTATACACCAAAAAACACTATGCGCCAAGTCTCCGTGTGCGCATGCGAAATGCTGAAAGTGCTTTTGCGAGATCTTTCGGTGTAAAATCCGGAAAGAGAGTTCGCGTAAAGTGAAGATGCGCGTTTGCCATGTCCCACATCATAAAGCCGGCAGAGAGATGCGGTTCCCCGCCAGTGCGGATCATAAGGTCTACCGGTGGCAAGTCATGTGTCCACAAGTGCGCTTTGAGGGATGCTGCCGTCACATTTGCGCCCTCTTTTACCATACGAGTGATCGCATCAAGCATCTCGTCGTCACCGTTATATACAAGAAAGACTGTGAGTGTTCGCTCCGTGTAAACACGCGTAACCTCCTCTAATCTTTCTATAGAACGTATGAGTTTTGGCGGAAAAAACGTGCGCCATCGCCCACAAAAACGTATACGTGCGCGAAGCGTTGTATGCTCGGCAGGTGTAAGTAATTTTTCTACCGCATGCATATAGACAGCTATCAACGCTTCACGCTCTGCACGTGGTCGTTTTGTAAGATTATCCAATGATGAACCCCAGATAGAGAGGTGTGTCACACCTTGTTCAAATGCAGCGTGTGCAAGTGTGCGAATCTTGCGTGCACCTTTTTCGTGTCCCTTCCACACCTTAAGCGCGTTTTTACGCGCCCAACGCCTGTTACCATCAGGGATGATTGCTACATGAAGTACATTTTCTGTCATAGTCGTAGAGGTTGCTTTTTAGAAAAAATATCAGACATGTCGTTGCGTAAGATATGATGCCAATGCTGTGAATGTTTCTTTAGTTGCCTCTGTATACGGCAGTGTCGCAAGTGCCTTCTTGCTTTCTGCAATGAATGCTTCTGCACGTGCTTCCGCCTCCGCGCGTGCACCGCTTTCTGTGATAATTGTACGAAAGAGTGCAACATCATCCTGTGACAGTGTATGTTTTCCGAGCAGTGCGTTCATTTTTTTGCGCGCATTTGCCGACGCCATTGTGCGTGCAAGTGCAACAAGCAGTGTAATTTTGCCTTCCGCGATATCAGAACCAACCGGTTTACCAATTGTCTTTTCATTACCAAAGAGACCGATAATATCGTCGCGAATCTGAAAGGCAACGCCAAGCGGTCGTGCAAAAGCATGGATACGTTCTTGTACATCACCGGATACGCCGGCGAGAATTGCACCAAGAATAAGCGGGCTCTCAATTGTGTACCGCGCTGTTTTGTACTCATACATTGTGAGCACATCATCCACGGACGCCTTTTTGTCATACTCAAACATCACGTCCTTCAATTGACCAATACCCGTATAACTAATGACATCTTGTAGATGTGTAAGTGCTGTAAGAATACGTCCCTCTTCAAAGGGTGCACTAAAGAGAGCATGATTACCAATTGCATTAAGCAGATCACCAAAAACGAGAGCAATGCTATTGCCGGCATGTAGCGCTTCCTGTGTATTCATCAACGAAGAAAAACGATGCGCGTAGTATGCATGAAGCGTTGGCACACCATGGCGCAACGCATCGCGATCCATAATATCATCATGAATCAAGAGATACGCATGAATTAATTCAACACTCATTGCCGCATGCATAATTGCATCCTTCTTTGTGCCACCCATACCTTGATAACTCCATACTGTTAATGCAGGACGCAAACGTTTGCCACCGGCAAGAATCATTTTTTTACACCGTGCAAGGCCATCTGCAGTAAACGCATCACGTTCGCGTGCGTCGGCAATACGCGCATCCATGTACCGCGCAAGCACACGGTCAAAGTCACTTTTGAATGTCTGTAATTGTTTCCGTATATCCATAGGGTACATTTTATCACATCAAAGCGTGAAATGTAACAGATCTTTAGTCTAATAGATTGCCAAAGTAAAATGTTACGGCGATCTTTTTTATTGTAGATATTTGTACGTAAAAAAATCAACCCCGCATCACATGATTGCGATGCGGGGAGTGTGTTATGCTACCAGCAATCATCAAAATCCGGCGGAATGATGTCTTCATCATTAGGTAGCAGTCCTCCGCCTACCATATCACCGGGGCGACGATACAAACCGTCACGGTAATCATGATGGTTATAATCTCGCCGAGGTTCATCACGGCGACGGCGTTCAATGCCGTCCTCATAATAAACTCTATCACTGTGCCCGGGCCAATCACACATTGTCACCCCTCGAGGCATAGGCCTCTTTTGCGGTTTTTGCTGCAAACCCTGCGCTCGCAGCTCACTTACAGTAAAGCAGATATTATGTGTGTATGCAATAGTCCTTTTGTGCTTTACGGTGTGGAGATGATTGTATCACTATCGAGCGCTTTGTTAAAAAGCCGTAAAGGAGTGTTTCCCTCTACGTAATCAACAATAAACGGTGAGAGCGTCATACCAGGCTGTTTCTGCACCTTGAGATGGTACGGCTTTTTGACAAGATGCGACGGTAACGTATAGTGTACGGTAATTGTTTTCGTTGTTCCAAGGGGCACTTCCGTGATAAAGCCGACGTATTTTTTGCCAAATGCTTGCGCAAAACGTGGTGTATCACGTGCACCATCAACACGCTCTATCCAAGCATCGCGTGGCAGATAAACGCGCGTGTAGGCACGATAGTCTGTTGTCATAAAATCACGTTGTTTTTTTGTGTGCGTATAGGTAATCGCCACTGTGACGTGTGACGTCTCATTTGTCGCATTGATTGTGTAGTGCGCACTCCGCTTGATAACGGCATCAGTCTTGAACGCGCCCAGGTTGGCATCCACGATCATGATATAGTCTTTGTTCCACTGTGTGTCAACTTCGCCCGTCCAGTTGGCGGCACGCATTTGTGCTTGGAGCGCATCGTCCGTGAAATAGAGCTGGATATCTTTCCTCTCAAGTGCATGGAGCGCAAGCATAAAGAGTTGCATAAGTGTAACGGGATTTTTGAAATTGATCTTATCAATAATTGCCTGTGCCAACAGAGGCATGATTGCCTTGCGCTCACCTTTCTCTATGCCTTGTTTCACAAAGTCCTGCTCCACTTGTCGCTCCAAAAGAAGAACACCGCTTTCGGCATCATACACACCGGGATATCCAGGTACCGTTATCGGCCCCGTTATACTGAGAAGATCACTAAGAATGCTTGTTGTTACACCGATAACGCCATCAAATTTTTCCTCACCGTGTCCTTTGTAATAAAAATGGAGTGCTTTCTGTGCGTTAACGGCAAAGTCCGGTGACCAGTTTGAATCGCGCATTTTCCATGCATCAATGCCGAGAAGTTCACGCATCGGGTATGGCGGCTCCTCATCATCAGGTATACGTCCGTCAAAATTTGACAGATCATGAATTTCCGGCATACCAATAATTTCACCATTGCGCACACGCACTATGCCAAAACTTCCGATATAGCCGCCACCGGGGCGTAATTCCATGTCGTTTTGCAACAAAAGTAAAAACGTGCGTTCCGTATCATCTTTGCGCATAAAATAGCGCATGAGAACGTTCAGTGGCGCATTGTCTTCACGAACGGTCTTTTGCTCAGACATTTCACCTACTACATGTGTGGCACCATCCTGTGATGCCGATGTTGCTTTTCTCTCCACAGCACTATTATTCGTACCACTCAAAGCGTTGTGTATGAGCGCGATCGCATCACGATTGAGAAACGACCACCATGCACCGAGAAGTAGAAATGAGACACACCAAAAAGCAATCCAAAACCCTCGCGAATGCTTACGCTTTTTATGCACTTTCTTTTTCATGTATCTGCACTTTACGGTGTAATCTTTGGCGGTTTACCGCTGAGAAGTTCATTGAGGCGTTTGCGTACTTCGTCCGGTGTTGGTGCCGTTTCCGCAGCGGCATCCTTTGTTCGCGTATTTGTCTTTTCTTCAAACTTTTTCTTGGCGGCTTTCACACTTGCGAGAAATGCATTGCCGTCATTATCCATAATAGGCAAATTTGCCGGTGCCGCATGTGTTGCCGCCGTTGTGCGCGGTGTGGTGCTTATTGTTTTTTGGTGCACTTCCTCTTTTTGTACGCTATGTGCGGATTCTTGCGCTGTTTTTGTCTGTTTCTTTTGTGTTTTAGGTGTTTTTAGTTGCTCTTTTTGCTCATTCCGCGTAGGCACTACCTCTTCTTTCTGTATATCTGCACGTTGAGATTGTACACTTTTGTGCTCTTGCACTTTTTTACGCACTCCTTTTTCTTGTTTTTGCATTACCTTCTTTTTCGTATCTTGCGTATCTTCTCGCGTAACATTTTTACGCACTTCCCCGCTACTCTCATTCCTACTCCTATCGTCGTTTTGTTTTCGTGCCATTGCTGTTTTTTGTTGTGTAGCAAAAGAAGTATTATCAGTCTGTAAAAGTTTCTCCAGTGATGCATCATATGCTGCATACATATCACGCATATAGTCCACATCATCTTTGTTTTGTGTATAGTGTTGTGTACGACGATAATGTGGTGTTTTAAGATTGAGTGCGGCGTGTGACGCGTGGATTGTGCCATGTGGCCGCGTAGGATGTGTGCGGCGTGCACCGTGTATCGAAAAAATAACAAGAAAGACAAGTGTTGTGGTGAGAGCACTTATCGCAATACTCAGTAAGATGCCTTGCATTACAGACACGCGCGATGCATGCTTTACGATGACGCCATCAATAACTGTAAACGCATATTGTGATGGATAGTATTTTTCCAAAAGTGTCGCAATCATGTGAGCACCATGTGTTGCAACATCACGCGCTTGCAACGAATCATTCATACTCACAGAAATACTGACAAGACCGGCAGTATCCTTTTGTATGTGCATATTCTCAATATCGTCTTGTGTAATCATCACATCAAGAGCTGTAAACTCACCTTCAATCAGATCACTGACAATACGCGCCTTAAACTTATATGTATCAGCGAGCGTAGCAGTCATTTGTGTAACAGCGTCAAGTGTCGCTGTCTCAAGCGTGTTAAGTGGCTTAATGACAACAAATGCCCGCGCCTGTACGTTATTGTTATGACTAAAAAATGCACCAAAAATTGCCACTGCAAGAATGAGCGTTACAACAAATGCACTGAGTGTAATGAGTAAACGATTCATGTTTCCCAATATTACTTTTTACATAAAATTAGCTGGCGTATAGCGATGTCTGATATGCATGATGATTTTTGCAACAATCTTTGCTAACACATCATTCAAGCATGCGCGCGTCTTTGTGTCAAAGGCGCACAAGTGCGATGCAGGATCGTACGAGACTGTATGAAGACCACGCATTGATGGCAGCCACGGCTCAATCGTATGCACACGATGCTCGCGAAAACTATGTTTTGTCAATGTATCAATTTGATAGATAACAACACTGCCACCGTACGTTCTACGTGAATCCTGTGCCGGTCGGTAGAGTGTATTATTTATGACAAACGGTGTTCCCGCCGGGCGCACTGTCATGTCGTTTTCATAAAACGGCGCTTTCTTATGCTTGATCCACGGTCCTGTTAGATGTTCCGCCCAAAAAATATAAAGTTTTTTATTTGGATCATCTCGTCGTGTCATAAAGAGCCAATAGAGATCATTATATTTAAAAAGTGTCGGGTCCACACCGGGAAAATCAGCAATGAGTTCTTGCACAGGCTCCCACTCATGCGGAAATGTTGTACACCTGTAGAGCATGACGTTGCCACATGCGCTTTCCTCCGGCACCATCCACAATTCACCACCATCTTCAAAGACAAACGGATATGAACGATGTGATCGTGGCCCATCAATGACGTGCGCATCACCAAAGGTAATCGTGCCATCCTCGTTTTTTATAACATCACGACACGCAAGATGCCCCTTGTCATCTGCGTATATATATTCTTCGTAAAAGAGTGCCGTGCGTCCATTATACGAAATGATAAACGGATCAGCACGGTAACACCCTTGTGCCAGTGGCAACCACGAAACAGCGCGTGGCGTCTCCCACGTGCGAATCTTCTTTGCGCTTTCACACTGCATAATACCGATGTGCCATCGGTCATGTACAAAAAACTTCTTTACTTTTGCTATGACGCTATATAACTTCATCATAAGACAATTTTAGTGTACTTGCACAACTTCCCTATAGAGATTACTCGTGTCATGCGCAATTTTTTTCCAATTAAAGTGTTTTATCACGTACGCGCGTGCACGCGCGCCGCACGTTGATCGCAACTTAGCATCATCAAGGAGTGCACGCATCTGTCGCGCCATATCATTCCAATCACCAAGGCGAAATGTCATGCCAACATCTTTAACAAGATTTGCGTTTTCTACAATATCACTTGTCAAAACAGCCGCACTATATGACATTGCTTCAAGGAGTGTAATTGCGAGACCTTCCGCATCGGATGGCAGTACGTAAAGAGCGGCATTTGAAAAAAGTTCAGCACGCAACTGTTGCGTCTGCTGATCGTGCGGGATCATAATAATGCGTGGGTTGCGCGCAGCCTTCTCTTTTATATACGCAAGATATGCGTCATCATGCGATGGCGCGTAGGCAATAACAAGCTTAACATCCGTATCCAAAAGATTGTACGCATCAATTACATCATGAAAACGTTTTGTTTTGACCATGCGTGCCAATGTAAGTATATATCCCCTTTTTGTAAGACCATATTTTTCTGTGATCTGTTGTGGTGGCGCTAGCTCATTTTCGTGAATACCGTTTGGGATATAATTAGCACGTAGACGATAACGCATGTATACATATTCTTGCAAGATCGGTGAAACAGCAATGACGCGCTGCGCCATGTGGCACGCCATCCACTCACCGGCATGAAGAACACGACGCGCAAACCATCCCCACTTTGAGTGGTGATAGCACTGCGAGTGAAATGTCACAATGATCGGCGTGCGTGGGCGTAGTAGGCGCATAAATGGAATGAAAAGTGACGGACCGATTGACTGAAAGTGAATAATATCAACGTCGCGCTGTCGCCACACATGTAAACACGCAAGAAATGTATGTGATACAGCATCAAGATACTTGTTGTAAATATGTGGCACACTCACAAGGCGCACTCCTCTATACTGCGTGCGTTTCTTATCAACATAGTGCGGACGTGTGTAGACAATAACGTCGTGACCGGCACGCGCCAACTCAACAGATAGATTCTCAACATGCGTCTCAACACCGCCGGCAATGCCGGGTATACCTTTTTGTCCTATAAATGCTATTTTCATAAAAAATCTGTACAATGCAGTGTCTCTCAACAAGACATTAAATAATACTACAAACAATAATTTTAGTCAAATACTCACTATTTTTGAAAGAGAAATATTTTTTCATGTACGGTACTACCGCCAAATATAATAAAAAACGCACAGCTAACCGAGCCTGTGCGTTGTGAGCGACAGGGACCAACCTGTCGCTCGAAAAGTTAGAAAGAGAGATATAGATTGCACTTCTTCCTGATTTTTTTATTTTTTTGCGAGCTTTGCGCTCGCTCTCGTGGTCACGACCATAGTCGATGACCACTTTAACTAATTCCTTGCCTCAGGGCGAATACCCCAAGGAGAAAGGAACAATTTTTTCGGAGGAGGAGAGACTAACTTCCTCCAACTGAGAATATACTATCTCAGTCAGACGGCTAGTTAATCCCTCCTCATCATAGTTGATACAGTTGGTGTGGAACAGGATCAAATCCCACTCCATACCTTTCCAAGGTTGGGGAGCGCATTCGTCTCCCCAATGGGTGGCAAAAACGCCACTCCCCACATGGAAAAGCTTTTCGCAATCGTCGATTGCGTTGAGCTCCTCCTGGTTAAGTTTAATGCCAAATTCGGACACCAGATGTCCGAGTTGGGCATTTGACTTATAGATAATCAAGATTCTCATCCTCCAAACCTTGCAATGTAAAAGTCAATGCTACAGCATCGACTTCTTATGTATGCAAACTCTCTTTTTTGTGTACATGCCCTACTTCCCTCGCCCGTGACAGTGCTTGTATTTCACAAATGTGCCGTCCGATTCTTTTTCTTTGATAAATGATTGTTACTTTGACGGTTGGTTTTTATTTTTGTGCGTGACGACCATCATTCATGTGCTGTGTAGCTTGCCCACGTACGTCACGTGCATGCATCTGTTGTTGCACATATGCACGCGCACTATCGTAATCATCATTAGCAATTAGTTCCCAATAACCGTCATCCATTATGCCACCAGACCAGTGCCAGTAATAATCTTTAATTGTTCTCACTTTTTGTGCGAGCGCTTTATTTTTTTGCGCTAAATGCATTGTTTCGCTATACCTCGAAAAGAAGGCATTTGCCACCTCAGCACGATCCTCCCGTGGCGTACTTTGAGCATAATGACTAACAAAGTTCTTGCCATGTAGCCCAAACAGTTTAGAGAGCACAGACTGTTTTTCGCTGTCAAAGTAGTCGTCACCATCAAGATCTTTATTTTCTTTGCGCCAATCATGAATCTCGCTATTTATAATATTCCCAGATTCGTTGCGTTCAATTGGTGACCCGTTAAAAACATCTTCACATCGATGAAATATTTCATGGTGAATCGCCTTCTCAATTGGCGTTCCGCCCATCAAAAAAACGGTATTGAAATCAAATCTTGGTTGCTGTTCAATATTTTTTGTTTCTGTATACATGCCGACAACATTATTGCTCATATGATCATGCAAAAACTCATTTTCACGTAATGTGCCAAATATGTTCTTGATACTGTCAATAAAGCCGCGCCGCGCGCCGGATAATACAATATTTAAACGATGTGCCGACAATGTTTGCAGGAGATCATCAGGGTAGAGTTGTAGCTGACGATACAGTCGTTGCAATATATCTAATTTTTCTTTTGCATCAAGCGCAGTATCTCTATACTGTGATATATCAGGCGCATCATCATTCACCATCATGCGAACAATATCATATCGGTCCTTGTCTGAGTGCGCGTCAAGATATTGCTGTAATGTGCCACGTAGAGTATGCAATTGCTCATCGGAAAAATGACTATTTTTTTTAACAAGATCAATAGCATGATCTATACCGTTTGTTTGTGCATCTACACAAATACCATTCCAATAGTTGTATGAAAGTGAGCGTACAATCTCAGGTGTATCTGCAAAGGATACGGTGATGCCATACCGATCACAAACCTCCCGTTTTAGGCGCTCAAGTTGCAATTCTTCCGGTGACCGCTCACAAATCGCACGTTCTGCAACACGAAGTTCACGCGGCATACTCACCATTGCAGCGCCAGCGATAATTTCCTTTAAGAAACGTCGGCGTGAAGGGTTATCCGGCGCATCGTCTGTATGATACACATCTTCTTTTCGTTGCGACATTTCACGATTCATATTAAAAACTATTGTTTTTTTACATTTATATTATAGCATAATCCATGCTATATATCAGAATCAATATGCATTGCGTATATTTTATTCTCTTTAGTTACATCTTTCTATCGCCCGCAACACTTCTTGTACTTCTTGCCACTACCACAAGAACACGGATCGTTGCGACCCGGCTCGTCGGCTTTGATAATTGGCTGTTGCTTTGGTGGTTCTTGTTCTTGTGCACCGCTCTCTTGAGCGTTCTCACGCATACTTGCAAACGATTGCGTTTCTTCTGCACCTTTAAAGCGTGCTTGCGCAAGAAGTGTTGATGCTGTGTCGGTGTGTTGCAGTGGTGTATTAACACGTACATCCAGTTTGAGAAGCGTCTCTGTGATATTTTCGCGAATAACCGTTAGCATGCCACGGAACATATCAAACGCTTCACGTTTATACTCAACAAGTGGATCACGTTGCCCATAGCCGCGCAAACCAATGCCCTGACGCAGATAATCAAGACTACCAAGATGCTGCATCCAGTTGCGATCAATGGTCTGTAGCATTATGGCACGGACAACATTCCTAAATTGCTCTTTATATGCGTCGTCATGAGAAAGATTTTGTTTTGCCTCAATAGCATCCATAAAGGCTGTGTGCACGAGCTCTATAACCGCTGCACGCTTATCATCCTCATCACGTGCTTCATCATCAAGAAGCGTTTTGATTTTTACTGTAAGATCGTCACTTCCCCACTTGCCGGCACATTCTTTGCAGAGGGCATCAACTTCCCAGTGCACTTCCTCACCGACCGTGTGCGCGTGTACAACTGCCGTTACATATTCTTTAACCATCTCCGCAACCAGCGGCATCAGGTCAGATGCTTCAAGAATTGTACGACGCTTTGCATAAATCGTCTCCCGTTGCTTGTTGACCACGTCGTCATACTCCAGCACGTGCTTGCGCAGGTCAAAGTTAAAGCCCTCAATCTTGTTCTGTGCATTCTCAATCGCCTTGGCGATCATTCTGTTTGTGATGGGTTCATCATCCGGCAAGCCAAGTGTTGTCATCATCTTTTTGAGCTTGTCCCCACCAAAGCGACGCATCAGCTCGTCCTCCAGCGACACATAGAACTGGCTCATACCCGGATCCCCCTGGCGTCCGGCACGTCCACGCAACTGGTTGTCAATACGTCGTGCTTCGTGGCGCTCTGTGCCGATGATAAACAAGCCACCAAGTTCAGCTACACCTTCGCCAAGTTTAATGTCTGTGCCGCGCCCCGCCATGTTGGTCGCGATTGTGACAGCACCCTTCTGTCCGGCATTCGCGATAATCGCCGCTTCACGCTCGTGATTTTTGGCATTGAGTACCTCATGCGGAATATTACGCGCCGTAAACACCTCGCTTATCTTTTCCGACTTCTCAATAGCAACCGTACCCACCAACACAGGCTGCCCTTTAGCGTGTGCATCGGCAACGGCTTGTGCAATCGCGTTAAATTTCGCTTTCTCCGTTTTGTAAACAACATCAGGAAGATCCTTGCGAATCATTTTCTTGTGTGTTGGGATGGCAACGATTGCAAGATTATACACCTTCATGAATTCCTCGGCACTTGTCATCGCCGTACCGGTCATGCCGGCAAGTTTGTCGTAGAGACGGAAGTAGTTCTGGAAGGTGATTGTCGCCAGAGTTTTGGATTCCTTCTGCACGGTAACACCTTCCTTTGCCTCAATCGCTTGATGCAAGCCCTCACTATAGCGTCGTCCCTCCATGATGCGTCCGGTGAAATCATCCACGATGAGCACTTGGCCGTCGCGCACAACGTAGTCGCGGTCTTTTTGGAAAATCACCTGTGCCTTGATGGCCTGCTCCAAGTGGTGCACGTAGTGGACCTTGCCCGGTTCATAGATATTGCCAACACCAAGCTTTGCTTCAACAGCATCAATCCCCTCATCTGTGAGGGTCACCGTTTTTAGTTTTTCGTCCACCACATAGTGCTTTTCCGGCTTGAGTGAGGGAACGATGCGCGCAAATTGTTCATAGAGCTTTGTAGATTCCGTATCCGGTGCACTAATAATCAACGGTGTGCGTGCTTCGTCAATCAGAATGCTGTCCACCTCGTCAACGATAGCATACGCCAATGGACGCTGCACCATCGCATCCACACTCTGCGCCATGTTGTCGCGCAAGTAGTCAAAGCCAAACTCGTTGTTTGTCCCGTAGGTAATGTCCGCTGCATATGCTTCCTTACGCGTAATTTCTTCCAGATTTTGGTACTCAATGCTCACCTCATCCGTGTCTATGACTTTTGGCGTGTAACGATAGGATTTTGCATGCATAATACACGCTGTGGAAAGCCCAAGCGCTGAGAAAATGGCACCCATCCAGTTGGCGTCACGACGGGCGAGGTAGTCATTGACCGTCACAACGTGCACGCCCTTGCCGGTCAACGCATTCAGGTAAATCGGCAGTGTGGATGTCAGCGTCTTTCCTTCGCCCGTTTTCATCTCTGCAATTTTGCCCTCGTGCAGCACGATACCGCCCATGAGTTGCTCATCGTAGTGCCGCTGCCCCATCACGCGCCGCGCTGCCTCCCGCACTGTCGCAAACGCCTCCGGGAGAAGTTCATCCAGCACGCGCGCCTCGTCGTCCGCGCCGGCGCGGTGCAGTCGTGCGCGAAATTTTGCGGTCTGCGCGCGCAACTCATCATCCGAGAGCGCTTTTACTTTTTCTTCATATGCGTTAACCTCATCTACAATAGCGCGCAAACGCTTCAACTCTTTTTCTTCGCTATTGAAAAGTTTCTTAAGAAAATTCATAAAAATAACATTAGACAAATTCTTCACCGTTCTATTGTAACATATAACACTTATGCTGCTTTTTTCAAGACAGGCGGTTTGCATTCTCCATAAAAAAACGACACTATATGAGAAATAGTGTCGCAAAATGGTGGAAGTTTGATTTTACTGTTGAATATACTTTTTATACATGGTTGCTCCTTTATTTACGGCAGCAGCAAACATCAATGCCCCAAAAATGGAAATTGTGACTAGAGTGTATGATAGTGCAAAATACGCCAAAGCAATTGGCTTGAATGAGAATAATGCCAGTGCCTCATTGCCAAAATATGCAATAAGCGCGCTGGCAATTGCCACAGCAGTGGAGATAACGAGTACGACATTTTTGCCGCGCACCGTTGTGTGTGCATCAAAGATAAGAAAGGCAACAATGATGCTCATTGTGGCAGTAATATACATAATAATGAAGGAGATATTGATAATATCTTGCGCAATCATGTCCAGCGCCTCGTACTGTTTTGTTAAAGACATGTTCACCATAACACACCTTTCACTAGATGACTACTCTTGTACGCTGTTTTTTGCGTCCACAGCATCTGTGCAATGCAGACCACGTCACAGACGCAGAAAGGAGCATTGACTTTGTCTAGCCAAAAGTTGTATAGTTTGTATACACTTAACAGCAGAAAGAGGAGATAGAAAATGCATCAGTTATTTAAAAACGCACAGAGACGCATTCTTGCAGAATGTGGTCACCGGACAGATTTAAAAGGGTTTATTTCATTCTCTGGCGAGCAGCGCGCTTTTATGATTGCACAAAAAAATGGCACAACGCCATACTGTCATGCATGTCTTGCAAAAATGACAATTCTATGTGCATGGTGCGGGAAGCCGATTTTTGTCGGTGATCCAGTCACTCTCTCCATGCACAATCCAGAAAGTGATCCACCACTTCAAAGATGTGCGGTCCGCCATAGTGACGGCTCTCACATCGGCTGTGTCCGGTGCACATGTACCGGTGCACACAAAACAAATACGGCGGTTGGCGTATGGCAGTCACCGGGTGATGTGTTTTTTTGTGCCAGCATTGGCTGAGTTGAGTCTACACGACATCTACAAAAACGGTGGCATTATACCCATAGACAATGTTGCGAAACTGGCAGAGGCACTACACAAAATTACACTAACGTAAGCATCTACTACACGTCAGCAACAGGCAGCAGAAAAATATTCCGCTGCCTGTTTTATTTTTTCTTAAACACTATATATTTTTGTGTGCACACAAAAAATAATACCTATCACTACTGCAGTTTATTTCTATCAACTTCAAAGAATCGTCCGGTACCTTTTATGCGTGTCCACAAATACGTATGTCCCTCTATGTCGATAAGCCAGTATGTAAAATCTCGGCCATTTAGTGACGTGTAGCGATGTGCATGGAACGAGCGTGGTTTCACACCGTCAATGCGTACGTAGCCGTTGAAACGCTTCTTTGTATCTTTGCATTGCAAAACGCTTTCAAATTCTTTGCAAAAATTTCGTGGTATACAGACTGCGTGTCGCGTCTTACGATATGCGAAAATCTCATCACTATCACTTTCTACACTACGATATTTGTGACAGGCCAGAAACTCTGGTAAAGCAACGTTGCCTGGCGTATAGCGCATGCGTGGCAGTAAAATACCGATTCCCAAAAGAGACAATACGATAATGCCATAAAGAACCTTTCGCCATTTCATCTTCTCAAGAGTGTTCGATAATAGCACAAGAGAAACAAAGAGAGCGCCACATAAAAGATATATCAGCATCCTATAGTGCGCAACACGGTCAGATGAGATAAGGAGAGAAAGAAAGGCGTCTGTAAACGTTGCGCAAATAAAGCTAAATATAAGACCAAGCAGAAACAAAATGCCGTACTCTCTGCATTTATTATCTTTGGCTTTGTGGGATCTCCGTACATACAAAGCACCACGTACGCTCCAGACCAGAGCATACACCGCAAGCATCACAATACACACATCAAAAAGGCGCACTGTATCTGCGTACATATGCGACAAAAACACGCCGAGAAAAAGTGCGCTAAGAAATGTTGCCACGACCATCAACATACTGTCATTAAATCAATACTTACCACTTTCCGGACAAAGTTGAGTGTATTACATCTTCATTGTACACTAAGAGAATATGGATATCGTTAACACACATAAAAAACAATCACTGGAAGCAATGGAAGCGGAACGGCGGCACTGGGAGCGCGTACGTGCTGGCGAACAGCTTTTGCGTCACCACGAAAAACGTCGCTATCATCACACATCGCATCACTCATCGCTGCTACGGCGCTTTTTCTTCGTGTTCGGCTTTTTCATCCTTGCCGGTATTATCGGAAGCATATTCTACGTTGGCATGAAGGCGTACAATGCATCTGTACACATAGCGTCACCATCTGTGGGCACATCCAAAAAAACTTACGCATCAAGTGATACAAAAACCACTCCCACTCATTCCTCACCACAAAGTGATCATTCCTTTGTACGTGACTCGCTCTCAGCTGCCGGCTCACTTGTTGGCAAACGCACACCTCTGCGCGGCGAAAAAGACGGCTTTATTAATATTCTCCTCCTCGGCAAAGGCTCAAAAGGTCATCCTGGCGAAAACTTGACCGATACAATCATGTTGGCGCGTATCAACGTCACCGATGGCAAGATTGCTCTTCTTTCCCTTCCTCGCGATCTTTACGTGCGCATTCCCGGCACAAAGAGCGCCACAAAAATCAACGCGCTTTACGATTATGGCCTGCGCAATGGTCACGATGCAGATTTTATTATCCAGAGCGTTATTGCAATTACTCAACTACCCATTCACTATTTTCTTGTAGCTGATTTTGACGCCTTTACCTCTATTGTAGATGCACTTGGCGGCATTAACGTAATGGTTAAGCGCAAAATCAATGATACGCGCTATCCCGGTCCACACTATAGCTACGAAACATTTACACTGGAGCCAGGTCTTACGCATATGGACGGCGCAACAGCGCTCAAATATGTGCGCTCGCGCCATGGTGATCCGGAAGGTGACTTTGGCCGTGCTAAGCGTCAACAACAAGTTCTCCAAGCTATTAAAAATAAAGCGTTTTCTCTTGGCACGCTAAGCAACCCCGTCACACTTGGCAAAATTTTTGATGCACTCGGTGATCACATTCACACGGATATGAGCATTGCCGACATAACGTCGCTTGTAGCACTTCTTCCCCAACTTGATACGCAAAACATTACAACTGTTGTTATTGACGCGTGGCAACGTGATAGCCTCTTGCGTGCTGTTCATATTGGAAAGATGTTTGCGCTTGTTCCACGTGCCGGCCGCTTTGACTACACGGAAATTCGCACTGCAGCACACACAATTTTTGAACGCCTCGCACGCGAGCGTGTACGCACTGAAATCGCACGCGAAAAGCCAACAATTCTCCTTGTGCGTGCCGGCGCCAAAGAACGTACCGTCTCACGCGTACGCACATTAATCGCAGACACACTTGGCATTCCTCTGTCACAAATTCGTACAATTACCGCACACAAAGGTATGCGCTTGCATCATGCGCAGATCATTGACTTTACCGATACAATGAAGCCGTTTTCGTTGACAGCACTTTTGCGCCTCCTTGGTGCCGAACGCATTACAAAAGCGTCTTTTTCACTGGAAAATACCGATACACGTACAGATGCGGATATTCACATTATTCTTGGCACGCAAGCAGATGATTTCTTCAGCGAAAGCGCACTCTCCCAGGAACAATTTGAAGAAGCAAGCGCAATAGAAGGTGACCGTGTTATGATAATCACAGAAGACAAGAGTACCCCCTAACTACTTACCTTTATACAATATGCAACAGTTCCTCGTCGTTGGTCTTGGCAATCCCGGAGAAAAGTATGCTACTACGCGCCACAATGCCGGCTTCATGGCACTTGATTTTTGTGCGCAGACTCACGATGCGACATTTGGCATACACAATGACCTCTCTGCATCTGTCGCACGTGTGCACACACCATCCTACACACTTCTTCTTGCAAAACCGACAACATTCATGAATCTCTCAGGCGTTGCTGTACAAAAGCTATGTGCATATTACAAGATTTCTCTCTCACATCTCGTTGTTGTGCACGATGACAGCGATCTTCACATAGGCACATACCGCTTTCACGTTAATCGTGGCGCAGCCGGACACAATGGCGTCTCCAATATAATCACACATTTGAAAACGCAAAATTTTTGGCGCGTACGCATTGGTGTACGCCCTCACACACCAGATGGCGCACCACGCTTAAAAGCGCACGCATTTGTACTTAATCCTTTTGTGCCAGAAGAAAGGAATATGCTGAACAATGTACTTGATAATGTACACGCAACGCTCTGTAGACATTTTTCTCCACAAAATACGATAGGAAGTAAAAAATAAAAGAGTCGTTCCTCTATTCCGGCAACAGACGCACACGTAAGGAGGGAGACGTATACGTCATTACCGGAATACAAGAACGACTTTGACACTGTATATATTAGCACTACTTTCCTCTTTTGTCAAGATAATTTATTCCTCCCTATAATAACATAGCACCTGTTATGAATACCGACACCACCGCCCTTCTTACACTCCTCGCAACAAAGGGACTTGGTCCAAAAACACTCCGCACCCTCAAAGCATCTTTTGCGACGTGGGAAGAGCTTCTTACAGCATCAGACAGAGATCTTGCGGTTGCTGGTGCACGTAGCAATCATATCACTGCTATACATTGCGCGCGCAATGCTCATACACCACATGCACAGGGGAAACTACATGCTCTGTATGCAAAACACAACATAGATGTTATCACCGAGAATGATAAGTCTTACCCTCGTCTCCTACGTGAGGTACCGGATGCACCGCTTGCTCTCTTTGTGCGCGGACACTGTGACGCACTACTGCACGAACCGTTTGTAACAATTGTCGGTGCACGTGAACATACATCGTATGGTGAACGTGCCACATACAGATTGGCGTATGACCTCGCATCTGCTGGCGTGAATATCGTAAGCGGTCTTGCACGTGGAATTGACGCAATTGCACATCGTGCCGCCTTGGATGCGCACGGCACAACGGTCGGCGTTTTGGGCGGGAGTATTGATGATGCACATATTGCACCACGCCAGAATCATCGTCTCGCGCATGCCATAATGGAAAGTGGTGCGCTCATAAGCGAATACCCTCTCTTTACAGAACCAACGCCCTATACATTCCCCGCACGCAATCGCATTATGGCAGCTATGGCACACATCACTCTTGTTATTGAAGCCGCCGCAAAAAGCGGCACACTTATTACAGCGCATACAGCACTTGAATACAATCGCGATGTCTGCGCTGTACCCGGTTCCATTTTTTCCGATGTGAGCGTCGGCACGCATGCACTTATTCGCAACGGCGCAAAGATTGTAACATGCGCACAAGATGTTCTCGCAGAACTGCCACATAATCATTCATACCAATATGATATAGCGACAACATCGCAAAGTGTATCATGCGACACGCCAGACGAGGAGCGCATTTTTTCGCTTTTGTCAGCAGAGCCACTTCATGTTGACAAGATTACTGCAATGTCTAAACTAGAAACAACACGTGTACTCAGCGCACTATCATTACTCGAGATCAAGGGGATGATTCGTAATGTTGGTGGCCAGCACTACATACGCGTACAAAAATAAAAATAACTTCTTGTTTTGTAAAATTTATGAAGCTTCTTATTGTTGAATCTCCCACAAAGGCACGCACTATCGGCAAATACCTCCCGAAGAATGAAAATTTTGTTGTTAAGGCAAGTGTTGGCCATGTACGCGATCTTCCCAAGAGCAATAAAAAAGCTATTGATATTGATGCTGGCTTTGTACCGCACTATGAGATTTCACCGGGCAAGGAAGACATTGTTGCCGACCTTGCACGCGCAGCACAACAAGCAGACGAGATCTACCTCGCACCTGACCCGGATCGCGAAGGTGAGGCAATTGCATGGCACCTCATCGAAGCACTCAACCTCAAAAAAGCACCAAACGTCAAGCGCATTACATTTAATGAAATCACAAAAACAGCCGTACAAAACGCCCTCAAACATCCGCGTGGTATTGATGATAATTTACGCCGCGCACAGGAAGCGCGCCGCGTACTAGATCGTCTCTTTGGCTATGATCTCTCCGGCCTTATCTGGAAAAAAGTGCGCTACGGTCTCAGTGCCGGTCGCGTACAGTCCCCTGCTCTGCGCATTCTGGTAGAGCGTGAACGTGAGATACGTGCTTTTGTGCCGGACATATTTTGGACAATTACTGCAGACCTTATACCAAATGGTCACAAAAAACCGCTTACTTTCACATGCAGCGAAGAGTTTATTGCACACATGAAGGGCAAAAGCGAGAAAGAACAAGAAAAAGAAAAGGTACGTATCAAGAAAAAAGTAGATGCGCTTATTGCACATGGCTTAAAAGCTTCATGGCACGTAAGCGCTATCAAGGAAACCGAACAAAAGCGAGCGCCACACCCGCCATTTACAACATCCACATTGCAACAAGTGGCAAGTTCTCGCCTTGGTTTTACACCAAGTCGCACGATGCGTGCCGCACAGAAGCTCTATGAAGCAGGCCACATCACGTACATGCGTACAGATTCCGTTACCCTTAGTAATGATGCTCTCAAAAACATTGCCGCTGTTGTGCAAAAAGAGTATGGCAAAGAATTGCATCAGACGCGTCTCTATAAAACAAAGAGTAAGAATGCGCAAGAAGCGCACGAGGCAATACGCCCGACAGATGCCGCACTGCAGACTGCGGGTGCAAGCAGTGATGAGAAAAAACTTTACACACTTATTCGCACGCGCACGCTTGCTTCACAAATGGTTGACGCTCGCATTCTACGTACAAAGGTTAGTGCGAATATTACATCATCAAAAACGTTTCCCGATTTTATCGTAACCGGTTCGCATGTTATCGCACCCGGTTGGCTCACGGCTGATACAGCAGCACGCAATGAAGATGTGGATTTGCCAAAAATGTCTGTTGGCGATGCACTCACACTCAAAGATATTAACGCTGAAGAAAAGCAAACGCAGTCACCAAAGCGTTACACCGAAGCCGGACTGGTCAAGGAACTGGAAAAGCGCGGTATCGGACGTCCGTCCACCTATGCCACCATTGTCAAAACCATCCAAGACCGCGGCTACGTTAAAAAAGATGGTCGCACACTCATCCCAACAGAAACCGGCATGGTCGTCAGCACATTTATTGAAAAATATTTTGGCCCCTACATTAGTGACGATTTTACGGCTGAAATGGAAAATGAACTTGATGAAATTGCTGCTGGCAAGCGCGACTATACTAAAACGCTCAAAGACTTCTATACAGCTTTTCACAAAGATGTCAGCGCAAAAGAAGATATTCCAAAACTTACAAACCTCGGCGATGCTAATCCGAAATATACGTGTCCGCAGTGTGGCGGTAAAATGGTTGTCAAACTCTCAAAAAACGGCACATTTCTCTCATGCGCAAAATTTCCGGCATGCGATGGCGCGCGCACTGCTGACGGTGAAATTATGGAGGGTCCTAAAGAGACCGGTGAGACTTGTCCTGAGTGTAGCGCACCGCTCGTGGAACGCACCGGTCGCTATGGCAAGTTTATCTCCTGCTCCAATTACCCGAAGTGCAAATACATTAAAGAAGACCCAGAGGAGGCCGCTAAAAAGAAAACAGGTGTAACGTGCCCGCAGTGCGGTACCGGTGAAATGGTGGAGCGCCGTGGCCGCTTCGGCGTGTTTTACTCCTGCTCCAATTACCCAAAGTGTAAAAACGCCATCAAAGCACGCCCAACCGGCAAACTCTGCGCCTACAAGCGCGACGACCGTGACGGCAAAGCATGTGGCGCACTCATGATGGAAGGTACAAAAACCATCCCTGAGCGGTGTAGTGACAAAACCTGCCCCAACCACAACCCGCACAAACTGGCGAAGAAAAAATGAGTAATTTACATCTTAAAAAAACACACACTTCCGGTAGTGTGTGTTTTTAACATCATTCCGTTGCTCGCGTAAATGTGTCTTGAATTTCCTGTACAACTTTCTGCATTGTCTCGCGTGGTAGACGTTCAAGATCTGTCCACGCAGACGAACTAAAAACACAGACGCATTTTGCGCGTTTCACGAGACCTTTTAACTTTTCGATGTATAAATTAAACTTATCTGTTCCCGGCTTAATGTTGTTAAAAAAGTCCATGTCAATAGACAAAACTTCTGGTGATAAGGCATCTACGTCATGTACACCAACTGATTTTATGTACAATGCCGGAGAATACGCCATGTTTGGTGTAGCTGTTGATCTCTCCGGCTGCCAGTTATATGACTGCTGTCTTTGCCACAAGTGATTGTCAACACCATATCTTTGCCACGATGCGGAATGACAAACGAAGGAATTTGTATATGGTGCAATATCTGCATGTTCATCAACGTTTACTATTGTGTGGATCGGGAGTTGAATGATACCAGCATTAACCGCACGGTACAAAAAAGGAAAAATGAGACCATGTGTGTCACCATACATAATGGCTCTTTTGTGCTTCTTGTCTATTAGTTCAGCGGTTTCCAGCTCGCACCTTCCTTTTCCTACTTTTATTTTCGGATATTCATTTGGCAATAATTCTCTCGGCTCTATCGGCATATTCTGTGCAACCTCACGTAATTTCTTGTGCAGAAAAAATTGTACACGCTCTCGCATATCCGTATTGCCTCGTTCCTTTAATTTATCACCAACACCAATGGGCATTTCTTTTTTCATATCTTCAACAATTAGGTATTTTGACTGTTATTTTCAACGACTTGCACAATTCTCAATGGCACAACATTCCTAACCCGCTTGCTTTCCTCATCAAACTGAATCACAACATCGTCTTTATACCACTTTCTTCCCACATTAAGCTGATCACGGAACATACGTGTTAATGTGTTCAACTTACTTGATACTTCTGACATAATGCCAGCAATTTCTTCTTCCGTATATTGTTTACTATCACGAAGAATTTTTTCAAAGTCCTTACCAGGATAGCCATTAACCTTCTTTGTAAGAACATAGTTGCCGTACTTATCATCTTTACTGGAAAGAAAACCGAGAGGTTCTGGCGCCGGCACACCAACATCTTGCGCGGCTATAAGCAACGCATGCTCTTTTCTTGCATATTTTGATGTTCCCTTACCCATGTACCTGGCAACAACTTCTGTGCCATCATTTAATTGAAAAAATACATCTGTTGTTGCAACACCTTCGTTATCCATGCTTTTAGCTTTTTGTTCTCTCATGAATTTTTGCGGGTCTTCGGTAAAATCAGAAGGAATAACTTTAGCATATTCACGACATATACGTATACGGTGACTTTCTGTATCATAATACACATTATCCGGCACTCTAAAGTGAAGTCGCTCTTGTATCATGTAATGACGTGCAAGCGCTTGTTTAATCATTGCAAAGTTAAACTGCTCTCTTGCCGTTGTTGGCTTTGCTATATAATGAATCTTACCAGTCTTTTCATCTATAAATAGTCCGCGCGCCATCTCTTCAGGTTTAGCATTACTCTCAATACGCTCAACAGCAGCTCCATTGAGATCATAAGACATATTTCTAATTTGACGAACTTGACGATTGATGCGAGTGGTTGATAAAAGACGTATGCGCTCCTCAATGTCTTCATCATCAAAATCCATGATACGCATCATGTCTTCCGGAACAGTTCCTACATAGCCCGTGTCGTAAAACAATGGATCCATATCTGGTGTAATACGTTCTTGTTCCAAAAATGCTCGCTTGACATCGTACTTAAGATAATCTCTAAAGTACCGCGGGTACACAATATAGCGCGGATTTATCTCAATGATTTCACCACTTGAACGAAGGCGCGCACGTTTCTCTTTTCCAGTTAGAGAGCGCCGTATGGCATCTTGCGCACGTCTACCAATGTAGGCGTAAATACCGTCACGCCCAATATAAACTTCCATCGGATACCGGCCACCTTCTCGCCAACTATCAAATTCCTTGTAGAGCTTGTCATACAATGGGATGTCAGTATTATAAACGTCAAGATAAAGTTTGTAACCCTCTCTGACTATACCCTTGATAGAATCTTTATACACTTCAATAACATAATCTAATTTTTGGGGAGCACCGTCCGCTACTTGTGCAAGATAGCGCCCAACAAAATTGCACACATTTGGAAAGAGATTATTCATTTTTACTTTACTTTCTTTACTTCCCATTAATGCCGCCTTGTCCTCTTCTGGCACATATGCATTCACACGAACTTTTTCCAAAAACGATTGATGCTCACTTTTTAACATCTTTGTAATTTCACGAATACTCTCAACTGATCTACTGGATAACTTTAGACCAGCATTCTCCGGTGTACTCTTACCAGCTATTACACGACCAAGTCCAAGACTTTGGCGAATAGTGTGTAGTGGATGATCTCTAAACTTATCCCCATCAAGAAACCCCATTTCCCCTTCTTCATCAAAACCTTCCTCCATGTTTTTAATTGTTATTTCAGCATCTGTCCCAACATTCTGCACCCATGGTTCATGCGCCCACACAGCATTATCGTAAAAGTTGTCAATAAATTTATTTGCAACAGAATAGTGTGTTACCGCATTGTGCATGCAAACAGCAACCCACGGACGTGTATAATATTTTGGCAGATTCTCAAAAAAGTAGACTGCAGTATTTTTATCAGCTGCGATAGCGCCAGGAAGTAACTCTTTTATTTTTTTAAAGGTTTGCGGAAAGAGTGTTTCTATGTCATCAAGCAATGGAATCAAGATAGTGATAATATCATGTGTAAATGCTTCTTTCTTTGCTTGATCGAGATCAACACTAGTAAGTATATCAGCGGAGCCATCTATTGCATTTCGTAAATTCTTTATGCGCTCGACAAATTCTCTATTGTTGTTGCCCATAAAAGAATGGAGTGCCTCACGATACAATGTCTCAATTACATTCTTGAGAACATCGTACGCGTGTATACGCAGTGATGAATCTGCCGTTTCATGAAGAGCGTCATTAAAAAATATTGATAATTTCTCAATACTTCGTCCGTTATATATCAGCGCCTGTGCACAGTATGCAAGTAACTTTTTCTGGATATCAACAGATGGCAGAACGTCTATACCATTTTGTGAGAAGTTGCATTTATGTAGGTCAGATTTATTATCAATAACAAAACCAGGCGGTATATTTTTGTCAGCACACTTTTGCAAAAGATTTATAAACTGTTTTTTCTCACTCAAAGACTCAATGCTCTCATTTATACGTTTTACAAAGTATCTCCGATTTGCTTCATAAGATAATCCCATTGTCATTACTGAGAGCACTTTGTCAAGTTCTTTGCTATCAGTGATAACTTCCTGCCACAGTGCATAACGCCTCATCTCTTCCTTAACGGCAATAGAGACACTCTCTTCTTTATCAATGTCATAATGTCGCCCAAATAGTGTTTCTGCTGTAAAATTTCGTGGTGCATCCGGATCAAATAGAATTTTTTTTGCATCAATGTCATTTCGCGCCAATTGGTGTATAAATTGGCCAAATCGCTCAAGATCATCGCTTGTCTTTATAATTCCATCAATGCCGCGAAGTGCTATAAATATATTCATTTTTTCACTTGGTGATTGATCGTCGTTAATCATGCGCACAAGAATTTCTAAGTCACGTGCAAAATCATCACGTATAAGTTGTGCCATATCAGTAATTGTGTAGTGAAGATTGCGTGCAATATATTCGTAACCATGTATAATGACATCATCATCATTTCTTTGCACACATGCCTCAGCAACATCTATTATCACACGTGCATATTTGTAAAAATCTTCTGGTGTTGTAATGTTTTCAATGAAAACATTATTATCAAGAGAACGCATAACTTCCTGCACAACATTCATGTAACTATACATTTTTGACGAAGAAGTGTTGTGAAAGCGTGCATGAACATAGTTTGTAATGTTGGTGATATGCTTCTCTACATCAACCTCATCAAAAGTGCTCAAAACTTCTACAAGTTTACTGTCCGTACATAGACCAAGACGTCCAGCAATGTCTGATTTTTTTCTCTCTCCTTCCACTACAAGTGACGGCATTTCGTAATAATCTCCCATTTTCATATTTTTTACATTAATTCTCTAGCAAATTGTTCCTATTCCCTCATATCTCGTCCTGACAACGCAGAATTCTGTTAATCACTACAAAAGAATACCTCAACACTTTTTAGTATAACAGAAAAAGCTCGTACTTCATGATATTTGCAGTATTTCTCAAATAAAAAAGCTGGTGCTATAACAACACCAGCATTCTGCAACACTTTCCCTCAATCTCCATTATAGTTATGAAGAATAAAATCACTTTCCCTGAAAACAATGATATTACCGTCCCTAAACGGTCCTTGCGACGTAACATCCGCATTACATGGAGCAACAAAGAGCACGCCACATACCTTACCACCGGACACGTTTCGGAAGGCAATGTATCCTTCGCCCTTGGTGATGTTACGTACAGGCTTTGCGTCCTTCTTTCTTCTTGCACTTACTATTTCCACTTTTACTCTTCCTCCTGTTATTAAAAGACCGTAGCAATTGTACCACTTCCTGCAAAAAAATGCTATAGTAGTAGTATGCTCTAAGGACTATTTACTATGACAACACTCATTACTATTCAGGATGTTATCAAGAGCGCAAAAGCACCACTTGATTCTGCCGGACGCAAGCTGGTAACGGAAGCATTTGTTTTTGCCGACAAGGCACACGAAGGGCAAAAACGTCGTAGCGGCGAGCCGTATGTTCAACATTGCCTTCATACGGCACGTATTCTTGCACAGATCGGTATGGATGCCGGTACAATCGCTGCAGGACTCTTGCACGATGTGCCGGAAGATACTGACGTTACACTACAAGAAATTGAAAAGAAATTTGGTAAAGAAATTGCGTGGATCGTTGATGGTGTAACAAAGTTGGGACATATTCGTCTTCGCGGCTCTCGCGAGGAGATGTTTATAGAAAACCTGCGCAAGATGTTTTTGGCGACAGCGCAGGACATTCGTGTAGTCATTGTCAAACTCGCCGACCGCCTACACAATATGCGCACACTGAACGCAGTGCCAGCTGAAAAACAAGAACGCATCGCTAAAGAAACGATGGAAGTGTACGCACAGATTGCCAACCGTCTTGGCATTAGCGAAATCAAAACAGAAATGGAAGATCTTGCTTTTATGTATCTCTACCCTGACGAATACAAAAAGGTCTATGACATGTACGCACGCGAAAAAGATGATTATGAAAAGTATATCAATCGCGCCATAGAAAGTATTGCAGAAGGATTAAAGAAAGAAGGTATAAAGGTTATAGAGATTAAAGGACGTGCAAAAAGTATTTACAGTCTTTACGTAAAGCTCAAGCGTTATGACATGAACATTTCGCGCATCTATGACATTGTCGCCATTCGCGTTATCGTACCAACTGTCGCAGACTGTTATGAAACACTTGGCATCGTCCACAAACGCTACCGTCCGATGGTTGGGCGCATCAAAGATTATATCTCTCTCCCAAAACCGAACGGGTACCAATCCATTCACACAACAATCTTCGGACCGGAAGGACGTATTATGGAGGTGCAAATTCGTACTCCACAAATGCACTCTGAAGCAGAATTTGGTATCGCAGCGCACTGGATCTACAAAGAAGCAACAACAAAAGGATGGCGTCATTATCTCTTTGGTAAAAAGAAGACACCGAAGAATATTGAGGATCAACGTCAAACGCGCTGGATCAAACAATTGCGCGAGTGGCAAGATGATCTTGGCCATGATAACGAGGAATTCATGCGCAGTCTCAAAATTGACTTTTTCAAAAATCACATTTTTGCCTTTACGCCGAAAGGTGACATCATTGACTTACCGGAAGAATCCACACCGGTCGATTTTGCGTATGCTATTCACTCCGAAGTTGGCGACCGTGTAATTGGCGCAAAGGCAAATGGTAAGATGGTGCCACTGAACTATACGATCCGCAACGGCGAAGTTATTGATATTCTCACATCAAAAGAGCCAAAACTTCCTAATGCAAAGTGGTTGGAATTTGTTCGCACATCCAATGCGCGCTCGCGTATTCGTCGTCAACTTAAGCGCGCTGGCGAACATATTGCACCACTGCCAGATATCACAAAGCAAAAAGCACGTGAACGTAAAAATGCACGTAAACAAAAGAAATAGCATCTAACATGAACGCACGCAATTAAAAAAACCGCTTCGTTGCACTGAGGCGGTTTTCTTATTTCGCTAAATACCACGGAATGTCGGGAGACCGGTAGCAGGATTGGTTGGCACGTAGATAGTGCCTTTGCGATCTTTAAGTTCCTTAATGTAGAGATATTCTAGATAGTGAGGCGTAAGGGATTCGTTAATAATCTTCTGAGCATCACGCTGACCCTCTGCTTCAATACGCTTACGCTCCGCTTCTTTTTTCTCTTTTTGAAGGAGGAAGTCGTAGCGCTGTGACTCCTGCTCTGCCTGCAATTTTTGCTGAATGCTGTCAGCGAGATTTTGCGGTAGCGTTACATTGCGCAAAAGCACTTGTTCCACAACAATACCACGTGGCGTGATTGTTTCGCGCAAGCGGTCCGCAATTGCTTGCGTGATTTCTTCGCGTTTATCAGAGTATACCGCCTTTGTATCATAGCGTGCAATAACCTCACGGATTGCGCTGCGAATCTCAGGACGGATGATTTTTTCTGCAAAATTAACGTTTAAATCACGATATACATCTGATGCACGCTGCTCTTCAAGGTGATAGAAAACCGTAATATCAAGATCAACTGCAAGGCCCTCATTTGTCAAAGCGCGAATTGCGTCAGCGCCACGACGCTGCCCTTCACCATGCGCAACACTCATTGTGTACTCCTCCGTGCGAATACTCATTGGGATAACTTTCGCAAAAGGATTAATGATATGCAGACCACTTGAGAGTTCCTTTTCTTTCACCTTACCGAAAAGATCAACGACACCTGTAAAGCCGGCCGGGACAACAACTATTGACTTGGAAAGAATTATTATGCCGACAATAATGATAACAATCCACTTTATTTTGCCACCAAGAACACGAAAAGAATTTGTCATAGAAATATTTTGTTTAAAGTCCCTCAAAAAGTTCTCTATGGGATTTTGAGAGACGTGAATCGTATTTGTCGATGCGCGCTGCATACGCAAGAGTGCTTGTACAAACTTTCCAAAGAGAAGGAGTGCAATGTAGGAGAATATAATGAAGAAAATAAATGTATTCATATGTCAGCGTACATTTTTTGTTACTAGTTTAGGATATTTTTTTGATAGTACATTCTGTTGCGCCATTTGGCGTCTCAACCGTCACGGTATCACCCTCCTCATGTCCCATGAGCGCTTTGCCGAACGGTGACTCTGTAGAGATCTTGCCAGACGTCGGATCAGCTTCATTTGAACCAACAATTTCAAAACTTAACTCTTTGTTACCACACACAATAACAACGCGTGAGCCAATCTGTACACCAGAAACACGTCCATCGTGATGCACAACTTCCGCATCCTTAATCATCTGTTCCAATGTGGCAATACGTGCTTCGTTTTCTGCCTGCTCACGCTTTGCCTCAGAATACTCTGCGTTTTCACTCAGATCACCTTGTTCTTTCGCCTCTTTTATCGCCTGCGCAATATTTTGGCGTACAGTAGTCGTGCGGTGCTCGAGTTCTTCTTCCAATTTCTCAAGTCCATCTTTTGTAACAACGTATGTCATTTTTTTGTCTTTAAATCGTTATAAATCCTCATTGCATGCACTGCCTTTGTCATCGTAACTCGCATTTTTCTTACCGCATATGCAATACAACGCACTGCAGCACACACAATTTGTTTCCCATTCTACTAAAATCACTCCACATCGTCAATGCTCGCATTTTCTTGCCTCGTCGTATGTTGCGCATTTCTTTGAGAAAAATACCACTCATAGATATCATGTGCAACAGGCGCACTCGCAGATGATGTTTGCTCGGATTGTCCCTCCATAAGAACAAGCACGACAATTTCCGGTTTATCATATGGCGCAAAGGATGTCAGCCATGAATGTGTTTTTTTACCGGACCCAAACTGTGCTGTGCCGGTTTTTGCCGCAATCGGTACAGAAATTGTTGAAAGAATACGTGCTGTCCCTTCCGTAACAGTCATGCGCATACCTTCGCGCACAACATCCATAATGTGACGCGAGAAAAGATGGTCGCGCTTCTTGTGCGGTTTGTATGATGTAATCGTACCGTTTTGATCGCGCCAGTATGCAAGAATGTGCGGCTGCCATAATGTGCCACCATTTGCAATCGCTGCCGTCGCATTTGCAATTTGCAGTGGTGTTGCCGTCACAAATCCTTGCCCGATAGCCGCGTGATAATCATTGCCGATTGACCATTTCTCGCCAAAACGCTTCTCTTTCCATGCCGGATCCGGAACAAAACCAGTCACCTCGCCCGGCAAATCAATACCGGTTTTTTCACCAAAGCCAAAAAGGTTGTAGTACTTTTTCATCGTTTCCATACCCATACCTTTGATAGAGCCATAGCCACCACCAATCGCATAGAAAAAGATATCATGCGACACGGCAATAGCACGCCGCACATCTGCAACACCATTGACGCGCCAGTCACGAAACGTATACTTACCAATACGAATCGCACCCGTACTATTAACAGTTGTATGTTCGTTAATTATACCTTCTGTCAATGCTGCACCGGCCAAAATCGGCTTCACTGTTGAACCGGGTGGATAGGCGCCACCGACGGCACGGTTAAAAAGCGGTCGATCAGGATCTTGTGTCAACGCAACATAATCATCATGTGAGATGCCATTGACAAAAAGATTATTATCATAACTCGGCATACTTACCAGCGCACGCACACTGCCATCACGTGGATCCAAGATGACAACAGCACCTCGCGAAAGATTATAACGTTCAAATGCTTTTTTCATCGCTGCGATAGTGTGTTTTTGCAGCTCAGCATCAATAGTAAGGTAGAGATCGTTTCCTTGTATTGCCGGAATGCTTTCTGTAATACGTAGTGATCTGCCGCGCGCATTGATCTCAATACCAGTTGCACCATGTTTACCACGCAAAAGTTTTTCATAAACTTTTTCAATGCCAGTGCGACCAACGTGATCTGTAAGATAATATGACTTATCAGTATCTAGGTCTTCTTTTTGCACAATGCCAGTATACCCAAGAATATGTGCAAAAAATGTACTCTCAAGATATTGTCTGCGTGGCGTTGTTACAAGACGTGCACCCGCAAGCGTGCGCCCATTTTCAATAAATGAAAAAAGCGCATCATGCGATATGTTCGTTGCAATGAGAGCTTCTGGCTGCTTTTGTGTCTGCGCCGTCTTTATCGCATCCTCTATCTGCATTTTTGGGACGGAAAGGATAGTGTGAAGTTTTTCTATAAACTTCTCACGCTCAGCGTTATCCTCAGGCAGGAGTGATAAGATTACAACAATATCTGTTTGTGGCACGTTTTCGACAAGCGGCGCACCAAAACGATCAAGAATCAATCCGCGTGGCGCAGGAATGATACTGTAACGCATACTGTTGGCAACCGCGCGCTCTTTGTATAAATCACCCTTGATGATTATCAGAAAAACTAAGCGCGCGCCAATACCACAAAGAACAATAATCATGACAACAAAAACAATACTGAGCCATTTTTTATTGAGACGAAATTCCATCCTCGCAACATCCTCCTCGGATGCCGTTAGCACTGCATCATCAATTTCAATGTACTCGTATTTTTTTCTCCGTGGCCACAGTCGCATACTATAACTCTTGTTTAATAAGAATAACAGAAACGTGATTTTGCAAACGCGCCTCATACGCCGGTATGAGTGTTGCCTCCTTATAAAGACCATCCTCCGTGACGTGAATGTTATAGACAGTACCAATGAGAAGACGGCCGGGTATATGGACATTTCGCGTCGTTAAAACCATGTCACCATCTGTAAGAGGTTGTGATCGCTCCACCATCGTAAAACGTGCACCGTGGTGCGACACGCCACGCACAATCCCCTTTACATGGAGAGTACTCGTCTCGCCACGAATAACACTCTCCGCATTTGTTACCAAACGCACACGTGCCACATGTGCACCAACACGAGAGACGGTGCCGACCAATACCGCCTCGCGTGTCACAACTGCCATACCTTCTTCTACATCATCAGCGCGTCCGCGATTTATCATAATCCATTCCCTCGCCTTACCGGCATTATACCCAATAACATCGGCTTCCACTTTTTGATAATCTGCAAGAACAGCTGCGTGAGGCAGACCACATTCCGTACGCAGTGCATTGTAGTCGTGTTCAATACTCTGCAATCGTCCCAACGCACTTTGCAGTGCCTGTTTTTCACGCTCAAGCGTTTCAATACGTTCTGTTAGCTTCGCAGCAGAACCAAAAACGGCAAAGACATCGCGTGTTGTATCAACGATGCTCTTGCCAACACGCACAAACGGCTCCGATGCGTGCCACAGAAACAACTCAACAACAGCTCCTTTCCCATACACCATAAACAAGAAGACACCGAGAAAAATGATGCCTCCTAAAATAACCCTTTGATACATCGCACTACCACGCATAACAAAACATACGCATTACACTGCTTTTTAGACAAGTGACCCTTTCTCATCCGTATCAATAAGCACCTCCTTAAGTCTATCAAGATCATTGAGCACAATCCCCGTACCACGCACAACAGCTGTCAATGGATCTTCTATGCGCCGCACTGGAATTTCTGTTTGATCAGCGATAAGTTCATCAAGACCGCGGATGAGACTTCCTCCACCGGAGAGAACAATGCCCTGTTGCATAATATCGGCAATAAGTTCCGGTGGCGTTTCTTCCACAATCGTCTTAATTGTATTAACAATAACGCGGACAGAACGTGCGAGTGCTTTACGCGCATCTTCCGTTGTCATCGTTACCTCCTTTGGCAAACCTGTCACAAGGTCACGTCCACGTACGACTGTCGTTTTCTCTTCCTTCTGCTTTGTTGCTGCACCGATGGCAATCTTGACATCTTCCGCTGTTTTTTCACCAATGAGCAAATTAAAATGATCGCGCGCATAACGCACGATATCTTCGTTCATCTCATCACCGGCAGTGCGCAGTGAGCGCGCAACAACAACACCGCCCAGCGAGATCACGGCAATCTCTGATGTGCCACCGCCAATATCAACAACCATATTACCACCCGCACTCGTTACCGGCAATTCCGCTCCAATAGCAACGGCCATCGGCTCATCAATCAAATACGCCTCACGCGCACCGGCACTGATTGTTGCCTCCACTACAGCACGCTTCTCTACAGCAGTGACACCGGATGGAATACCTACCAAAACACGCGGACGCGTCAGAAAAGAAAATGTGCCACTATGAATCTTGCCAATGAAATATTTAAGCATTTGCTCCGTTGCTTCGTAGTCACTAATCACGCCATCAACAAGTGGACGCGTTGCTACAATATGTCCCGGCGTTTTACCTACCATACGCTTTGCTTCCCTCCCAATCGCAAGAATTTGACCCGTTTTTTTATTCACAGCAACAACTGACGGCTCATTAATGACAATACCTTCGCCACAAACATACACCAGCGTGTTTGCCGTTCCGAGATCAATGCCGACATCTTTTGCGAAATAACTAAAAAAACGATCTTTTGTGTTTTGAAAAGTTTTCTTCACAACTTTTAATCATTATCAATTACCCGTATAAGTCCTCTTCAATCTATCATACTACAGACACAATAAAACAGAAAGGTGTTTTTAGTAGCAAAGCAAGAACATATAGCGTATATCGTTATATCACGCCTCTTTTTTTGATTTCCCTCTCAAAAAAACGCTCGTCATTTTTACTGATCTATTGGTGTATCATTGTGATTGCACCGTGTATAGATACGATAGTTTGTTCACCGGTGCGTCGATGTGTCAATTCAACACCACCATACTCGTGTGTTTTGTCTGACAAAACAACGCGCCATGGACATCCAATAAGATCGGCATCTGCGAATTTCTCTCCCGGTCGTACATTTTTGCGATCATCCCACAGAACATCGATACCGGCAGTACGAAGAAGTATGTAAAATTCTTCTGCTTCATCATTGTGTCCAATATTAATAAGATGTGCTTGATACGGCGCAATTGACTGTGGCCATATGAGACCACGCTCATCAGAGAGAAGTTCAACAACAACACCCATCAAACGTGCCGGACCTATACCATACGACCCCATAACAACGCTTTTGTTTTCACCGTCATCATCACGAAATATTAAACCAAGCGCATCGGAAAATTTTGTGCCAAGCGAAAAAATATTCCCCACCTCAGCGGCTTTCTTCTGCACAAGCTCCTCTTTCACAAGACCGAGGTCAGCGATGACATCATCGGTGTACACTTCTTCATTAATAGCAATACGCCTTTTCTCATCAACGTAAATAATATCTTCACCGGCATCACACACAGTCTGATACTCATGCGAATACTTGCTAAACGTTCCACCGCTGGCGAATGTCTTGTACGTTTGTGCGCCAATGCCGACACGCTGAAAAATACGCTCATACGCCGCTTGCGCTTTTTCGTAGAATGCCTTATGTTCAATTACATCACGGCTAAACGAGTAGAGATCTTTCATGATAAACTCGCGCGATCGCATAATGCCGCTCTTGGCACGCGTCTCGTTGCGAAACTTCGTTTGGAACTGGTACGCACTGAACGGCAACGAGCGGTGCGATGTCACAAACGGTTTGACCATCGCGGTAATCGCCTCCTCATGCGTAAAACCCAAGCCCAGCGGCGTACCGTTTTTGAGCGCCGTTTTGAACCACACATCCACCTTCGCGTCGTCCCAGCGGCCGGTCGTTTCCCAGAGCTCCTTGCGCTGCAGCGCCGTCATCTGTATCTCCTGCGCACCCAGTGCGTTCATCTCCTCGCGGATGATGTCCATAATCTTGTTCATCACGCGCCATCCCAACGGCAAAAATGCATATACACCCGCCATTTCCTTGTGCACAAACCCGGTGCGGATCAGCAACTGCGCATTCTTGCTCACCTCATCCTTCGGTGCGAATTTCTGTGTTTTCGTAAAAAGATGTGATTGTCGCATATCTTTCGCATCATTCATTTATCTATCCCCATTCTACCATACTTACAGCCGTACGTCTCGCAAATAACAGTGTGCATTTTATGATGCATAGCGCATAGTCATTGCCGCCCTAGAGCATGTGCTCTATCTCTTGCGCCTTTTGATTAAGGATATCAATATATGTGTTAATTTCAGATAGGTGCTTTGAAATCTCTCGCAAGCGAGTATCCGCACTCTTTACACGCTTAAGCTCTCCTTCTTCCATGTCTCTAATCTTTTGCACAACGTCACGCCTACGTGAGTGAAGTGCCGGCGCACGTTGCTTATCTGCCTTGCGCTGCGTCAATTCTCTAATTTGTTTGTCTAGTTTAGTACGTTCCTTCTTTAATAAATTGTGCTGTGCGCGCAATTCATCTCTTTGGTCGAGAAGTCTTGCCAGTTCATCCCCTTCCGTTTCCAACGTTTCTCGTTCTTTCTCCAGCGCCTCTTGTTCTTCTAAGATTGCAAGATAGCGCTCATCCGGTTTGCCTTGCCCAATACGCCGCATAATCTCTTCAGGAAGTGTTACGGCTTGTTTTTTTTCACGTTGGTGAGAGTGTTCTTTTTTAGATTTCTTTTGCTGGGGTCTTTGTGGTGATGATTCCGTATATGTATCAGGCGTCCTCTCTTGCGTATCATCGCCATGCGAAAACCTCTCACTACCAAGCCCAGCTTGTGCAAATGCATCTGCTAGAGCATTTATCCTCATACCACTGTCAGTAGCAAAGGAATCCATGGACTGTTTATACTCACGCATACGTGTCAGCAAGTCCTTAAACAGGCGCTGCATTTGTACTTCTTGCTCAATGTCAAATGCTCTATTTTCTGTTTCTATATAACTCTTCACATCTTCAAAATAAGAGCGAAGATAATCAATGTCGTTACTACTAAACGCAACATCGTACCCACGGCGCGCCATGTCTTCTGCACGCTTAAGAAATACCTTGATATCGGACCATTGTTCTCGTACACGATCACGAAAGGTCTCACGATTGGCAAGCGCTTCCTCTCGCGCCCTTTGAGCCACAACAATTTGTTCATAAATCTCCGTCAAGTGTCTCTTATCATGCTCATTAGCATTGGATCTATTCAAAGCACTCTGCACTGTTCGCCTATAGTAATCATCATCACTCGCAAGCTCTTGTGGTATGCCATCATCAGAATCAAGCACATTCAAAATCTTTCGCGCGAGTACATGTATCTCCTCTTTTAAGCGCTTACGTTGCTCCTCACGCTCACGCTCCTCACGCAAACGATTCAAAACACCACCGATTGTGCGCTCATATGCTTGCCGAGCCTCTTCTTCAGAAGCAAACCATTTCTGTTGAAAGACACTCTTATACCCGTCATCATAAATCTCCGTGCGCACGATACCTGGATACATGTATAATGTTTCACCATCTGCTGTATGGTAATATGCCACTGGTTGTTCTTGTGGTTTCGGAATCTCCGTTGTTTCATCAAGCACTTCAGCATTCCCTAGTGTGCGCTGCTCATGTGCATCCATAAAAGCATGGCGTGCAGCGGTGCGCAAATCATCATCAACTCTTGCAATGATTTCGCTCATATGTTTTGGTCCTCTCACTGATACAAGGCGCTGGCGCGGTAGTTGTATTTTATAGGTCGATTCTACGGAGTCATCATCTGTACCAATAGCAAACAATGCCGCATCATCCAAATGCAATAAATCCGTTTCTTGCCAAAAAGACAAGACATCGACATCACTGTAATCAATTTCTGCAAAGGCTCTATGCCACTGTGCAGTGTTTGTTCGCTGGTATTCATATGTAATGTCTGCAACGCGCTGACCAAATGCTGCAGATGTTGGATAGAACGTCTCCAATGCTCCCATGCGCTCACGCGGTATAATGTCTTCCGGTCGTAATATCAGTTGATTGCTATGTCTCTTTATGCCATCGATTGTAGCAAGAGCACTAGAGTCCTCTTGTGCAATTTTATTTAGCTTTTGAGTATACCAGTCTATTAGTGAACTTATAGGCATATGTGGGCCAAAGCGATCAATGAGCGGTTTTACATTGTCATTATAGACATGCTTGTTTTCATCCGCAAAAGGTAAATTTATTGCATTGTGGTAATCATCCACAATAACCCGCGCCCACTCTTTATGTAAATCCGGATTGTTATAAGGTCGGTGTACACGTTCAAGTATCCGCATCGTCGTGCGCTTTGGCGTTGTTACGTGATTAACGACAATTGTGCCAGCATCTTGATCATAATATGGACGTCCGTCAATATACTCTTGTAACATATGTGGTGCAACGTCCCTGATGTCAGCGACAGTTACAGGATGCACCAGTTGCCCATAATTACGCGTAATTTCATACCCTCGTCGCGTACCACGACCTTCCGTTATTTTTTCTACAAAACACAATTGTATATTTTTTCCGCGTGCAGCAGAACCTGGCGAAAGGTTGATTTCATCGGAAACGCCGTCAAAATGATAATACGCTGGCATACCACGTGTATTGTTTGCCGCATACAACAAATGATCAGCATAGCCGGCAAGCAGCGCTCGCGTGAGTGCCTCCCTATCAGTCTTATCAAGCGTGTTTTTTAGAGCAGCGCGATTAATCTCTTGTCCTGCTGCTCGTGCAAAATCACCAATATGCGATGCAACGTGACGTAGGGCATTATGATTAATAAATTTCTCATAACACCATTTACGTAATGATGACTGCCCATTTTCCTCATCTTTTCCTCTTTTTCCATTTTTCTCCCCTCTCTTTTTATTACCATTGCGGTTTTGAAAAAGACCATTGTCAAGCGCCGCACGAAACACTGCCAGATTTGCAAACCAATCAGAGCTACCTGTACGGAACGGTGCGTGCGCACTATCCGCTTCATTTGCCTTTTCTCGCGGACGCACAAAAATAGATTTTCCCTCTCGCGCCATCGTTGCTAAGATAACGGCCGCCTCAAAGCATCCACGCTCTTTCGCTTCTAAGACAAGGCGCGCTTGTCGTGGCTCAAGGAACGGCATGCTTATCATTTCCTGTCCAATTTCCGTAATGGCGCCATCTGCGTCAGTTGCACCCAAGTGCATAAGGAGTTTTTCAGCATGCATAATTTGCTCCTTACTTGGTGGTTCAATGAACGGAAATTCTTCTGGTGTCATGCCCATGTTGCGCAGACGCAAAACGACCTGTTCAATACTTGCGTGACGAATTTCTGATTCTGTATGTTCCGGCATCTTCTCCCATTGTTCCTGCGTTATTACACGCACGCATTGACCGGCACGCACGCGACCGGCGCGACCGGCGCGCTGCTGCGCAGAATCTTTTGAGACAAATGTTGTACCCGTTTCGCGAATACCGGTTTTTGGATTGAAGCGCACACTCCGCCGACGACACGAATCAACAACTGTTGTTACGCGTGGCAACGTGAGCGATGTCTCTGCAATATTCGTTGCTACAATCACACGACGATGCCCGGCTGGTGGCGTGCCAGTAATAGCATTATCACGCTCCGCCGGACTGAGAGCGCCGTGTAATGGGAGAACCTCTACATTCGGCAATGAACCAATTTGCTGTATCGTCTCCTCAATTTCCCTTTTGCCGGGCATAAAAACAAGAATATCCCCATCACCACCTTTTGCAACAATCTCTCGTACTACATCCGCTGTCACCGTGATGTAGCCGGTACCATTACTCTCACACAACCGTCGTCGCTGCTCTTTTTTCTCTTCGCTACCGAATGTTTCTATCGTCCTAGTTTCCACAGGATATGATCGTCCTTCAATACGCGCATATTGGTCATCATCCATACTATAGTATTCCTGCACACGATCCTTATCCAGAGTCGCGCTTGTCATAACAACTAGCGGCGCAACACCGCGCTCACGCAACACTTTGATCATACCCATGATGAGGTGATAGTCTACGGATCCCTCGTGGAATTCATCTACAATAATAGCGCCGTACGGCGGTGTATATGATGGATCTTCTCCGGACGCCTTTACCATCTCAGAGAGATAGCGCAGGGCTACACCGGTTGTCACAACAGAGATTTCCGTTCGACTGCTTGTCTCACGTGCCTCTGATGTTGCCGTGCCAACAGCGCCATTACGCCCCCACGGCATATCTTCAACAGCAGCAATCGCCTCCGAGATGCCATGTGCTGCGGCGATACGTGGCTGCACGGAAAACTGCTTTCGTGGCAGGTTGCATTCTTTCAAAATCTCGCGCACCATCCCGGGCAAGAGCACAGACTTTCCGCTGCCGGTTTCCCCTTGAATAAGTACAATATTTTTACTGCTCTCCACCGCGTCACGTAAGAGTTGCATCACACGTTCGCGCTCTTGCCCAATCGGCAATTCACGCGGCACAATAAATTGTTCCAAGCGTTCTCGTTTCTGCTCCGACAGCGCATCTTGATAGTGATACTCCTTGCGCTCGGCAGGGTTGGAAGATTGTTGATCGCGATTACCTTGCATTATTCTGTAATCAATTGATTATTGATTGTTATACGTGAAACAAGAGCTGCTGCAGCAATGGCATGTGCCGTGATCCACCATGGCACTGTTTGCGCATTGATGTGTACATGTTTCTTGTTTTGCATATCAGTTGACAAAATCTTTTGCACAACGGCGCGAGCACGCTGCTCTTGCGACGACGTTGCATCTGACTGCCACCATGCATCCAGATCCATCATGCATTCGTTGTCATTACATACACTCTCCTGTAATGCAGGCACATTGTCATCTTCAATATCATCCATCATATTGCGAACCGTTTGTGGACGCACAAAATGGTCTTCATCAACAAGAGAAAATACAGTGTAAGACTCCATAGCATTCTGCGAGGGCTGAACCACAACTTCCTGTGCCGTACGCACAAGATGCACAAGGAGGCGCCACCCTTGCTGCGGCACAGTTTCTTCTGTGCAAAAAACACGCACGCAAAACGGACTCACAAAACCATCTTCTTGCAGTGCCTTGTTGTTTTTGCGCGCAACATCGGTCGGTATATCATGTGCTATATCAACAGGGATATAAGAAAGTAATTGTTTCACAAGTAAAGTATTTTCCACATATTAGTTACTCTCATTCTACCACACTTCTTCCAATAACTCATAACTCATGATTCACAACCCACCACTCACAACTCATAACTCACTACTAACCTCACCGTCCCATGCCAAAAATTGCGATAATTAGCCCAACGGCGGCGGTAATCATGGTAAGGACCCACGCGCGCATGACGATTTTTGGCTCCGGCCACCCAATCGCCTCAAAGTGATGATGAATCGGTGCTGCACGAAAAACTTTGCACCCAAAGAGCTTTTTGCTTGTCAATTGAACAATAACACTTCCACTTTCTAACATATAAATAAAGACAATAATAAAGAGTACGAGTACACTATTGGTCAGCATTGCAACAACACCAAGTGTTGTGCCCAGCGCCATGGCACCGGTGTCCCCCATAAAGAACCGTGCCGGATAAATATTAAACCACAGGAATGCCGTCAGTGCGCCGGAAACCGCCATACAGAACGCCGCCAGGTCCACCTTGTTGTGCATAAACGCAATCATCCCAAACGCTGCGAACGCAATTGTCAGCACACCGGCATTCAGCCCGTCCAATCCATCCGTTTCGTTGGAGGAAATGGCACTGAAGAGAATGACAAAAATGAACAGTGGCACATACCACATACCGATTGCAAAATCACCGACGCCCGGAATATGGAGCATATCCCATCCAAGCTTGCTGTAAAACCACCATGCACCGGCACCGGCAATGGCAAATAACCACCAAAACCGCATTGCAAAGCGAATGCCACCACCTTTATTCTTGCCCCAGCCGCGCACGCTGGCGATATCATCAAACAACCCCAGCACACCGCCGGCAACGAGCGCAAAAAGTGGTAAATACGTTTGTTTGCGTGAAAGAAAGTCAAGGCGTGCAACAAAATTCATATCAAGCCACTGTGCGATCAAGGGAAATATATATTGCGAAGTAATCGCCAACAACCCAACCGTCACCCACACAATTACGCCGCCCATCGTTGGTGTGCCATTTTTATGTGCATGTAATTTACTTACGTGTTTAAGTTTTTTACCATCAACAGCTGTTTTTTTGATTTTAATGCCAATTTTATATTTATAGAGAAAATGCGTCCACACCGGTGCAATAAGAAATGCCGCAACAAATGCAATAACACCGGTTACCATTACCTTGATCACGTTAACAACTTCCGGAATCGTTTGAATTTGTGCAAACTCCATATTATAGCGGGTTATATAATTACTTATCTCTCCTACCACTCATAGGCATCCCATGTCCATGTAACAAGTGTTTTCATATCACGCCAGCGCCATGGATCGCCGAGAATAACCGCAACAATGCGCTTTTCTTTTTTCTCTGGGTGTACAGCCGCCAGAAGGAGCGACTTACCCGCCTGTGGTGTAAATCCCGTCTTAGCGCCAATCATGCCGGGCACGTCTTGTGTTTCAGCAAATTTGTTTGTTGCCTCTAAAACATGTGTATACGCACCGTCTTTTGATTTAATCTCCGTGCGTTTTGTGTTGAGTAGTTGCCAAATAACAGTATCATGGAGAGCAAGAGCTGCAATGCGTCCAATATCGGCCGCGCTCGAGTAACACGCTTTTCCTTCTACCTCAAGACCAGATGGCGTGCAAAAATGTGAATCCTTCAAACCAAGCTCTCGTGCGCGATCATTCATAAGGTTGACAAACGCCTCTTCTGAGCCGGCAACATACCGCGCAAGAGATCGTGCTGCATCATTGGCACTGACAACAAGCATTGCCGTTAAAAGATCACGCACCGTTACAACCTCTCCCGGCGCTAAACGTTTGCCTGTGCATGTTGTCGATGTTTTACAGCCAACGCGCGACCCTATAACGTGTAACGCCTCTTCACGCAGCGTTACAGGTGCGTCAAGCGCAACACCGGACGTGCGCACAAGATATGCCGTATAAAGTTTTGTTAACGATGCAATAGGACGATGTTGATGCGCATTCTGATCATAGAGAATCTCACCGGACGCAACATCAATCACAACAGCCGCATGCGCATCTTTCAGATAAAGGCGTTGTGCTGATGTTTTGCGTTGTGGCGCTTTTTGCGAGAAGGCGCGCACCGGCACAGCGTGCACAACCGGCGCTTCCGGAAATGTGCGCGACGTTGACGTACCCAAGACATGAGCCGATAACGTTTTTTGCTGTACATCATGAGCAAAAATATCATGTGCACTGATATAAGTTACAGCAAGAAATACCACTTGTGCTATGAGTGCAAATGAAAACATGTCTTTTACAAATCTTTAACCTGGTCAATTTTGCGGTGCGCATTAAGCGTAGAAAAATGTGGTAGCTCTTGTGTTTTTGTAAGACCGAGATGTGAAAGAAAGTCGTGTGTTACGCGGTAGAGATAACTGCGTTTGTTCTGCTGATCCGGCACACGCTCAATCAAACCGCGCATGAGAAGTCCTCGTAGCGAAAACGAACAATTGACACCACGAATAGCGTCAATCTCCATCCGTGACACGGGTCCGCGATATGCAACAATAGCAAGCACCTCCAGCGCCGCTTTTGACAAGTCTTCGTTTACCGCATCGGAAAGCATTTTTTCAACAACCTTCTGTGTCTGTGGCGCCGTTGCCATTTGTATAGCATTATTATTCTCTACCAGAACCAAACCTCGCTTGTCGCGCTTCGCACAAGTTGTGTATGCATCAATTACATCATTCAGCTCCTTATCACTAAAGCCACACACTTTTGCGAGGCGCGTTTTTTTAACAGGATCGCCAAGCGTAAAAAGAACCGCTTCTAGTAGAGCCATGCGTTCTTTCATCTCATCGGTATCGTAGTTTTGTTGTTTTTGCTCTTTCTCTGTCATATTATCAGTGTATCATATTTTACTTTAGGACTTTTGACTATCACATTGTGTAATTGTAATATCGTCCGCCACCGCCTCTTGCGTCACGAGTACAGCATTTTGCTTTACAAGTTCTAAGAGTGCGAGGAAAGAAACGATTACGTCACTGCGATCACGCGCATTTTTCACAAACTCTGAAAATGCCACTGTACCACGCTCTTTTAATGATCGCGTCAATGTCATAATACGTTCCTCCAGTGCAACAATTTCCTTCATGTGACGCTGATCAAGTTGTTCCACCGTCGGAATTTCAGCTAAAACGCCACGAAAAAGATCCTCGCAGTCCTGCGACGTTATATGTGGTGGTACAAAAACAATCTGTCGCTTGCGTGGCGGCACATTACGCGTAAAACTTTTGCGCCCGTCAGTCCACATTTTTCCAAGCTTTTGTGCGATATCGGCATATTTCTTGTACTCCTCAAGCTGTAATTCAAGATCTTCAATTTCCTCCTCCTCTTCTTTCTCAAGAACAAGTAGTGGCAAGAGCGCTTTTGACTTCATCAAAATCAGCCGCGCTGCCATGGAAAGAAAGCCAGCCAAATTTTCAAGTGTGATATCCTCGCGATGCTCACGCAGATAACACAAATACTGCTCCGTCACTTCCGCAAGAGCTACTTCCGTAATACCAAGCTTTTTTTCTTCAATCAGTGCAAGTAGTAACTCCAGCGGGCCTTCAAATTTTTGAGTACGAAATTCCATAGTGTTCTTATTTCCTCACAATATCTGTGTCACGTATATTCCATGCAACACCTACCCCAATAATTGTTACTGCACTCATTATAGCAAATGGGAAAAACAGTGAAACCGGAAAAAAGTACAAAACAATAGCACATATCATCATTGTTACGAGAAGGCCTGTGCTGTATGCTGTTCGATATACCAAGATGGCGCCGATATCGTCACATTTGACATGCTTATAGAAAAACACGTCCGACATACTCTCCACAAGCGCCGCTCCAACACGACTGATAGCAAGTACTATGATCCACGCCATCGCGCTAGCAGGCGGCATAAAAACAATCGTCAAGAGACTGCCCGTCATCAGTAAAAACCCGCCGATAAGCATTTCACGTTCACCAAAAAACATATCAGCAAGAATGCCGGCAGGATATTCAATTATAACAAACGGTACAAGAATAAGCGTAAAAATAAAACCAATTTGTTGCACGCTAAATCCCTGATTCACAAGGATAAGTGGCATGTAAACAACCATTACAGCATAAAAACATTGGAGAACGAATGACATAATATACGCACGACGAAACCATGCACTTTGCCATACTTCATGTATAAGCGCGCTGCTACGCATACGCGATACGTGGTGAATATGCTTTAGACGCACAACACTCAATAATGCACTGACAAAAATTATACTATACAAAACAACGAGCGCACAGAAAACACCACTCATTGTAAAGTGCGCAACGATATAGCCGGCACTGATTGGGCCGCACAAAAATCCTAGATTGCCGGCACTGAGTATGGCGCCATATACACGCCCATCTTCAGCATCTGTTGAGAAGGCTTGCACAATAATATCCAACGCAATAGTCGCTATTGTTGTAGAGATAAGAATGAACAAAGCAATACTGAGCCCCAACCACGAATATGCACTGAAAGTACCGACACTCGAAGCAATTATAACCAAAAGCAAAAGGAACAAGTAAAATTGTCCACGACCACTATATGCAATAATGCGATACATAAAAAATAGCGCAAACAACGTTGCTGTAGCCACACCAAGAAAAAGACCACTTACATCACTTGTATTCAAAACATTCTTAAAATATGGTGAGAGGACATAGAGAAATAAACCGACCGCATATCCCATTATGCATTTTTGCGCAAGCAAAAACAATAAGACTGCTTTCTTCGTCATAAGAGCTTAAAAATGTATTATCTTATATCCACCAACGAGTACAATAAGAACAAACGACTGAGAACTTTACCGCCGTTCTGATTGTTTTAACGCCGGCGCAATAAACCGCATTTTTTTCTTCATGAGCGCGCCAAGTCGTTGTGGATTTGCGCTTACGATGCTCAGCACACGCTCAACATCTTCCTGCGTCAGATGACCTATATCAACTTCCTCCCCCAAAAGAGATTTCAATCTTTCATAATCGTGCTCAACCGTTTTGAATACTTTGCCAACGTCATCAACTGTTTGAAATGGCTTGTCGCATTTCATAAGAAGTGCGCGATCTTGTTCTGTGTATTTCTTGGCGTTTTCTCTAAGAAATTGTTCAATAAGCGTCAGATTATGTCGCGACTGTATAAGGTAAGTAAAATTCTCTGTTGATGGCTGCCCACCTTCATTGAGAGAACCCATCATATCAATATACGATGCCAGTAGCATAAAATCTTGCTGGCGCTCCGAAAAACCGGTATCAACAAAGTGCTTTTTATATGTTTTCGGATTTACTTTTGCAAACTGATATGCTACTTCATGTTTTCTTACTGCGTTGACAATTTCTTCCGGTACGTTTTCTCTTTGCAAAAGATCAGCGCCTTTATTACCGTGCTGACCAGCCGGACCTTTTGACATGTGATAGTACGAAATGGATACAATTGCTCTTCTCTTAAATGTTTTTGCATCATCACTGCCATACTGTTGCCATTCATCCCACGTAATTTCACGTCCTCTGTATTCACCCTCAAACTTCAACGTAAGACAATCCGGCTTTGCAATGTCGTGAAGAAATACATAGTCAATAAATTTACTGTCTATTACTTTATTCTCGTTATTAGACACAAGTGCTCTAAACCTCTCGCGCATGTTAACTGGCACACTATCATGGAAGCGATCACGCGCTACATCATGGAGCGCATTTAAAACTAATTTAAGGTGAGCGTCCATTTTCGGACCTTCATTATGATACCGCCCTCGCTGCGGTGTTTCAAACGATCGTTCTATACGCTCCGCCAATTGCGGGTATCGTTCGCAAACACTGCGAAGCGCTTGTTCAAAAGACGGCACTTGTATCTGTTCCTGTTTTGATGTGCAGGCATGCGGGTTTTCTATAGACATATACTTTATTTACATGCATCTATTTTTTATGAAGATTGTACCTTGGATTTTCCGTAAAATGTGTGAAAAACTTTGTAAGCCCATACCTTAATCGTATCGTTAAGTATAAACCATACCGTACTGTAAAGCCAAATTGCGACGACAACATCCCACCCCAGCGGTGCCATAAAAAAGCCACCAAGTGCAAATATTGTCCCGATAATGCGTGACGAAAAGGCCGGTACAAAAAAAGCGAGTGACGGAAATGGTTTGTGCCAAAAATGGTAGCGACCGGTACGTGTCGTGTACAGTGTGGAGTGACCGGAAACATCAAGTTTTAGAAAAATAGCCGTTTGAACCATTGCGAGTGACCACCCCAAAACATGCTGCGTGTACCATAACAGGAGAAATGACGAGATAAGACCGGTTACACCAAGAATTGTTGCAATGAACAATGTCTCCGGTAGATGCCAGCGCACTGGCTTGCTATCAGGTGGCGCATTATCGTAAGCAATTGCCATCACCGGAATATCATTAAGAAGCGCAAGTAGAATAATCATGATCGCTGTCAACGGCACGTCGCCGAAGAATATTGTTGCGAGTGAGATAAAAAATATGACGCGAATTGTCTCAGCGATACGAAACGTCGCATAGGCCTGCATACGTGCAAATGTTGTTCGCGCCAGACGTATGGCATGTTCAATTACCGACAAACCTTTATCCAAAAGGATTAAATCCGCCGCGGTGCGCGCTGCCTCCGATGCACCGGAGACCGCAATGCCAACGTCCGCCTTCTTAAGAGCTGGTGCATCATTGACGCCATCACCCGTCATTGCAACAATATGCCCTTTTGATTGCAATGCCGCAACAATATCATACTTATCACGTGGTGCAACTTCAGCAAAAACATCGTTGCGCATTACCGCTTTTGCATCAATGCCATCGTCTTTGATACGAATATCTTTTGCACGCACAACACGTGTGCCGATACCGATAAGCTCAGCAATATAGCGCGCAATTTTTGCATGATCACCGGTAAGCATTTTAAGTGTAATATGATGTGCGCGTACACGCTCTACGGTACGTGCCGAATCTTCGCGCGGTGGATCCAAAAGTGGAACAAGTCCGACCGGCTCCAGTGTATCATTGTCAATATATTCACCAAGCGCCAACGTTCGGAAACCGTTGCGCGCAAAAGTGTCAATGTCGTCACTGACACGTGTACGCACGGCGGCGTTCTGCAAGCGTTCCAGAAGAATTTGCGGCGCACACATTATAATATTGCGCGTATGCTCACGGTTATGTGCGCGTACTCTCGTAACTTTACTGGTCGGATTAAATGGAATAAATTTATCAATAACGTAATTACGCGCATCGCTGACGTATCCGTGAACAGCTGCATAGTGTGCAATCGCACGCTCAATCGGCGACTGGTTTTCTTTCTCGCTTGCCAATTGTGCATCTATAAAGAGATCACGCTCTGTATAACGCCCATAAACAATTGGTTTCGCAATAGAAAGCTCATTTTTTGTCAATGTACCTGTCTTATCAACACACAATACATCAGTGCCGGCAAGCTCTTCAATAGCAGTAAAGTTTGCAACAATTGCTTTACTCTTGGCAAGTATATGTGCACCAATTGCCATTGTGACCGACAGTACCGTCGGCAGCGCCACTGGCACAGAAGCAATTGCCAGTACCAATGCAAAGCGCAGTGTTTCTACAAATGACGTCCCTCGTACGAAAAGGACGATAAATGTAATTATCACCATTATCAACGCCACAACAATTAAAAAAACACCGATGCGTACAATCGCGCGCTGAAAGTGACTTCTCTCATCAATCGCTGCCTGTGATACCAGTTGCATGTTAATGCCAATAGATGTTGCCGCCCCAATTGCTGTTACACGCGCCCACATACGACCACGCACAACGACGGATGACGCAAAAAGCACATCGCCTTTTCCCTTATTTACGGGCAACGACTCTCCCGTCATGCTCGACTGATCAACAGCAATATCTATTCCCCCCAAAACCTCAGCGTCCGCCGGCACAATATCGCCAATATTGAGTTTAATGATATCACCCGGTACAAGTTCGCGTGCCGAAATCTCTCGGACAACGCCGTCACGCACAACAAGTGCTCGTGGCGTAAGCGTTTTTTTAAGTGCTGCAAGCGCCCTGGTCGCTTTCTGCTCTTGCGCAAAGTCAACACCAATATTAACACATAACAAAAGTGCAATGATGGTAAAATCCTCCCACCGCTCCATGACCGCCGAAAGCACAAGTGCAATTTCAATCATTATAGGGATCGGTCCGACAAATTTCTCAAGAAAGCGCCCAAACGCAGAACGCTCTTCTTGTTTCACCTCATTAAAGCCGTATTTCTTACGCCGCTCATGTACGTCATGTTCTGATAATCCTTTCCACTTTTTTGCGCCTTTGCTTTTCTCTTCTTTTGCCATTTTTGTTTTATTTTTCTCAATATATTATTATTGTATCACAAAGGTACATAATAACACGCGAAGTTAATAGCTAATTGAATAACACTTTTGCCGCAATCAAAAATAAAACCCCTTCTGTACACATGTACAAAGGGGCTAATGAATAATGTTCTGAAAATATGACATGTTATCCCTCACCTTAAAAACAATCTCTCCTGCAAAATGCGCCACACATTGCTGCGCGACACACCCTCGCCATTCGTATGGCACTTTTACATAAGAAGCGTTGCTAAACACTCTCACTTATTGCACAGCATCACTGCATGCTTTTATGCAGATCTCCTCTGCGCAACTGTCTGGTATTCCACTATATTTCGCACGTGTGAAAAATGGTTGCGGAATATCAATTTCTATTGGCGCAATCTCCAAGAAATCCTTTTTGTCCTCGACGCGTGTAATGCGCGCCAACGGCACAGAAAAATCGCCAGCAAGATCCTCCATGCATCTCTTGAAATCTTCAGAAGATGTGTAGATTTCGTGCATCTTTCGTCGCTGCATGTAGCGCAAAACATGCACATAAAGCCGTGCCACAAAAGGGCGTGGCATATCCTTTACCCTCTTTTTAAAGAAGGCAAAAAAAGTATCCGGCACCCTTAGAAGGTGACTTCGCATCATTTCTTCTCCTTCTCTTGTTCAATTTTTTAAAAAGTTAAAAAACAATTTTACGGAAATTTTTCTTTCCAACTCTTAGTATGCTGTTGTTTTGTTCTTTTGTCAATGTTTGCATCACGTCGGTGATTTTTTCGTCGCTGATTTTGATGCCGCCCTGCTGGATTTTGCGGCGCGCATCACTTTTGCTCTTTGCAAGGCCGGCACGCACAAGTACATCCACGAGCGCTTCACCATCCGTTACAGCAAGTGTCTCCACATCCTTTGGTATAACACCTTTACTAAAAGTTTCTATAAAATAACGCTCTTCAATATTGGCACTTGTCGCGTCATGGAGAAGTGTTACAAGCTCTTTAGCAAGACGGATTTTTGCATCGCGTGGGTGAATACGTTCATCTGCCATACCACGCTCTATCGTGTGGACATCCGCCATTGGCACACGCGTACAGTGCGTAAGGTACGGCACAATCAACTCATCAGAAATACTCATTACTTTACCAAAAACATCACGCGCACTATCAGTAAGGTTAATTGTGTTACCCCAACTACTACTCATCTTACGCCCGTCCGTACCAATGATCAATTCTGTCATTACGACATCTTGTGGCGCTTGACCAAAACGTGGCTGCAGTGTACGACCTGCAAGGAGATTAAAGCGCTGATCAGTGCCGCCGACTTCCACATCTGCCCTGAGAACGACACTATCATAGCCCTGCATTAGCGGATAGAGTACTTCACGCAAATTGACACGTTTACCGGCATCCAACCGTCGCTTAATGTTATCTCTCTGGATAAATTCATGCACACTGAATGCGTCCGCCAATCCTCCGATTTCTTTAAAGCCAAGCTTATCCAGCCATTCAGCATTGTAAACGACTTCCGCTTGTGCGATATCTATGATCTTGCCGGCCTGCGCAACGTATTGTCGCATATTTTCCGCCACTGCTTCATGACTAAGCATTGGTCGCTCAGCGTCTTTATCGGACGTATCACCGATAACACCCGTTGCATTACCAACAAGAAGAATAATTTTGTGTCCCAGCTTTTGAAAATCGCGTAATTTCAGTAATGGCACCATGCGCCCAATATGCAAATGGGGGCTTGTTGGATCAATGCCGAGTTTGACACGCAAAACATCACCGCTCTCAAGACGCTTCTTGAGATGGTTACGCTCAATCACTTCATCAACACTTCGTGTGAGCAATTCTTCAATACGTTTATCCCTATCGTGGTGCATAGACAGAAAGTATTATTTCAAACCAAGACGCCTCTTCGCAAGACGATACTGATCATCACTCATCATGCCGGCCGCCTTCATGGCATCCAACTGCTTTAGGATCTCATCTTTATTCTTTTCAATATTCTCCGGTGTCATTGCCTTTTTCATGATTTCCCGTTGCTTCTCCGGTGACATTTTTTGAAACTGCTTCCATGCAAGCCGTTGAATCATGTTCATCTTTGACAGGTCCGGCTCGCCTTGTATACCGGCAAGCGTATCCGCAAGATCATCTGATGATAACGCCTTTGCACCATCATTGCTACTACTGTTTTTCTTGCTATCACTATCACTTTTTTTTACGCTTTTTTTGAAAAAATTTTTTAACATATTTTTTATACGCTATACTAGTTACTTATCACTTTTTATACGCTTTCTATGGTCATTGCGATGACGCCAATTGTATGCCGTTACAAGAAGTGCTGTTGCAATAAAAATGGAAGAATACGTCCCGGCAACAATACCAATGAGCAAAGCAAGCGCAAAGTAAAAGAGTGGCGCACCACCGAAGAAAATAATTGTCAAGAGAACAACAACCACCGTCAATGATGTATTCAGGGAGCGCGCGAGTGTTTCTTTAATGGATCGCCCTACAATGTCCTCAAAGGATCTCTTTTTACCGAGACGCAAAATATTCTCGCGCACGCGGTCATAAACAACAATTGTGTCATTAACAGAATACCCAAGAACTGTCAGGAGTGCCGCAATAAAAGATATACCAACCTCAACATCTGCAAAATAACCAAGAAGTGCGAAAATACCGAGAACAATCACGATATCGTGCACAAGCGCAATAATCGCACTCAGACCATATCCCCACGACGACACAAAAAATGAAACTTTGCGGAATGCCCATGCTATATAAATCATAATCACAACAATCGCGATTACAATTGCTTTAAATGCATTGTCTTTGAGTTGTTGCGATACTGATGCACCGACAAAGTCAACGCGCAACTGTACGAGATGTGGCGATTGCTTGCGCAATGCATTTATAATTTTCTCGTTTTGCTCTTCTGTTGAGCGCGCATAGCGCATCACGATCGTATTTGCATCTGTTTTTTGAACAACTGCCGTCGTAAAGCCGGCCTGTGCGATACTTGCACGTACAGCATCAATGGATGGCAGCATACAGTCCTTTGCATCCTGCTGACAGCCAATCTCCATCAGAGTACCACCCGTAAAATCAATACCGGGCTTCAAACCAAAATGTACAAGCGCACCGATACTCACAGCAACGATAAGTGCTGAAAAGGTATACGTGTACCGTCGTATTGTAAGAATCTTATCCATAATATTTTATACGCCAATCAACCATTTTAATTTTTCCAGACGCTCGTCCGCAATAGAACGCAAAAATGTACGCACAAGCACCACCGCCGTAAACATAGATACCGTCACACCGATAAAGAGAATAATTGCAAAACCCTGTACGAACCCACTGCCCACACCAATGAGGATAAGACAGATCAAAAGCGTTGATATGTTACCGTCACGAATACTTGGCCATGCGCGCTCAAAACCAATCGCAACCGCACTCTTGAGTGTCTTGCCACGACGGCGCTCTTCTTTGATACGCTCAAAGACGAGGATATTTGCATCAACAGCCATACCAACAGAAAGGATGAAGCCGGCAATACCCGGCAGTGTCAGTGTGATTGCAAGACCACCAGGCAAAAGACCGGAGAGCTTAAAGATTGTTACAACCGTCATCGCATAAACAACGAGCGCTACCGCTGCAACAAAACCAAAAAAACGATAGTAAAAGATCATGTAAATCATTGTTAACGCAAGACCTGCCATACCGGCCTTAAGCCCTGCCTTAAGTGCTGTCGCACCAAGTGAAGCATCCACCGATTGCTGGGATACAAGTGTGATCGGTACCGGCAACGCACCTTCGTTAAGACGTGATGCAAGCGCCTTTGCTTCTTGTGGCGTAAAGCTACCTGTGATCTGTGCCTCACCATTCGTAATTTCCGCTTGAATAACCGGTGCGCTAATTAACTGGTTGTCAACAAAAATTGCAAAACGCTCACCAATATGCCCCTTTGTGATATCAGCAAACATTTTCGTGCCTTCATCGTTAAAATGAAGTAATACGCCCGGCTCGCTAATACCACTACGTGACGCACTACCGGGATCATAATCCGCACTCTCCAACTGTGCCCCGGTAAGTTGCGTTGGTTTCCACATAAGATCTGGGAAATCGGCAACTGTACGTTTCGCTACGAGAATATGTCGCGCACGCACTTCCCGCACCTCTTCCGTTTCACCGGGAATATCTTCCCCTGTCAATTGATCCTTCTTTGGGCGCGTTTTTATGCGCTCATCCTCTTTCTTGATAATGTGCCACCCGTACTGTGTTTCCACAAGTTTTGGATAGACGGCACCAACAGCAAAATCGTCACTAAAAAGCACCTTATCAAACGGCTCTACAAACACGCCTTGTTCTACGAAGCCGAGATCCCCACCTTTCTCAGCGCTGGCACGATCATCACTATACTCTTTTGTCAACTTCTCAAAATCCTCACCACTCAGCGCGCGCTTAAGATACTCCTGGGCACGTTTATGTGCTTCTTCGTTGACTTTTTTGATAAACTCCTGTGTTTGTGGATCATCCGAAATATCCTCGCGAAAATCAAGAAACGGTGTCTCCTTAATAACAGCTTTTGCTGCGTCAATATCGCGAAGTCCTGGCAACTCTACAACAAGGCGCTGCTCATCGCCGGCTGTAATGCGCTGTACAATTGGCTCACCAACACCAAAAGCATTGACGCGCCGCTCCACAACGGCTTGCACAGCATCAAGTGCATGCGCTTTCTCATCTGCTGTCGTACCATTGCCATTGCCATCGTGTATATCTGATAAATCAATTGCATATTCCAGGTGGATACCGCCCTGCAAATCAAGACCAAGATTAACCTTCAGTGCTGCCACTTTTTCACCAAGCCATGGCACACGTGCAACAGTCTGCGGAAATGTAATCACGGTAACACATACAACAAAAAGGGCGATAAGGCCAAGAGCTATACGATTCTTTGTTCGTCGTTTCATAGATCAATATTATCCTCAATAACGTTACAATCTTACCTCAGATTGCAAAATAAGGCAAAGTATTACTGCACCGTCAGGTATTCATGTGCGCACGCCAAAATACGTCGTCCATTATCAAATGTTAATTTGTTGTACGCCGCTTCAAACGGCAACCACGCATAGTTTTTGTGCTCGTGAGAGAGCTGTACCTCCTCGCCACCATATGCTTCAACGAGATAAAAATGAACTTTTTTGTAGATAAAAATACAGCGACGTTGTTTTTCCCGTTCTGTACGCTCACTTCCCTTTGCTGTGTACGAAAAACTCATGCTTTCACGAAAGCCCTCCACGCGCTTTAACTTCGTCAAGTGTGTTTCCTCTTTGATCTCGCGATACATTGTCTGCTCCTCTGTCTCACCTTCCTCCATGTGTCCACGCGGAAATTCCCAGTGTCCATGGCGATACTGGATCATGAGATATTGAATGCCACCACCACGCGTACGGCGAAATACAACAGCGCCGACAGACACTTCCAGCGACAAACACCACGGCGCAAACGCGCCCAAAATTTTCTTTTCTACAGACATTTTGCAATTTTTTAGACTTATAAGAATCCGTACTGTGTGCCACACCAAAGTACACTGCAACACACAACTTTTTTTCTCTATACACTTAAAGACACACTCCTATCGGCACACTATTGCCGCAAAAAGAGTACCGTTTATAGGGCTAGTATAACACACAAAGAAATACTTCGCACGTATTTCTTTGTGTATCTAAAATACCAATAATTCCGGCACAAAAATCATAATAACACCGAGCACAATCATAAGAATTGCGCCAACAAGCGTTGTCCACTTGTTATACTTCATTGTGTCGGAAAGGTGGCCTGCACCATAAAGTGCTGCAGCAAAGACGACAATATCATCAATCATGTACGTAGCGATGTAAAGCAACATCTGAAACTGTGTTGCAAAAAAGCCGAGATCATTAAGTTCAAGAATTTTTGTATATGCTTGCGGAATACCAATACTGCACGCAAACTCAAAGATATTTACACTGAATGCAAGCATAATAATACCACCGGCCGTTGCAAGCGTGAGAGGGCGTTTGACAAGTTTTTCAACTCTGTGCGCCATCGTTTTTTGTTGCGATGCGTCAGTAACCGAGCAAACCGGCTTCCAAACAAGAAATCTCTTAAGAAAGTAGAGACCGCTTCCGAGCGCAAGAAAACCAACCAATGGCGTTACGATCCGTGAAAGACCAATAAAGTCCCATGTACTAAACCATGCCATCAAGATAAGCCAGTACATAATGGCCTCGGCAAGGATAAAGAGGCCGGCATACTGCCACATGCGCTTTTTTGAACCTGTTTGCAAAAGCAGCGTAAGAAAAACAATCAGCACCCACATCGCACACGGATTGAACCCATCAACAAGGCCGAGAATAAGTGACACCGCCGGCAGTGGTAGTGTTGCCAAAGAAATTGTTGTACCAATAAATGGCAAGCGTACAACAAACGCGTCTGTGTCACACCCTTTTGTCGGATCAGCATCACACACCTCAGCATCAACAAGTGATGATGCAACCGTCACAGGTGGCGCTGTTCCATCAAGAATCGCATCAAAAGTTGTAGATACTTCACTTGTTTTAATAAGCTTCTCTATAAATGCACCTGTTGTCTGTGCCGTATCAAAACCGCTAAAGAGCGTCGTGCCAACAAGCGTAATCGGCGTACCCTGTGAAAGACCAAATTTTTTTGTAATCACACTGAATTTTTCATACTCCTGTGGCACATCAATGTTATGATATCGTATATCAATCTTCTTACCGTAGCGCTTTTTCAGCGTAGCAAGAAATGCTTTCAGCGCGATACAGTGTTTGCAGTCATCACGCACAAAAGCAGAGATGATGACAGTTGTATCATATCTTTGTGCAACACTTTCATGTGCAGCGCTACCTTCTTGTGCTACGACTGTTATCGGCGTAATAAAGAAAGTGATAGCAGCAACCGCACCTATCAAGCTGCCTATTGTTACGAGAAAAATACGTTGCATATTTTTTATTTACTATAATTGTTTCTCATTCTATCACACATTGTATCACACGTTTCCTCTGCACATATACCACCATCTTTGGTGTTGCAGAATACATGTCACTTCATGCTAAAAAACAAAAGACACGCACACCCTCTGTTGTGTATGCGTGTCTTTTGCATTATATCACCCTAGAGCCACCACAGGATCGTCGTTGCAAGACTTGCCATTACAGCAATTTCTATTAAGTCAAACCATCCCAAGCGTGCACGAAAAACTGTCCCCATACTGCCGGAGTAAACAACTTTTCCGTCGTGAAGTGCAAGATAAACGCCAAGGCCCGTTAGCGTCAACACAAACAGTGTAATGCTATTAAGGACAACGGGATTGGCATTAAAAAGGTAGCCAAAGCCAAGTGCCAATTCAATAAATGGGTAGAGGTAGCCGTATGGCAGAAAATTACGTGCAACAAGGTCGTAGCGCGCAAACGTCGTCGCAAACCCGCCAAGATGCATGATCTTTGGAATACTGAACGTCAAGAAGAAAATCGCTATAAGAAGTTGCATGTGTCGCAGTGGCGGTTGTGCGTGCTCAATGTGAATCATGATATATGTTACTACTAAAACGATGACCCACATCGCAATGCGCGGTATTTTTGAACTTTTGTATTTTTGCATACTCTTTTTATTTTTTGTTTACATATCTGATGTACTTATCATATCACAGAAAAGGAAAAATCTCCAGAATATAGGTACTCGCTGTTGACATGCAATCAATATGTGTTATTGTTCTATCGTGTAAAACAACAGAGGCCTTTAAAATGAAATTGAAATCTTTGTCTTTCATCAGGAGATTTTTATCTTTCATCGGAAAGATATTTGCAAAAAGAAGGGATACGACACCCGTTCCCGTTCACAGTGCGTCTCTAAGAGACATTATGGAGAGCGCACCACCAACTCAATCTGGGAAGCCAACTCTTGGGAAGAGAACTGCAAGACTTGTGTACACAATCCACCCATATATGTACAGGAATGACTTTGAAACAATCATTCACTGGATTGGCATGGTCGTCAACGAGAATACAACACCGAAGCAAGCACGGAAAAGTGTATGTGATTGTTTGCCGCAATTATTCAAAGAAAAAGGGGAAGAAAAGAATATTGCCAGAATGGTTGTCGATTTTGCGAGAGCTGCGTCAATCCTAACAAAAATCAAGCGCGACCACGGTGAAGACGTACCGCCGAGGATTATCGCATCTCTCATACACGCACACAACATCATAAATTTATGATTTTTTTATAAATTTAGCATTTTTGCACACCGCAATAAGATCATAAGAATACATTGCGGTGTTTTTTTATTTAACAAAACGTTTGTGAATAATGGGGCTAAGCTTGCATATATACATATTATGTGATCGAATTCACATCATGCATTAGAATTTGACAGGAGAAATCATGTACTGTAGCATGTTAGGTGGTCCTTTTACACTTACAACTGCTGGGGGATGTTATGACGGATAACATAAGAAAAGAGAGACTTGTGGACAGCGCATTCGATATCGTGCGAGCTGTTGTACTCAATAATGTCGCCGCCTCTCTTTTTGATGAAGATGAAGTGGTCGACTGGCGCGCCGTGAAAGAGCGCATACAAGAATTTCGCCGTGCCTTTGAAGATGTCTACGGCGATGACCTGGAAAAAGCAACGGACATCGAGCTGGTACGTACTGCCGATGATGCAGACGTCTACAGCAAGATTATTTTTCCAATGGTTGCCCACGTCGTCACGAGGGCTACAAAGAAGGATGGCACATAAAAAACTTCCAGTGCTCTCTTGACGATCTCTATATTTCAAAGGATTATATATTTAATCCTTTTTTTGTTGTGGAAAAATGCTACTTAGATGCTCGTATATGTTAACAGCCCACTCTGTAATATCTTCCCTTCTCTTAAAATTGACATTATCAGGTATAAATATCTGAGGCGGGAACTTGACCCTCTTGACATCAAGAGGTTCCCTTCCAGTCCTTTCATAGAGATCATCTTCCCACTGTTCGATTGCATTTCTGTCAATATCTGCAAACGCATGTGCAATGAATCTAATAGCCATATTAATATCACTCATCAAAGCATCATGTACTATGCTCCGCATTTTATCACGCATTCTAATCACACCTTGTTCGTCATTATCACTTCGGTAGATATTACCAGATCTTTCAAGTGCAGCGATCGCATCAATGTATCGCGGAATATCATTAGAAAATATTTGACGTAACATTTGCAGTGCTTCTTCTTTTTCTTTTGCTAATTGCTCCCATTCTTCCTCAGGGTGATCTCCTTCTTCTAATGTCGCACTTTTTATAAGACTTATAGCGTTTTTTACATACTCTTCAGGAGTTTGTGGCATTTCTTTTTCATGATGGGACGCTGAGGTATCTCGCTTTTCGCTTTCTGTTTTAGTGGATACTGTGGCGATTTGAGGTTCTTCCCTACCAACATTTCTATCAGCGTTATATCTCTCTTCTTCTGTATCCTTATGTCGCATTTTAAACCTCATGTATCTCTCATACTCTTTACTACCCGGCGAAAATGGTGCATTGTGATAAAGTCTTAGCGTTCTTTGTATTCCTTTGGCTTCTTCGCGACGCAGTTTTCTTTCTTGTTCTTTATCTTCTTGAATTCTATTGACATTTTCTTGCCCTTCTTGCTTGCTTTCTGCGGCATAACAATTAAGGCTTCCTCCAGCATGCTCATTGGAATAATTTCTACCGCCCTCTAAATACATCATACTTTTAATGCTATGACTACATATTATTCTATACATGCTCAATTATACCATAATTCGTAAAAACAATCAAATCATGTCCATGCATTAATTCTTCTCAATGACGCGAGATGACAATACGTACAGTAAAACAGCTGTGTTATAATAGACGAATTATTACCACATAAACGTGAAAATGTTACTAAAATTATGCAAAACATCCTTATCACCGGCGGTGCCGGCTACATTGGCTCACACACGGTTGTCGCGCTTCATGAAGCGGGCTTTCGTCCCGTTATCATTGACAATCTCAGCAATAGTGACGCACGCGTACTAGACGGGATCGCGCACATTACCGGCACTCGCCCGTCATTTTATCGTGGCGACTGTCGTGATATAGATCTCCTGCGTAAAATTTTCACGCAAGAGGACATCGCCGGTGTCATTCACTTCGCCGCATACAAAGCCGTTGGTGAGAGCGTACAAGAACCGCTTAAATACTATGATAACAATATCAACGCGCTCTTACGCGTTCTTATAGCATCACAAGAGCACTCAGCCGGACAAGAGCATGTGTTTCCTTTTATCTTCTCTTCCAGCGCCACCGTCTACGGTGAGGCAGATACGATGCCACTGACGGAAGAAACGCCGCGCAAACCAGCAACCAATCCTTATGGCAACACCAAAGCAATTGCCGAGGATATTTTGCACGATGTCGTTCATGCACAGCGCAGAGCGAATGCATCATTATACGCAACGCCGCTTCATGCCATCGCACTGCGCTACTTTAATCCTATTGGCGCGCACCCGAGCGCCGCAATCGGCGAGAATCCCCACGGACGACCGGAAAACCTCGTTCCCTATCTCGTCCAAGCCGCATCCGGCAGGCGCGAGCCGCTCACGATCTACGGCAACGACTACCCCACACCAGATGGTACCGGCGTGCGCGACTACATCCACGTCGTGGACCTCGCAGAAGCACATGTAGCAGCGATGCAATACGCCTTTGCCCAAACCGACGCGCCGCGTTTTGACATCTTCAACATTGGTACCGGTCGCGGCACGAGCGTCAAAGAACTCATCGCCACTTTTGAAGAGGTTACCGGTGTAAACGTTCCACACACAATTGGCGCGCGCCGTCCCGGAGATGTTGCCGTTTGCTACGCTGACACAACTAAAGCTGCAGATATCCTCGGATGGCGCGCTCGCTGTAGCATCGCTGACGCATTACGCGATGCCTGGGTGTGGGAACAACGCCAACACACCACATCCTAGATGCTCACTTAGAGAAATATGGAATCATGCATGATAAAGACACAGTACACTATGATGCACAATACAACGTTATACAGAATTTGTATATGCAGGAGCTTTTGCGGAATATGTGCCAGCGCGATAATAGCCAATAGCCCCGGCAGGCTGTAGCGTGGCTCAATCAACCAGTGCAACGCCAATGATGCCACGGTGGCACCGGCCCACAACAGTGCCAGCGTTATATTACGCCAGTGCAACGCAAAGAGTGTTCCCAACGCGACAACCACAACGACATATGAAACGCCTCGGGCAAATGGTGCTGTTGCAATGGCAATAAGCACATCGTTATGCAAGAAACGCTCTGCTGTTACGAAATTGTAAGCGTGATCTATGACAAACGTCTTGTCATAGAAAAACCACCCGGCGAGAATGAGTAGCACCAACCCCACTTTTTGCATCCGAGACAGCCGTGAGATATTACGCATGATGTCCGCACTGATGCAACAACCAGTGGCAAAAACAGCACCGCAAAACATAGCAAAGAGAAATAGATATTCCCCCAGTGCAATGCACCTGCCGGATGGGCACTCTTGTCTCCCAGTGCCACGCCGCCATTAATGACAACAAATCCGGCAAACGCAGCCATCACCAGCCCATATGGAAAATACCACAAGAGAAACTGCCATGAACCCACTCTCTGTAGCAACGCTATCCAATGGCGACGCTGTATTGGAACACGCACGCGCCCATAAATATCTACAAGCATGAATGCCACAACGGCAGCGGCAATGTATATCACCATATCCTGGCGCACGAGTAGTGTCAGTGCAAAGAGGCCGGCAGCAGCCCAATGACATCGCTTGTATGCCAGTGCCACCGCCAAGAGAAAGAGTGAGACTGCCGGGATATCCGTATACACAATAAACGTGAAGAGAAACACTAGTGGCAGTGTGAGTACAGCAAACATCTCTTCTTCTGCACGCCCTGTTGTCCTCACAAGCACATAGATTCCCAGCACAAGGAGTATGCCAAACACCGTTGCGGAAATATACCGAATATGGCGCTGCTTTGGATACTTCCCAAATGGATGCGCTATCACCTGTACACCACGTGCAACATAAGCTACGGCGTAGTGGTAGCCGGGAATATTGGTGAGGTTTTCAAAATCCGCCTGTGACTGAATCTTGTCGCTATAGATGCGCTTGATCATCTTGCTGTGTACTTTTTCATCACGCCGAAAACCCTTTTCTGTCGCAAGCATGAAGAGTGCAATAGCCTGCAAGAGAATGAGTGCTATGATCGCTGTCCGATGACGTGACCAGAAGCTTTGTGTTGTCTGTGCCATTTGTGTGTTATTACGTCTTACTTTACTGCAGCCATTGTGGCATCATCCACCCAAGCACGTTGTGCGCTACCGGTGTCGGCAGTGCACTCCAGCGCGCGGCAAGCTCTGCGTCCGAGAGCGCATCCACTTGCGTCGGCGTCAGGTGCAACAACTGCGCAATCTTCGTTTTCTTGACCAACAGCGTCACGCGTCCTTGGCGAAACACCACGCGGTAATCGCCACTCTCAGCAATACTGCGACGGTATGACATCTTGCGTGTCTCCAATGCCGGACGCTTTGTGCGCTTCTTGTCAGCATATTTGCTGCGCTTGAGGAGAACGTAATCCGTTAGTTGCCGATTATCCGGCAGGAAAAACTCCGCGCGCCGATTCACATGCGGTCCTACCGATGCGTCCGCTGTCACGCTCCCGCCATCCTTGATCTGCCGCACTGCGGCATCCAGCGCATCCGTGTGCACACTCGTTTTGAAGTCCATGCGGTCCAGGAAGTGCGGCACGCCGGCAATCACCAGCCACAGTGCCACAACCGCAAACAGCGCCTTCTGCCGCCACTTCCCTTGCCACCGCGCGGCAAGCTCAACGAAAATTATCACAAGCACCGGCGGGATAAGGACAAACACATGACTGCCGCCGTTGATGCGCCCGTAGATGATAATCACCAGCGCAATCAGCAGCGACGGGATCAACAAAATGCTGTACCGGCTTGCAAGCGGCAGCACCCACGCAAGCGGTGCGAGCCACTCCCCCACGCGCTTGAGTCGCTTGGCAAACTTTGGGACCTCGCCGTGAAGCGCATTGAGAAATTGCTGCTTGATATAGTCGGATGACCCAAACCCGACGGTAATGAAGAACTTTGCCGCCAGTTGCAGTGCCACACCCGCCACCATCGGCGGCAGCACCCACTTCCAGCTGCGCCGCTGCCACAGTGCCAGCACACCCACGAGAAACAGCGTCGGCGAGACAAATTCACTCACAAGCGCCATCGCTAACACCAGCACTAAAAACCGCTTGTACCACCGCTCGCGGTATGCCATCAGTAACCACAAGAAAAACACCCCGCCGATTGCCACCACATGCATCGGACCGATCACCTGCTTGAGTGTCAGCGGATGTAGCAACCACAGCGCGAGCGCTAGATATGCCGCAAGCCACCCAAGCCGCCGCGCCACATAGAAGTACAGCGTCAGCGCGCCGGCAGCAAAGAACGTCTGGATGATAAACAATAGCGTCAGTGTGTGCGGCACGAGTGCATACAGCGGTAGGTATAGGAACTGTACGATGTTCAGGTGCTCGCGCAGATTGAACTCATTGCCAATCAAAAAACTCTGATGAAACAGCCGCCCGGTAAACACCGTATTCCACAGCGCCTGCTCCGCCACCGCCGTGTCACCGGTACTGAACACATACCCCTCGTACTTCTTGTGCGTCGCGGCCATCCACACACCAAGCATACACACAACTAACACTACAGCAAGCACGTTGTGCCATGTTAATATGGATTTCTTTATCATAGCCATTTTGTATAGAATGTCGTTAATGTATTCCTACATTACAAGTAGTCAAAGTATTCTACTTTTCATTTATTTGCAATAATCTTCATGATCTTTTCAGCACTTTTACCGTCGCCAAATGGATTTGTCCATACGACATCCTTTTTTATGAGAGCACTGGCACTTGTTAAGATACGCTCATTGTCACTGTTACCAACAAGGACGCAGCCACCAACATCAACAGCTTCTGGTCGCTCCGTATTCTCACGCAAAACGATACACTTCTTTTTTAGAATACATGATTCTTCTTGTAAACCGCCACTATCCGTTGCAATAAGAACTGCCATCTTCTGTAACATGAGCATGTCAAGATAACCAACAGGATCGATAGTTGTAAAATTTTGTGGCAGAGTGATATGAATTTTTTCTATCATCTTTTTGGTTCGTGGATGCGCCGGGAAAACGACACGAACATTATGCATTTTTGCAATTTTCGATACAGCTCCTATAACTACCTTCAAATTGCTCTCAACATCAACAGTCGCCGGTCTATGTGCTGTCATCAATATATAGTCATCACCACTCAAATTAAGTGTTTGTAAGATCTTTGATTTTTGTTCAGCAATCTGTACACCTTCCAGAACAGCGTCAACAATCGTATTACCAACAGTAAAGATCTTTGAGCCCTCAATCCCTTCTGTCATTAGGATATCAGCCTGTCTTTTTGTCGGCGCAAAAAGGTAATCTGATACATGATCGGTTACAATACGATTGATTTCTTCCGGCATAGAACGGTCATAGCTCCTTAGACCTGCTTCAACATGCCCAACTTTTATATCTATCTTTGACGCAACAAGCGCCGCTGCCATAACAGTATTTGTATCTCCTTGCACAAGCACGATATCAGGATTCTCTTTTTGTAGCACTTTTTCTATTTCTATCATCATACGTCCCGTCATTTCGCCATGACTTCCAGAACCAATGCCGAGATTATACTTAGGCTGCACTAGCTCAAGTTCATCAAAAAATATTTTGTCCATATTCTCCGAATAGTGCTGATTCGTATGTATAACGAAATACTCTTTGTTGTAATTCTCGCAAAATCTGATAATCGGTGCCATTTTAATAATTTCCGGCCGCGTTCCAAGAATAATTGCTGTTTTCATAAAAAAATGATTATCTAATCTTCTTTGCCAAAAGACGCTCACCATCTATAACTTGCATTGCAATTTTGTCCAATACTCTTTTATTAGTTTTAACCCACTCTTTCTTATTTATTTTGTCTTCACTATAACTGTTTAAAAATCTCTTATAAGAAATATACTTATAACCTAATTCATCAAAATCACCAATTTGTACTGTATCAACAATTGGAATAATATCATGCTGCAAATATTCTATAAGTTTGGTTGGGCAAGCTGCGCGATTCACAATAACATCTTCACGCAACACGAGTCCAAAATCAGCCTTGTTGTACCAATATTTTACATCGTCTGGTCCGGCAGATATAACTATACCTGGAAATGATTCCCGAAACTTCTTAGTATAAATGTCTTTTAATTCATCTGGCTGAGGAACAAGAAATACAAAATCATATCTTTTCTGTAGAGAATGCACAAAATCAAGCATCTTGTGTACTTGTTGCCACTTCTGTAATCCGCCGCAATAGATAATAACTTCTTTATCTTTTATTGATTTCATTGTTGGCTTTGCGCTCCCGCTAGAGGAAGTCGGAAAGATTGGCAAAAGTAATATTCTTGATTTTTTAAGGAAAGAATACTTACATCTTAAGTGCTTTGCCATCATATTTGTGACAACAATAACTACATTAGCTCTTCTAATAGCAAATTTTTCTATTTCATTAAAATCTTTGTAGCCAATTTTGTCACCATGAAAGAGAAACTCTTCTGGAACAACACCGTGAACATCAAGAATTCTTTTTCTAGCAGTTCTGAAAAGAATTCTATGCAATTTAGAATTTAAACGAAGAATACTATGCAAATAAATCCTCCCAGAAAGAATGTGCACAATAAGAAGAGCAAGAAATCCTATCGGATTCTTCTTATTAATTGATATTTCAAAGGTGTTAGCATTAATTTTGTTAATCATTCTAAAATCATTGCGAGATATCTTCCCGGAATAGTATCTTACATAAAATTTTAGGTATACTGACAATATTTTATCGATAGCATTAACTCTCTGAAAGTAGCCATCTTTTAGATCATCTTCGGTAGGATAATGTACTAGAAATAATATTTTTCGCGTTAATACGATATATGATATCCTTTTGTATCGTATATGTATAAAACGCCATATTCTATTCAAAAGATTATAGAAACGTAACGATGCTTTTATAAAAAGGCTATCGCATTTCTGAGTTATATTTGTTAAGTGATCGATTGTACTCACTATTATCTCGTAGTAGTTGTCAAAAACATTCTTCGCATACTTATCATCATTATGCGACAGTAGAAAATGCATATCTTGTTTGAAGCCAAGATATGGTAAAAGACTCCTGTCTTTCCAAGTAATATTGTGCTTATATTCAAATATAGTCTTATTCTTCTGCAAATGTCGCATTAGTTTGCGCACTGGAATTTGCGAAAAAGATGCGGTACCCCAATGGTATAAGAAAACGTCTCTTGCTATGTGCATTTTGAATCCTGCATTTAAAATGCGCAAACAATAATCATCGTCTTCGAACGCACCGCGCCCGAAAATCTCATCAAGATATCCCACCTTCAAAAATAGCTCACGCGTCCCGATAAAACAAAAAAAACCTAGAAAATTCGTTTCTTTTACAAAATTCTCAAATAAGATATACCTTTTTTGAGCAAATTTATTAATTTTTTCAAAGTTATTATCGCAAGAATCCAATTGTAAATCTGTAGCAATTGTTTGCTCATTTCCACAAGCATTTGTTACGGGACCAATCGCATCAGAATCATGAGCAATTAGACGGTCTAGCCAGTAATCAGTAAGAATAACATCACTATTCAATAGGCAAATATGTGTAATATCATCTTCTTTAAGAAATTTTTTGATACCAATGTTGTTACCACCTGGAAAACCAGTATTATGATTCATTCGAATTAACTCATCGTCAAAATCGACGCGCTCTTTCTTTAATAAATCAAACGCACGTTTAATTTTTTTAAATTCTGCCAATCTTGATGCATTGTCAATAACACAAATACTAAAACGTGTATCATTCTTTGCGCGCACCAAAGAATCTAAACACTGCTCAACAACATCAGCTCTATTATAAGTGAGTATGACAATGCCAACTCTTATCTCATTCATAGTGTATTTTTTTATAAAAGCTCTTTATATAATTTATCGTACTGTTTTGACATATTTTCTACAGTATATTTCTCCTTGATTTTTTTGCGTCCTTGCAATGCTTTTTTGCGCCATGTTGTATGATTACGATACATCGCAACCATAGCATTTTTAATGCTATCGATATTCTTAATATTTTTATCGTTAGTATAAAAATTATGCACATCTTTTGGAGATATATCTGAGACATCATTATACGGATTATCTACTATAATGCCAATGTCAGAATCATTAATTACATCTCTTGCAGATCCAATATCCGACAAAATCATTGGCAACTGCGCATACATTGCCTCTAAAACAGCAATGCTACAACCTTCAATAAGTGATGGCATAATAAAACAGTCTGACATCTGTAATATGCTCATAACCTTTTTCTTCGGCATATATTTCATAATGCGAATATTTTTGTCGAGATGCCGTTTTTTAATCTCACTTGCTATATAATCATAGCATGATTTGTCCAAAATATTGCCCATAAAAATCATTTTGAACTTTGGATATTTTTCAATGAGCCGATCCATTGCAACGACCATGCTAATATGGAATTTATGCCAGTTAAATGAAGCAATATTAATAAAGATAAAATCATCTTCAGAAAATCCATATACATCACGGCATCCTTTTTCAAAATTTTTCACTAAATCTACATTGATACCATTTAATATAACAGAAATGTTATCTTTTTCGATATGAAATTTTTCTGTGAAGTATTCCTTTACCTGACTTGAAACAGCAACAAACCGATCAATGCCCGCATAAAACCTCTTTCTAGATTTAATAAATTCTTTGTCAGCCCAGATATAGTTGTTATGTATCGTGTAGACACTTTTAATACCCAATTTTCTATATATATCGAAACCAAAATCACTGTAGTGAAAATGTATAATATCGGGTCGGTATTTATTTAGCACTTTCTTTAAAAGAAACCTGTTTCCATGTAGATTAATTACGTTAATTCCGCTTTTTTTTGCAACTTTTTCCATGTACCCATTCTTACCAAATGATGCAATTACACAAACATTGTAGGTTTCTTTAAGTGAACGAGCCAGAGCAAAGACAACCTCTTCTAATCCACCTTTATCAAAAGAATGCACTTGCAAAAAAATTAATTTCGCTTTTCTTTCATTAAAATGTAAACGTTGTTGATTTATTGACAAAAGAGCGTGAAAGAATAAAATACCATTTTTTATGTTGGTTAAAGGCACATACTTCATTAAACAAAAATTCTTGGTTTTTTCTTTGCAATGCCTTACAAAGATATTCGGTTTCTTTATAACTCTCGTAATATTTTTTTTATAACGAACGTACACATTTCTCAATTGCCAAAATTTTGATGATTTCATATATCGAATTTCAAAATCTTTCTGTGCATTCACTTTTTCTTGCTCAGCTATCTGTTTTGAGAGTTGTGCATTCACTTTTTCTTGCTCAGCTATCTGTTTTGAGAGTTGTGCATTCACTTTTTCTTGCTCAGCTATCTGTTTTGAGAGCTTATTTATTTGTTCCAAAAGAATGTAGAATTTTTCATCTCTTTTTGTTCCTTTGTTTAAAAAGGCATCACTTGCAAGATTAACAACGTCTTCATAACTAAAATCATCACTACCAGTCAAAAAAACCACCTTATTATGACGTAATTTATCACTGATAAAATTAGCTATTTCTCGTTGCTTTGCGCTATCCGTATAATCAATATTTAAAAAATCACAAACTCTTCGTAATTCTTTATGCGCATCAACAAAATAGTTATCAAAGAATGTAAAAATCCTATCTTTGCCTTTCGTGTATTTTAAAATTGATCTAATATACGTTAACCACAACATTATACCATCGTCCAGGTTAATGCCATCACGCTTGTGTAATGACGCCGCTACATTTGCTGGATGCCTAACAGGAATCACATATTTCATATGCGGAATAACTTTTTGCCAAAAAGGAAGCGTCAACGACGTTCTCGGCTCCTTAAATCCCCAAATTTCATGTGCACCATTCATTTTTTTAACAACTTCTCGTGCTCTTTCATACAACTGATTTAATCTCTTATCGTCTTCCCATTTATCAAGAAGTCTTGGCGGCATGTCCCACGTACCGCCAAAGGTTTCGAGTATCTTTTCATTAATATGAAGAATTTCTATATTCTCCCAATGTCCCTTTATATTTTCACTATAACTCTTTGTCATGATGTTTTTCTCATCACCAAGAGATAGGCCACAAATATTCAAAAGGCGTGTTATCATTGACGTACCACTTCTGTGCATTCCCAGTATACAGACAACTGTATTCTCTTTCCTGTTCATAATTTTGTTCAGCATTTTATCAATCAACAAATATGCTTTTTCTACTCTCCAAATACGCCACAACCTCTTTCCGCATAAATTTATCAGGAATTTCTTCTTTTTCGATCAGTCTGCGACGCAACTCTGTACCGGATAAAAAGACTTTGTCATCATCTGTGTGCGGACACGTACCATCAGGCGTCATGTTCTCACACTTTTTACAATAACACACATTGTTATATTTGAATATTTTAATACAAAGTTCATCCTCACGAAACCGCTTGAAAATATTTTGTGCATCATACGTACCATAATAATTGCCGACACCGGCATGGTCGCGTCCGATAATCATGTGCGTGCACCCAAAATTTTTCCGTACTTGCGCATGGAAAACAGCCTCACGCGGACCGGCATAGCGCATATAGGTGTGAAATGTTGACAATTCAACCGTATCTTTTTTGTAGTAGCGCTCAATGAGAATGTTATAAGCGCCGATGATGTATTCATCCTTGATATCACCTTCCTTTTTTGGCCCGATAACCGGTTGAATAAGGAGACCATCTACCTGTGCTAGAGCACGTTTTTGCAAGAATTCATGTGAGCGGTGTGGTGGGTTGCGTGTTTGAAACGCAACAATATGCGTCCAAGCGTGTTTCTTAAAGATCTCCTTCATTTCTGCCGGTGTTTTGTAGTATGGATACGTATTTTTAAATTCGCGCCCGACAACACGATCTACGTTGCCGCCGACAAAGTATTCCTTCAATCCATATAACCGCGCAACGCCGGGATGTTTTTTGTCGGTTGTGCCATAAAGTGCCTGCGCCATGCGATCACGATCAATTTTATAGATACTTGGTTTGGAAATATAGAACTGTTTACCTTCTCTGTTTTCAATAATAAAATCGTTGTCACCAATCTCTTCTTTTTGCTCACGTGTTATGTCAAGAATAATTGGCATCGCCCATATGCGTCCATCTGTCAGACGGAAATGTGTGGCAATGCTCTCAAAATCGTCCTTGCCCGTAAAACCTTTTAGTGGCGCGTAAACACCATCAGCAATATTGCACGCCTCTTGCATGACAACATCATCAACAAGTATTTTCTTCATATCTTTATCATTCTCTAGAGCAGAGTGTCATATCACCGTTTGTTACAATATAGCCGTTGCGTAATTTTGTGTTGGCACAATTATAAAAAATTCTGCGCCCTTTTTTGTCACAAATATTCCCGCCGGCTTCACGCACAATAACATCGCCGGCGCAAATATCCCATATACCGCTTTTATCACTGGAGTTAATGTAGAGCTCCGCCTCACCTGCTGCAATTTTGCACATTTTAAGACCTGCTGATCCCATGGGAATAGGCCGCATACTATACAGGCGAGCGATGTCTTGCTCCCATGTGCCCAGATGATTTCTGCTTGTTAGAATTCTGCCACCCTTTAGTGGTTTTTTGCTGACAAAAATGCGTTCTTTCACAGAACCTCTTTGCAAGAAAGCGCCCGTATCACGGATGGCATAGTACAGAACATCCATTGCCGGTGCATACACAACGCCGGCAACAGCACACCGGCTACTATCAATCAAACCAATCATAATGCTGAAGTCACCGGTTTTTTGAATAAAATCCTTTGTGCCATCAATAGGATCAATAATCCAGATGTATTCACTTTCAGATGCCACAGAAGTATCACCACCTTCTTCACTGAGAACCGGAAAGCTATAACGTGATAATTTGTCTGTCACAAGACGATGCACTGCCATGTCCGCTGCTGTAACAGGAGATTTGTCGCGTTTCTGCTCAATGGCATACGACGCATTATAAAACGTCAGTGCAACGTCACCGGCTGCACGCGCTATGTCAATAATGTCGTCAATTTCAATGGGAATGCTTTTTAGCGTCATTGTATTTCTTTTCAATATATGCAATGATTTTTTGTACACTTTCATCAATGCTCTCCTTCTCCGTATCAACCACAATCTCCGGCTTTGTCGGCTCTTCAAAAGGATCTTGTACGCCTGTAAAATCTTTAATCTCACCTCTCTTTGCTTTCGCATACATCCCCTTTACGTCTCGCTCCATACACTTCTTTACACTTGCCCTTACGTACACTTCCACAAAATTTTCACCAATGAGCGCACGCGCACGTTCGCGCATATGACGATACGGTGATACAAACGCCATGGAAACATTAATGCCATTGTTTGCAAGCATTTGTGCTACATAAGAAAGGCGTTCAATATTCGCCTCTCTATCAGCTTTGCTGAACCCAAGATCTTTGCTGATTGTTGTGCGTACAACATCACCATCAAGACGTTGAAACGGCAAATCCTTTTGACGAAAATACTCCTCAATCCCCAGCGAAAGAGTCGTTTTACCACTACATGGCAGTCCCGTAAGCCACAAAACGATACCATTTTTCATAACACTTTAGCGTTTTTTTGACCACTTATGTTCAATGCGCATTATACCACCACCAGCACCTTCTTTATGCACGATTTTGACAATCTTTTCGTTTATTTCCTTACACGAAATAGTATCAATAATAACAATATCATTATCACCCTTTCTCTCAAAAACAACAGCGCGTACATAGATTTCACCCATATTAAACACATTGTCTTTGAAGAAAATTTTGATTGTATTTTTTCCCGTGCGCCACTTGCAATCAAAATGGTCATTATGCGTATTATTGCCGCAAAGAAAAGCATCGTTACTGTTATCAAAAATTTGCACCGCAAGAAAAAGGTTTTTTCTTCGTCGCCTCACATCAACCGTCGTTTCAATACTAAACGGTTCACCATGTGCAATTTCCATCAATTCATTGCCACGTGCATCAAACAACTGTATATCTTCTATGACAGCATCTTTTTCTTTTCTTCCCTTCTCCTTGTTCTTTTTTATTTCTTTTTCCCGCTCTTCTTCTTGTCTCTTTATGTGTTCTCTCTCTTCCAATTCTTTCCTCTGACGAGCATGCATGTTTTTCGCAATATACGCATCACACACGGTATCAACATCACCAACTTCAAGAACTGTGCCGTTGTGTAACAACAATGCGCGGTTACAGTACTCACGCACAATACCTATGTCATGCGTTACAAGAATAACTGTTTTTTCTTGGTTCTTGTATCTCTTAAAAGTATCAAGGCACTTCTTTTGAAAGTTACTGTCCCCTACCGCGAGGACTTCGTCCATCAGGAGAATGTCGCGGTTGGCGTGGATGGAGACGGCGAAGGCGAGGCGGACTTGCATGCCGCTGGAGTAGTTTTTGAGCTTCTGATCTATGAAACGTTCCAGCTCGGCGAAGCGCACAATGTCGTTGAATTTCTTGTCAATCTCCTTGCGCGAGAGCCCGAGTACCGTCGCGTTCAGGTACACATTGTCCCGCCCGGAGAGCTCCGGATTGAAGCCAATCCCCAGTTCCAGAAACGGCGAGATCCGCCCATTGACCGTGACGCGTCCGCTGTCGGGGCGGTAAATCCCGGCGAGGATTTTCAGGAGTGTACTCTTACCCGAGCCGTTGCGCCCGATGATGCCAAAAAACTCTCCCTTTTTAACGCTAAAACTTACTTTATCCAGCGCCTTGAATTCTTCGTACGTACGGTCGCCCTTGAAGGCACTCACAAACGCCCCGCGCAGGCTACTGACCTTCTCATGCGGGATGCGAAACATCTTGGAAACATTATGCACGTCAATTGCATTCTTTAATTGTGTCTTTTTTGTACGCATCTTTTCGATTATAATACAGTTCTTATACCTTCTCTGCAATAGACGGAATCAGGCGACGATATACCCAGATGCTAAATGCAAACGCGCCGGTAAGAATTGCAACGAACAGCAGCGTCTGGTGCGCATCCGGCAAGTGGTCTTGTGTGAGCGCCATCTTGGTAAAATGCCCGATAAACGCCAGTGGATTGAGTAAAATCCACTTATGATACTGCGCCGGCAACAGTGAGAGCGGATAGATGATCGGTGAGGCATAAAAGAGAATCTGTACTACCACATCCCAAATCAATGCAATATCACGAAACAAAACCTGTAGTGGTGCTGCCATGAGTGAGAATGACACGATCAGGATAAACAGTGCCAGTGAGAATAAAATGAACAATCCAATCGCCTGTAACGACGGCACGAGGTGATACAGCGCAAAAAACAAAATAATCACCGCAATATTCGCGATGTAGATTATCGCGCTATTGAGTGTTGCCGCAAAGATAATTGCCCAGCGCGGCACATAGATTTTTGTGACGAGTTGCGACTTGTTTAGGAGTGCATTAAGACCCGCATTTGTTCCCTCCGCAAAAAAATTAAACATCATGATCCCGACAAGTAGCTCCAACGCGTAGTAATTTGTCCCATCATTACGCATATTAAAAATAGATGAGAACACAAAGTACAGCACCGTAAATGTCAACAGCGGTTTTAGGAGTGCCCAAACATACCCAAGAATAGACCCTTGGTAGCGTAATTTAAAATCCATTTTTGCCAGCATCCAGATGAGTTCTCTGTAGCTCTCGTGCTGCAACTCTTTCATAAAAAATGATCAGATCAGTTATTGCCTACTTTGTTATGCGTCGATTGCGCCATGCGCGCACAGCAACTTTGCGCTGTCGCAACCACAGCATCCACTCCGGATGTTTGCGCACAATGTAGTTACAGATGTTTGTGATACCTAAAATGAGCAACGTCAAATAATAAACAATACGTGCTGGTGAAAGCATGTGTTTTTTGTTTTAACTTAACAGTACACAACGATAGTATAACATATACTTTACGCGTGGAATATTAAAACACTCTCCATGCAATAAATGTATCCACTTCTACCACTACGCATCCAAAACAGCAATGCCAGGCAAAGTCTTACCCGCCATAAACTCCAAGAGCGCGCCACCGCCTGTGGAAACAAAATCTATAGCATCCACTGCATCATAGTACTCCAATGCTTCTAGAGATTCGCCGCCACCAACAACAGTAAAGGCATCTGTTTGTGTAAGTGCCTTCACAATACGCTCCGTACCGCGTGCGTATTCGTCTTTTTCATACCATCCCATAGGGCCGTTCCATATAACGGTACGCGCACGCATAATGTGTTCAACAAACACATCGCATGTTGCCGGCCCAATGTCAAAGCGATCACCTACAAAATCCGTCGGCAATACAACGCGCTCTGAAAAAGAAATGTTTTCATCAATAGCTTCATTGGCAATTTTACCACCAACGAGGATTGTGTCATACAGCGGCTCAAGTGCGCGAATAAACGGCAGTTTTGTTGCAATTTTCGCACCACCAATTACTGCAACCGCTGGGTGCTCCGGTGCTGTACGCACACGTGAAAGCGTGGCAACTTCCTGCGCAAGTTGCTCGCCGGCATACGACGGTAACACACACGCAAGCTCAACCACTGACGCATGCATGCGATGCGACACGCTAAAAGCATCATTAACGTAAATGTCAAAATTGCGCGCAATGTCACGCGCAAAAGCCATGCGCTCTGCAGTATCATCTGCTGTTTCTCCCCTATAAAAACGCACATTTTCCAGAAGAACTAGTGATCCAGCTGCACTGCCATCGAGAATATCACGCACATGTTCACCTGTGCACGCATCAGCAAAAACAACAGAGCGTCCTAAAATACGTGCAATATCATCTGTTAGTTGTGCCATGGAAAGCTCTCTCGTGTAATATGCGCCGGCATGTGCACTCTCGGATATCGCCTCATCTCCCTCTTCCTTACCACTTTGCGCACGCTGTTGTTCACACGCCTTACGTGGACGACCAAGATGCCCAAGAAGTGCAACATGCGCACCAGCATCACACAAAAAATCAACTGTTCTCTTGAGTGATGCAATGCGAAACTTTTGCTTTGTATCACCATCTTTAATCGGCACATTGAGCGGTGCGCGTACAACAACGCGCTTGCCAGCAAGATCAGCTGACGCAAGAGAAGAGAGAAGACGCATATTTTTTCCTATTTAAGAATATGATATGAGAACCAGTTAACAACTGTAAGTAACAGTGATACCGCAAGAGCGCTCCAGAAACTTGCAATTGCAAATCCCTCAACAAAACTTGCAAGCAAAAGAAGCATTGCTGCATTGATAACAAAGAGGAATAACCCAAGCGTCAAAATCGTAATCGGCAATGTCAAAAAAACAAGAATGGGACGCACAGTAATATTAAGTAAGCCAAGCAAAATTGCAACAACAAGCGCAATATAAAATGATGTTACCGTAACACCGGGAATAAGCTTTGTTGCCACAAGTAATGTTAGCGCAACAATAATAAGACGCAAAAGAAAAAACATAAAAAAAATTTTTTAATTTTTATAACACATCAAACTACTAGAATTTTTCGTAGTCACGCATCACCATCTGTCCCTGTATTTGCTTGATCATGTCAATGACAACAGATACAACAATGAGAATACTTGTACCGCCGACGGTCAACGCCTGAATTTGCGTCATCTCCTGCACAATCAACGGCAACACTGCAACAATGCCAAGAAATGTGGCGCCGGCGAGTGTGATACGATTCATAATCCTGTGTAAATACTCCTCCGTTTGATGACCAGGACGCACACCGGGAATATATCCACCCTGCTTTTGCAGATTTTCAGCAATCTTCTTTGGATCAAAAATAATTGCAGTGTAAAAATATGCAAAAACAATAACAAGAATAAAGTAAATTAAACCGTATAAAAGTCTGTTCTGAAAAAATGCATTAACCGCTTGCGCTATCGCGGCGACTGTTTCATTTGGCGCATTCACAAGTGCGCCGGCAACTACACTCGGGAAAAGAACAATGGAAATTGCGAAAATAATCGGAATAACACCGGCCTGATTAACACGCAGTGGCAGGTGTGAAGATCCTCTGTTAACACCGCCGCGCATGCCTTTGGCATATGCAATCGGAATATTGCGCTGTGCCTCCGTCATAAAGACAACACCTACAATCGTCAGCAGCGCGACAGCAATGAAAAGCACATATGTAAAGAGTTCTGTTGTCTGAAACTCTGAAAAGAATCTACTCAAACTTGATGGTAGCGCCGCAACAATACCGGCAAAAATAAGAATTGACACACCATTACCAATCTTCTTCTCTGTAATAAGCTCGCCAAGCCACATAAGGAAAATTGTACCGGCTGTTGCCGTAATCATCATGAGAATAATGTCAAAACTACTCTCTACAACAATCACACCCTGCGAACGCAAGAGTGTCAACATACCGAATGTCTGCAGTAACGCAAACGGCACTGTAAGCCAGCGCGTAATCTGTGTAAATTTTTGACGCCCCACTTCACCCTCTTCTTTATTCAGTTTCTCCAGTGACGGCACAATCATCTGCAACAGTTGCATCACAATAGACGCTGTGATGTACGGTCCAAGACCTAACAGTACGATAGAAATATTTGACAATCCACCACCAGAAAATATATTTACCATGCCGAGGAGTTGATTGTCTGACAGAAACGATTCCAATCGTGCAGGGTCAACACCCGGCAACGGAATATTTGCAGCAATGCGAAAAACAAACAAAAGCGCCAAGATGAAGAAAATCTTATTGCGAATATCTTTCACGCGAAAAACATCAAGTACATGCTTAAACATAGTTTTTATAGAAGATAAAGAATAATATAACGATCAATGCTATTTGGCAATCGTCTTTACTATACCATACAACGCGCCAGTATGCTAAGTACTTTGTGGTGGAGGCGCCACAGAAGCATCATCTTTAATATCGTCAATCTTGACACTTAAGAGTCGCGACACACCATCTTGGTTCATTGTAACACCATAAAGTACTGATGCATGACGCATTGTTTCGCGATTATGCGTAATAGTAACAAACTGCGTTTTTTTAGAGAGTGCCTTAAGGATATTACCAAAACGACGCGCGTTGGACTCATCAAGTGCTGCCTCCACCTCATCCAACACAACAAACGGTGGCGGGTTAAAAGCAATAACAGCAAATAGTAATGCTAGTGACACGAGCGAGCGCTCACCGCCGGAAAGTTGCGCAAGACTATTTACGCGCTTACCCGGTGGTGTTGCGCTGATAGCAATACCAATTTGAACATCGTCATCTTTTTTTACAGTACTCTCGTCATCTTCTGTGACATCTTCGCTTGCTTGCACGTTCTGATGACGTGGCGCAAATGTCACTTTCTTCAAAGACGCTTTCCCACTGCCAAACATCATGCGGAAGTAGAGACCGAACTCGTTATTTATGAAGCTGAACGCTTTCTTAAATGCCTTATCAATTTCTTGGTCCATCTCTTTAATGACCGTCACTAAATCAACAATGGCACGTTGCAAATCATCATATTCTTGCGTTAAGAAATCGTATCGCTCCTGTGTTTCTTTATACTCATCAATAACCAATGGGTCAATTGTGCCAATGGATTCGTGTTGCACCTTAAGACGCGCTACACGTTGCTCAAGGTGTGCCTCATCTTCTACCGGTTCGCATACGCACGCCTCAAGATCTTCCGGCGTCATATTGAGCTCTGTCATAATGAGACGCTTCAAATCTTCTTCACGCACTTCCACGCGCGCAAGGCGAATTTTTGCTTCGTTATATGCGTCGCGTAAGGCATTGAGTGCACGTTCTTTGTCACGCAAAACACGTTCTTGTTCAAAAAATGCGGCGCGTGCGGCACGCTCTGCTGCCGCACCATCAGCGAGCTTTTTATCAACAGCCACCAAAGCCGCCTCATACTTTGCAATACGCTCTTCTACGGTAGCACGTTTTTGTGTAATCGCGAGAATTTTTTCATCGCCTTCTTTGCGAATACGCTCTTTTTGTGCGCGCGTGTCAACTTCCACGCTACCACGCTCAACATCAGCATTCAATGACACAATGGCCTTGCGCGCTTTGGCAAGAGCATTTTTAAGAATCTCAACATTCATTTTTTCATTCTGCAGAACACTGTCTATATTTTTTGCCATTGTATCGAGATGTGCGCGCACATACTGCGAATCTACCGGTACGCGTGATTTAAGCGCTGCGATTTCTCGCGCGATACGCTCGCGCTCCAATGCCATATGTCCTTCAATAATCGCCAGCTCTTTGCGTGCAGCCGCAAGCTTATCACCGATAACACGCTTCTCTTTGAGAAGTTCCGCATCTCCCGCTGATGCGCGCGCTTCCATCTTTTGCGCCTGCATGCGCAATTCATGCGAAAGTGCATCCACTTCTTTCTGTGCACTTTGAAGTGCGGCATTACGCTGTTCAAGTTCTTTCAGTGCAGAAGACTGTTCTGTTTTAAATGCATTCCATCGCCATTGATAAAGTTGTTTCTGCCTCTCCGTGAGTTCCTTCGCAACATCTTCCGCCTTTGCCGCACGATCCGCTTGACGCTTCAGCATTTTTAAATGTGGCTCAATTTCCTGAATAAGACCCGCAACACGCTCAAGATTGACGCGCGTACTATCAAGTTTTGTTAACGCGCGTTGTTTCTTAATCTGAAATGGTCGCACACCGGCGGCATCCTCAATAATTCGCCGTCGGTCCAATGGCGTTGCACTCAAGAATGCATCTGTCATGCCCTGTGTGATAATACTGTAACTTCCCTTACCAAGACCAATGTGTGCAAGCAAATCAACAACATCAAGGAGACGTGCTTTTGCACCGTTTATATGGTATTCTCCCGAACCATCACGATAGACTGTACGTGAGACAACCACATCACCAAACTCCACCGGCATGCTACCATCCGTGTTGTCAAAGTAAAGCGCAACAGATGCTGTATTCATTTTACGTTGTGTACTACTACCGGCAAAAATAACGTCGTCAGACTTTTTTGAGCGCAGACTTTTCATTGACTGCTCACCCATCACCCACCGAATTGCATCCGCCACATTTGATTTACCGCTACCATTTGGTCCAACAATTGCCGTAATGCCATAGTGTCGCGCACCGTTAATCGTGTGCATCGCCGCCGTAAAATCAATCGTCGTTTTCTGCGCAAATGACTTAAAGCCGTGTAATTCAATCTTTTTGAGAAACATGTATTCTGTATTTAGGCAAATCACTAAGACGCCCAAGACCTCTAGGCGCGTATACGCCTATTGTACAGTATTTTGCATTAGATGCAAAAATGCATCAAATTGGCTCTGGAAGCACTAAATTGCGCACTTCCGATGGCACATCACTGTTCGGCACTTGATGCAATTCACTACTTTTACGCTCAATAAAACCATAGAAAATTATGGTTGATATCATTAAAACAATGGCAATGATTAATTGGGAACAAGTAATGCGCATGCCATATTTCACAGACAACAACCATAATATTTCGTCAATTTTTTCTTTAATAAACATAAATTAACGTGTCTTAAATGATCCTGTGCAATAATCATGATCTGGGCTTTTCCGAACATTATCCCACCCAAACCTATCACATATATCTATATTATCGCGACCAACATAAGCATATAAGACAATAGCATTAAGAAAGTAACCACCGTGCCCTGCATACGTCGGCCAATAATACATAACCAAGCTATAATTATCATTTATAGGTGATGGGGCAGCCCTTGTAAATGCATCAGCTCCAAATACAGCATCTATACGACTTTGGTATGCATTTGTTTCCCAATAACCACTTCCGCCCCAACAGTGTCCTGTTTTAGTGCGACCGACACACCCGCGCAAGTATGTAACATCATCTAATCCTCCGCTCTCTGCAACACCTTTTATTAGTCGTGATGCATTTGATACATAAGCAATGTAACGAGCTTCCTTTGCCTTAAAACGTGCACTGGAAAGACTTACCAACACAATACTTGCAAGAATGCCAATAATGGCAATAACAATGAGTAACTCAATGAGTGTAAATCCCTGTTTTTCTTTTTGTATTTTGGCCATGTGTACATTATACAACAGACATTAAAAATAGTGACGCACGTCTCTACTGCCACTGCATTGTGTCAAGTGCTGCCTGTGCTGCCGTACGTTGCGCTTCCTGCTTTGATCGCCCTGCACCTTTGGCGATGAGATCGTTACCAATGTATGCACCTACAATAAAATTCTTGTCATGGTCTGGCCCGCTCTCGTCCAAAACTTCGTAATGTGGTGTTGTTCTACGGTGCTTTTGTGCTTGTTCTTGGAAATAACTCTTTGGATCACGATAGAGTTTGTTTTCAATTACTTCGTCAAGATGAACGATGATGTGATTTAGAATAAAAGAGCGCGCGGCGTCATAGCCCTGATCACGATAGATTGCACCGATAATTGCCTCAACCGCATTTGCCAGTATATGGTGACGTGCACGCGAATTGCTATCTTGCGCTTCACCCTTACTCATACGTAAAATATCATTAACACCCAATTCTTGTGCAACACGCGCTAACATATCAGTATTCACAAGCGATGCGCGCCATGCCGTCAGTTCACCTTCCGGATTGTTGTAGTGTGTATAGAGATAATCTGTTACAATAAGCTCCAAGACCGCATCGCCGAGAAACTCAAGGCGCTCATTGTGACCACGCTTGTACGTACGATCTTCATTAAGATATGAGCGGTGTGTCAACGCCTGCTCTAAAAGACCCTTATCATCAAATGCAACACCTATTCTCTGTGCAAATTCTTCAATTGTCATACTTACATATTCATTTAAAAATCATTACTCTGTGGCAGACATCTGCTCCCCATCTTCATGGTCCATGCCACCATGTTCTTTTTTCCACGCTTCACGACGCTCACGTCCTTTTTGCGCATCATCATCCTTCATTGGCTCACCCATTTCACGATAAATTGTACCTAGCACACCATTAACAAAACGCGGCGATGAATCACTTCCAAAATTTTTTGCAAGTTCAATTGCTTCGTTGATAGCAACTTTTGGCGGCACCGTCTCATAATCACCATAAACAAGTTCTGCAATGCCAATGCGCAAAACATTGCGATCAACAATCGCAACCTGATCAAGCGGCCACTCCGGCGCACACTGTGTAATGAGTGCGTCAATTGATTCTTGATTATCAATCACTAATTGAATTAATTCCTTCGCAAAATCACACGACTCCACACCGGGCGCGAACTCTGCACAATTGCGCTGTATGTAAGTATCTAAAAGCTCATTTTTTTGCCCATTAAAATCCCACTCAAAGAGGGTTTGCATTGCAATACTTCTTTGCAGATGTCGGTTTGCCATAAACGTTGTTCAAAATTATATTTTATTGTTTTTTATATTTTCTTCTCTCGATTGCTTGTTAAGGAAACAAATAAAACCACATAGTGTGGCCTTATTTAACTATGCTGTTTTTTTGAAAACAGCTGAGTAATCGCGTCCTTTGTAAATAGGGTGATCTGCAGAAATGCGATGCGATTGCGCACCATCCGCAGAAACGCTCTTGGGTTTTACAGCGTACTGCCCTTTACGATCACGACGGTGCTCTCTTGTGCGACGTTGTTTTGGTACTGTCATTGCCTTCTGATATTAACTAAAAACTTTTAAATATCGCCATAGCGAGAAAGTGTTTGCGTATATAGCGCCGTAGCGCTGCATAACAACGCATACACCAAACACGCAGTTTCTCACCTGCTATACACACTCTACCATTAGATTGCGCGTTTGGCAAGATGTACGACATCTCTGTAAACAGCCATAAGGTCTGCATAGTAGCGTTCATGAGTGAGGTTGGCGACACTTGCACGAGCGTTGGCGCTGATGCGCGCATCATCAATGTGCGGCAGCGCATCCAAGAGGCGCGTCAGCTTCTGCGTGTCTTGTGGCGGATAGAGAAATCCGTTCTCACCATGCACGATACGTTCTGTGACACCACCGCTGGCAGCGGCAACAACGATATTACCAGCGGCAAGCGCCTCCAGCAGTGCGTATGGCGCATTCTCATACCACAGCGACGGCACAACGACGGCACGCGCCTTCTGTGTGAGCTCTGTCAGCGCCGCGCCACCAACAAATCCGGCAAACGTGATGCGTTCGGCACCGGGCAGTGTCCGCGCATACGCCATGAGCGCGTCTTTATCCGGTCCCGTACCGGCAACAATGAGACGCGGCGCGCGCGAAGCAGCAAACGCATCCAACAGCACACGTACGCCCTTCTCATGCGAGAGTCGTCCGATGTAGAGGATGTAATCCTCGCGCTGATACGCTGGTACGGCAAACTCTGCCGGCGATAGCGGCTGTGGCACATAGGTAATTTTTTGCGTGAAGCCGTGTCGCCGAGACATCTCAATGAGAAACCGGCTCGGAGCAATATAGCGATCAACTTTTGCATATGTACCGAGGAGCGCGTGCACATAGTGCTCAAGCGCACATACAGCACTTGCTGATATACTGTCGCGCACACACCGATCTCCCACGCAGTGCCACGGTGCGCGCTCCCACACTTTTCCGCGCACGAAGAGATTGTAGTTCGGCGAGATGTGCTTGTAGTCATGGAGCGTCATTACCATCGGAATGCGATGTTTAACGAGCGTCCAAATGATAGACGGTGAGAGTTGATGGTAGATGAGGTGGAGATGTGCAACATCCGGACGGAATTCCGCCAACAGCGCATCCAGCTTCTTTTGTGCCTCACGGTTCCAAATCATGCGTAGTGCCATGCGCAATTTCTGCCATAGCGTGTAGTCTGTGCGCCCATAATCCACTTGCGAAACAAAGAACCGCGACCATGGCGTCGGCTCATTTTGCGGGTGATGCATTGCAAAAAACGCTACATCGTGCCCGTGTGATGTCAGTACATCCGCCGTATCGAAATACGCACGCTCCGCGCCACCGAAGCGATGGTGAAATTTATCAATTAAAAGCACCTTCATTGCATTGACAAAACACGTAAAAAATGATTATATGAACTGTTTACTATAGTATAAGAATGACGTAATGTCAAAAGATTTATTATTACTACTTTTGCTACCGCGCCATAGCGCTGTTATTGCGACTGTCATCGGTCTCTTATGTACTGCCGTCGCGAGTATTGTTGGCGCCTCACCGCTTATTGGTGTCGTTGTCGCTTTTGGCATAATCGCAGTGGCCCTTGCATTCAGCGCGCCGCACATTCTTCTTTTTGTCTTGCTTGTTATACGCATGAGTATTGACGCAACAGCACGATATTTCACTGTTCCCATCAATACGACAACAACGCTAACATTGCCACAACTTCTCGGCATTGGCGTTTTCATTCTTGGCGTTATTATTGTTGTACGCGAACGCGAACGTATCAAACACATCCCCCTTCTGTATGCATTTATCCTCCTTATAGCGTGGACTGCCGGCAGTTTTTTTGTTTCTATCAGTCCATCACCACTTACAACAACACTCTACGACGTTCTCCGCATCACAACAATTTTTACTATTTATATCCTCGCCTTTACCACAATTACATCGCATCAGCGATTTTATGCACTTCTTATAACGCTCCTTACTGGCTCGCTTATACCACTTGGCACTGCATTGATACAATCCATCACCAACACCGGCTACACAGATATCGTTTTTGATGTGCCACGCGTCTTTGGCACATTTATGCATCCAAATATTTTTAGCACATACCTTATTGCGATGGTTGCCGTTAGCATTCTCATGTTATACACAACACATTCACGCGCACTGCATACAATCACCATCCTTCTTATAGCACTCTACAGTACAATTATCATTTTCACTTTTGCGCGTGTTTCGTGGATTGCGCTCTTTGTCCTTGGTAGCATTATTGCAGCGACACACTTCAAAAGAATTCTACCATTTGTTATTGCTTTGCCACTTCTCCTCTACGTGACGTTCCCCGCTTTCCACGCACGCGTAACAGAGGCGCTGCATCCCGGTGTTGACAGCTCTATCACGTGGCGCATCGGCTTATGGAATGATACCATTACGCGTACAATTATCGATAACAGAATGCTTTATGGTAATGGTGCCGGTACTTTTAGTACTGTTGCAGAAGGTGTACGCGGTAATCGCTTTGGCTCAACTGATCCGCACAACGAATACGTACGTTCTTTTGTGGAGGGCGGCATTGTTGGTTTAAGCATTTTCCTTCTCTTTGTGCTATGGACACTTGCTATCCTCCTCTATCGTGCATATACAAGTACGACGCAGTATGAACACGACATCTTTCTCACACTCTTTGCACTCGCTCTCGCACTCGCCTTTGCATCATTGAGCGATCACATTTTTCGCTCTACACCACTCCAATGGATTTTCTTCGCCCTTGTTGGCAGTGCATTCGCACTTTTTGGACCATCTGCCAAAAAGCATATCCGCTAACGCTTTCTTATAAAAAATATCTTACTTTTGCGCCATCTCTATGAGACCTTGCGCAATATGATCTGCCGCAAGTGGATGATAAAAAGCGATAATTTTCTCTTCCATCTTCAGGCGCAGTGCCTCATCATCCAAAACTTTAAAAATCGTACTTGATAGCATTGTGCGTCCAATATTTGTCTCATCAAGAACAATTGCTCCCCCTTCCTTTGCAATTTCATACGCATTCATCCTCTGGTGATCGTTCGCACTTATATTTAACGGAATCAGAATTGTCGCTTTACCATATGCTGCAATTTCGGCAATTGCAGTTGCGCCAGCGCGTGAAACAACAATATCTGCCACAGCCAATGCATCGCCCATCTCCTCCGGTGAGAGAAATGCCACAGGCGTATACCCATCACGCCCGGCCTTGAAACCGCGACGTGCAGCTTCGTGTACAACATACTCGTAATCTCTCTCACCTGTCTGATGAATAACTTGAGTACGTGTGGCAAGAATTTTTAACGCCTCTAGGAGAGCCTTATTGATTTTGTGTGCGCCTTGTGAACCACCAAGTACAAGTACAGTCGGACGCTCCTCTACAAGATGAAAACGCTTCCGTGCACGCGATGGATCTCCGTTAAGGATTGTCTTACGCACAGGCACACCGACAAGTGCTGTTTTTCTCTCGCGAAAAAACTTTCGTGCGCTCGGATATGCAATGCCGATACGTCGCGCAAATTTTCCCAGTATGCGATTTGCAACGCCAGGCACCGCATCAGACTCATGAATCATAATTGGAATTCTATAGAGCCATGCCGCAATTACTACCGGTACAGCGCCATATCCACCTTTTGCAAAAACGACATTCGGCATAATACGCAAGACAAAATAGAGTGACTGTATTATGCCCCATAGCGTGCGAAAGGGATCTATAAAATTTTGAGATGACGTATAGCGACGTACTTTGCCAGCTAGAACAAACGTCACTTCTATGCCCTCTGCCTCAAAAAGTGCGCGCTCCCTTTCCATCATCGGACTTTTAGGACCGATATAGTACAAACGCGTATCAGCTTCGCCATACTGTGCACGAAGTGCACGTGCGACAGCGATAAGTGGAAACGCATGCCCACCAGAACCACCACCGGTCAAGAGAACGTGAATCATAAAAAAAGTCTATTTAATGGCTTTTACTTATTTGGTATTATATCACACATCACACTCGGCCATGCCGCATGATATTTAGGAGAATACCTGTTGCAAATAATGTTACAACAAGTGCCGTTGATCCATAACTAATAAAAGGAAGCGGAATCCCCGTCAATGGCATAATTGATGTAATTGCCGCTATATTGAAAAATGCTTGCACAACAATCCACGTCGTAATACCGACCGCAACGAGGCGACCAAATGCATCAGGGGCACGCATTGCAGCATAATAACCAAGATAAGCTATTACAACAAAGACAAGAACTACACTACCGGCACCGACAAAACCAAGCTCTTCCGCAATAACGGCAAATATGGAATCACCGACCGGCTCCGGCAGGTAATTAAATTTTTGCATACTATGCCCAAGACCGCGCCCCAAAATGCCACCAGACCCAACAGCAATAAGCGCCTGCATAATCTGGTAACCGGCGCCCTGTGCATCAATACTCGGATCAAGAAATGTCATGAAACGCTCCATACGGTACGGTGCCGTCTTTATCAACATAAAAAGTGCAACAATACCAGATAAAAGTAAGAACATAAGATGCGACATACGCGCACCTGCAACAAAAAAGATTGCACCGGCAACACAAAGAATAAGACCAAGTGTACCAACATCAGGCTGATTTACCAACAGAAAGCTTATGCCGCCGATTGTTACAAGAAACGGCACAAGTCCTTCATAAATGTCGCACATACGAGCACGTGAGCGTCTGGCAAAAAGTGCCGCAAGATAAAAAATGAGTGTTATCTTTATGAGCTCCGCTGGCTGAAAAGAGATAGGCCCAAGTGAGAGCCACCGTCGCGCACCGTAAATTTCTGTACTCAAGCCCGGCACAAAGAGCATAATAAGAAAAGCGCTAGTAATAACAAAAAGAAGCGGTGCAATACGTTGCCACACATGATAGTCAATGCGCCATACAACAAACATTGCCGCAAAACCGATACATGCAGCAATCGCTTGTCGCACAGCAAAAAACCATTGACTTCCAAAACGCGTTTCACTATAGACGGCGCCAGCACTCACAATCATAAGAAGGCCAAAAAGCGTCATGCCGATAATTGTAAATGCAAGCATATTTTCCATTATGTGTTTTTTTCTTTTTCTCATTCTTTCTCTTTCTTTTTAGAGTTCCGTGCGTGCTTTTTTCGCCATCGCTCAATTGCACTATGGTTACCACTGAGAAGAATATCTGGCACACGCCACCCATTGTAAACGGCTGGTTTTGTATAGTGTGGATGCTCTTTGTACCCATCAATGGAATAAGATTCGTGAACGGCGCTTTCACTATTACCAAGCACACCCGGCAAAAGACGTACAACACTATCAACAATCACCATTGCACCAAGTTCACCACCAGTGAGTACATAGTCGCCAATGGAAATCTCTTCGTCGGCAATATGTTGTGCAACGCGCTCATCAACACCTTCATAACGCCCACAAATCAGGATGAGTTGTTCATATTGCGCAAGACGTTCCACGTCACGTTGCGTGTAGCGCTCTCCTTTTGCAGAAAGTAAAACCACGCGCACTTTTTTCTCCTGCTCAAGACGCACAGCTTCCACAGCTTTATGGATCGGTTCAACTTTCAATATCATGCCAGCGCTCCCACCATACGGCGTGTCATCTACTGTATGGTGTTTATCATCAGTATAGGCACGCAAATCGTGTGCACGAATTGTCACGACATTATTTTTTTGAGCGCGTCCCATGATAGATGAGCGCATATACACATCTATTACATCGGGAAAAATTGTAATAATATCACACTGCCTCATAATATAGCTGCACTTCACTCTTTCATAGTATACCACTAAACAGGAATTTGCTGTTATCTACTGCCTCTTTATACATTTACTCACACATTTCATTTGCATAAGCTTTTCCGTCACTTCCCACATGCGCATGCCATGCGAACCCTTAATAAGTACAGTATCACCATTCCTGACAATGGTACTCACAGCGTCAACAGCATCACACAGTGTTGTATAGTGATATACCGCACATGTGCGATGCTGTTTTTTGCATGATGCAATAAGTCTCTTGTGAAGAAGAAGCATCTTTTCGCCAACTGTTATAACAACATCAATATTATTATCCTCAATAGCAACGCTCAGCGCACGATGTTCAGCATCCTCTACATCGCCAAGTTCGCGCATATCACCCAATATGGCAACACGCCGCGATCGCGCAGATAGTGCATGCAGTGTCGCAAGTGCTGCACGCACAGATGCCGGAGCTGCATTGTAGCTGTCATCAATTATTGTAATGTTGCAAGATGCTATCGTTAAAAGATTCATGCGCCTATGTGGCGGTTTGAAATGTTCTATAGCACGTGCAATGTCAACAAGATTCATACCATAGACATGCGCCGCCGTTATGGCAGCCATGATTGATGGTATCATCTGCATACCAATAATATGTGGCAGACGGACAGGCACGGTCGTTTGCCCTTTGTTTACCTTGAACGAAATGCCACCATGGCCACTAAACGTTTTGTCACTAACATAAAGTGCTGCCTCTTTATTACCTTGTGCACTGTAAGTTGTGGCACGCGCATGTGTGTATTTCTTCATCCTGAGAACACGCTCGTCATCGGCATTGAGAATCGCGTCCCCACTCTCCGGCAATCGCCGAATAAGGACGCTCTTCTCTTTCGCGATTGTTGCAATTGAACCAAACTTTTCAGCATGTACACCCTCTACGCGTGTGACAATGCCCATATGTGGGTGAATAATATTGACAAGATAATCCATATCGCCCACATGATCTATGCCAAGTTCTACAACAAGAATCTCCGGGTATGTGCG
>JALVQA010000010.1:0-22506 GCA_027031495.1 Candidatus Moraniibacteriota bacterium
GCCGTAGATATAGGCAAAATCAGCCTTTGTATGCCTATCATGATTATTCTCAACCCACACACGTGTGCGATGGTCATAGCGACCGTCCGGATCATAGGACTGATAGCGTTTGCCGACATCTTCGCTCTTAACAGCTACAACATAGGAGCCTTTGCAGATGTCCTTAAATGTGTAGTAACCGTTTTCATCGGTCCAGGTTTCGTAGTGTTTATTGCCATGGTAGAGCCACACACGCACGTTCGGTATGCCGGGTTCATTATCTTGTTGGATGCCGTCTTGGTTGAGGTCCTCCCAAATACGGTTTCCGATGGACCCTTTGCATATATGGTCTGACGCATGTGCAGGTGATGTAGCACTTGCAATCACTGCTACACAAAATGCTGCAATTAATAGTTTATGCATAGTATGTATCGTATGCTTAATAAAAACACTCTTTTCTGAACAAGTTCTAGAAAAGAGAACGCGTAAATATAACATAGATATTGGCACTTTGTCAAGTTTTTGTGATTACATTCAGTGAGAATGTCTATGCGTACAAGATGCAAAAGACTTGCATATCTGTGTATTATTTGATATAGTTCTACATGTAATTCTCTCGTGAGAACGGCCCCTTCGTCTAGCGGTTAGGACGTCAGCCTCTCACGCTGAAAACAGGGGTTCGATTCCCCTAGGGGTCACAGCATTTTTTAGAATACTTATTTCCTACTGTCAGCATCTCACACAACGCATTCACAGCCGATTGTTTTTCACGAGTTAACACTCAAAAAGACATGGCTACAGCGAGGCAAAGATGCTATAAATCTCAAGCAGGGTGCATAGAGCGTTTTGTTCGTTCTAAAGTGGATAAGGTATTGCTCAATAACATGCTTCTTAAACAGGTGGCGACTGATGCAATAACCGCTTACTTGGCGCAATTTCCCATTGCACACCTTCCACGTGACGGTATAGCATGGAAAATCGCCGCAGTTGCTTTGGACGATGTAACGATTGTGGATGATACTATTCACATCAAAGTGTCGTTTTGGGCGTTGACATGGCATGTTCTTTGGCTACTGCTTGCATTTGTCCTTTCTGCGGTTTTTGCGATAGGGTTATTGTTTTCCGGTAGTGGCATACTTACGGTAGTTGCTATCGGCGCTTCTATTGGCGGATCATCATAGATCTGTAAAAAAACCAACAACCAACCTCAACCAGCCCTTATCAAAGGACTGGTTTTTATATACGCCTACGTTTTTTGCAAAATTTCTCTAACCAAAATTGTCACTTATAATTTTTTCGTGCGTGATACCGAATGTTGCGACAACATCTGTCATCGCATGAACAAAGCCACTTGTGCCGACAACATAGTAAGTAGCATTCTTGTAATATGGTGCATGCCGGCGAATCACATCAGCAGTGATGTAACCGGTCTCACCGTCCCAGTTTTCTACAGCACCTGTCATTGTGTGGACGATTTTGCATAAGTCATCATATGATGAAATCTCGTCGAAAAACGGTGCATCTTGCGGTGTGCGATTTGAGTAAAAAAGCGTCATGTCGCGCTTTTGACCAGTTGCGCGCATCTCACGCAGAATACTGCGCACCGGTGTGATACCAATACCGCCAATGAGAAAAATAACAGCGCCATCCGGTGGGAGTATTGCGCGTCCCGCTGGTGCGATCATCTCTACGGTGTCGCCAGGTGTGAGCGTGTCCATTGTTTGCTTAAATGCGCTTTCGCTCTGTCGCCATGCGAATGCAATCATTTCATCTGATGGCGCTGATGCAAACGAGAATGCACGTGTCGCATCTGCCACAGTGCCATGTGTGGCGATGGATGGTATACGCAGCGTTGCAAATTGTCCCGGTATGAATGTAAAGCCGGCTGGTTTCTCAAAGAGAAAGAGTTCTGTGCGTACGGCGACATCCTGTTTTGCATGAAAAGCAATCGTATATTTTTGTGGTGTTGTCATAAATTTTGGTATGTAGGTGAGTATAACACTTTCATCATAGCATACGACACTGCGCTGTGCCTACAAATTTATGCATGTGTGATATGTGGATATGTGGTATACTGCTAGTATAGAATTTAGATGTTTTTGTATCTATGACGTCGCCATCACAAAAAACAATACCGAATGTTGCAGCGGTGAAGATTGCGATTATCGCCGCGCAAGAGAATCGTCGCTATGTTGACACTCTTGTACGCACTGTTGTACAGACGTGTGCTGAACATCAGATTGATGAAGAGCAGTTGTATATGATGTGGGTGCCGACACTGTTTCACGCGCCACTCGTTGCAAAGTCCATTGCTTCACAGGATTTTGATGGCGTGATTGTGCTTGGCGTAACTTTTAAAGATGCAACGGATCGCTATTATATGGAGGGACCGGAGGTCTATCGCGCCCTCATGGATGTCATGATGGATACGGGCATGTTATTGAGTATTGGCATTGTTGGTGGCGAAGATCTTTCTGCAGTCAAGCGGGCAGTGCGCGCAACAGGTGAGAAGAATAGAGGTATTTGTGCGGCACGTGATATGATAGAACTTCTTGCAAAGTAATGTGAGCATCATGAATATTGCCATTCAAGCAGCAGATCTTGATCATGAGCGAATTGATGGAACGCGTGTCTATATCAAAGAACTTCTTGCGCGTTTTGGCGCGTATGCACCTGATGACATATTTAGCCTATATCATCGCAGTACGTGGAATCCGGAACTTGCACCGCCACAGATGCGCAATTACCATGAGCGCGTGTTGCGTTTTCCTTTTTACTGGACACAGACGCGCTTTTTGTTGCAGTTATTTGTTGACCGTCCCGATGTACTGTGGATGCCAATGCAATCGCTACCATTTATTACGCCGTGTGGGCTGCAAAAAATTGTAACGATTCACGATCTTGCATTTAAAATCTTTCCCACGTCATTTCCGCGTAAAGATATGCGACGCCTCAATATCTTTACGGATTTTGCTGTTACACATGCTGATCACATTATTGCCGTCTCACACGCAACCAAGAATGATATCCTTCGCTTTTATCCGCATATTGACGAACGCAAGATAACGGTCATTTACCACGGGTTTAACACCGATATGTTTGCAATGCCTGTATCGGATGCAGAGCGCGGTGCATTGCGACAGAAGTATGGTATAGGTGCTGCGCCGTACATGCTTTATGTTGGTGCGCTGCAGCCACGCAAAAATCTTGAAAATCTTGTGCGCGCATTTGAGCTCTATGCACAGGATAACAGTGAAATCGTACTGGTCCTTGCCGGTGGTAAAGGGTGGTTGTGGGAGCCATTGATGGCACTAATTGAGAGAAGTCCCTTCAAAGAGAGAATTATTCTTACAGGTGCAGTGCCGTTTGCTGATTTACGTGTTTTGTATCATGATGCGTACGTTTTTGTTTTTCCATCGCTTTACGAGGGTTTTGGTATTCCGCTTTTGGAGGCGTTTGCTGCTGGTGTACCGGTGGTGACGGCACGTAACTCCAGTTTGCTGGAAGTTGGCGGTGATGCAGCGCTCTATGCTGAAGCAACAGACGTGCATTCAATTAAAGAGCAGATTAGACGCGCATGCGAAGACAGAGAACTGCGAAGAAAACTTATCGCGCGTGGTACAGAGCGTCTTACGCACTTTTCATGGGATACGTGTGCACAGCAAACGCTAAAAGTGCTGCGAGGAGAATGAGAATGGTGCATGCCTCCCATAGAGCAAAGGAGCGAAGTGTTAAAGCGGTAATCATGAGTATGAGAAAACATGAAAGGAGCACGAGAAAGCGGTACGCGCGCACCGATAGTACGCGCTTTCTATATGGCAGTTTCTTTGTCTTTGCGTCATTGTGTGGATAAGTGCACACGATGATAAGGAGTGTGATGCTAAGAACAATAAATGTGCTTGAGAGTGAGATAAAGCGCGTAAGAAAGCCAGGAAAAAGTACATCGCTTACAACAAGCGCGCTGCATGCTATGAGTGTGAGAAAAAGCGCATCGTATGCAAGTTTGTGAATGAGTAACTTCATAAAATTGTGCGTAGTGGATTAGTGTTGCGTGTAGTGATGCAAAAGGCGCTGTTTGATGAGTGCGAGAGAAACATGGGCATTGGCTATTGTTGGGGCGCGCATGAGTGTGACATTAATGCTGCGAAGATTATGTGTTCTAATACCAGAGATCGCAAATTGATACTCTGTCCCGAGAAGGTTCTTTAGATCATCAAGACGCACTGTGCAGCTTATGCGCGCTCTGCGCCATGGAAGTGCGCTGCGATGAAGTGTGCACGTATCAAGAGTTGTGCGATTTGCACTCTCTATTGTGATTAGAGGATTTTGCGGGAAGCTCTGTTTGACGGTTTCGCGCGAGATAGCATGGAGTATATTATCGTGTGCGTTGTAGATGTAGAACGTGTCGGTGTCGCGCTCATAAAAAAGTGTGCCGTCTGGGTGCGGATCTTTAAGCGTAAACATGCGTCCCTTTGTGTAATTGGTAAGGAGGTTTTTGTTGAGTGTGCGAACATCATCAAATGACCATCCTTTGGCAAGAAGGGTTGTCGCATCTGCAATTGGTCTGATTGTGCTTTTATCAACAACCCACACGCCATTTCTATGGGAAAACAATACACCGGAACGGATAGGGTGTGTTTGTGGCGGCTGTTGCGGTGCATAAAAGCCGTAATCCGACTCAACGCGTGCGCCGAGCGCTACGCTATAACCTTTTTTAACAGAGAGGTGTGCGTCTGTCGGTGTGTTTTCTGGCGCGTCAAAAGTAAGTGTTACTTTTGCAGTATCAAATGTGCCAATAGCAACTGCTGTGAAGAGTACAATATTTTCTGTTGTGCGTGGCGTAAAAATGGTGTTGGTGAGGGCGCGTGGTTTTGTGAAATCAAAGCTGAAATATGCCGCCGGAAAGATGATTTTGTACAGCACAAATGTGCTGCAGAGTATAAAAACGCCATAAAGCAGCACGCGCATATAAGTGTAGAGGCGCGCTTTTCTATTTGAGAGTGTAATATGTGGTGTTAGATCAAACATAGCTACGAGCGGATTAGTTCATAGATACCAATGTCCGTTGTGACGGTATCACGCGATGGGAAATGCCATAGTCGCGTGTGATGTGGCTGTGTAAGGCGCGTCGTGGTAATTGTGCGCTTTGTGCGTAAGAGAAGGCGCGCATCAAGTGCATCAATGTAGCGATGCGCTTTATCTAGTGGCACGATGAGAAAGACGTTGCTAAAAGCACTCATGTCAACGCGTTTTAGATCCTCCGGGTTAAATATGTATGCGGCATTCTTTTTGTGGAGTGTGTAAAACGGCCCCGCAAGCATGGCAAAATTGTTGCCACTGCTTTCGGCGTCAATGAGAATGAGATCGCTCTGCGCAAATTGTTCTGCAAGTGCATGTGTTTGTGCGAGAAGGCCGTAATTTTCGCTATATGTGAGAAACGTGAGATAAGCAGGAAGGGCGCATGCTGTAAGAATGAATAATGTGCCGTAAGCAATGGCGCGTTTATGCACGAGTGCAAGAAAAACAGCGCTATAAAGGATGCCAATGGGCAAAAGCGCAAATGCCATGCGTCGCAACATCCACGGCGCATCAGCGCTAATGTGTGGGTCAATAAGGTACACAAAGAGTGGCGCCGTAACAAAAAGCGGTATGAGCGGTACGTAGAGGCGCCTTTTCCACAAGAGAAATGCGCCACAGAGACCGACGACAATGAATGGCGCGATGCCGTAGGAAATATACTCTATGTGGCGCATAAGCATATCGTGTATAAAAGAGAATGCTGATGGCGCGGTTGTAGCATCGGCATCGGTGTGCGTGGATGGCAGAAGTGCTTTTGCAACTGTTTTATAGAAATTGATTGTTTTGTGAAAAACGAATGCAAAAGCAAAAAGGAGTGCAAGTGTTGGCATGAGAAGGTGCGAGATAATGCGTGTGCGAAGGTATATGTTTGTGCGTGGATGAATAAGGAAAGCGAGGAGTGTTAAGCCAAAGAGGAGCGCGCCCTCAATGCGTGTAAATGTCAAAAGCGTACCTGTCAGAAGTGTACTCCAGAAATGAAGGTGTATGATGCGCGTACGCGCTTTTGCAACAATGCCCTTTATGAAAAGCAGTGCCTGTAGAAGCATGAAGAAAATGAGAAATTGTGCGAGGTTTTCACTGAGTGTATGCTTAAAGAACCACATGAATGAGAAGTTTGTGAGCAGAAAAAAGAGTGCGTAGTAAGATGTTTTTCTGTACTCAAACCCTTCCGGCGCATAGAATGTTGCTATGTGTTGTGCAAGGAGAGTAAGTGAGATGGCAAAAAAAACAAAGAGGATGATATTTGCAAGAATGAAACCGGACAGACCGAAAATACTGTAGAAAGCAGCGAGGTATGTAATGGTAGGAAGAGGAAATTGCGGTGTTAGTGCGCCATCAGCTGTGTAGAAAAAGCCGGGGAAGTTGAGCGCGCGTCCCTCACCATAATATGCAAAAAACGTATCACTTGCCGGTGTGTGCACGGCGATACGGTGCGTGTCGGCAAGCATCATGGCGGCTGTGGCGATGGATCCTTGATCACGCCCCGTAAAAACAGTCGGTGTCACAAAAAAAGACCATACAGTAACAACAGCGAGTGTAATGCTAATGAGTGGTGTAAGTGGCGTGAGAGCATCACGTAGTTTGTGTGTATGTTTTGAAAAGAGAAGAAAGATGCCGCCAAGAAGGTAGAAAGCAAAAAAAGGTGGCCAAAACATATCCATCAGCGCACTTGTAAAGGTAAGTGCGGCAAAAACAATCCAATACAGTGCATAGTATGTAAACGCAACTGATGAGGCATGAAGCTTCTGTGGGATGATCATACGGTTTGTATTGTGTGCTATTTACTATTTATCAGTATACAGTAGTCTGCAGTGCCGGAGAAGGGATTAGTCGTATTGTGTTATTGACAAAGTACGCTTTATGCTGTAGTCTACAACAGACCTTAGATGTTGTTTACACGTTGTTAGGACGTGTGGCACTCTTTGGTCTTTGTGTGTTTTTTCAATTATTCCCTGGCGGCATCCTGCTGTCAGGGCCCATCAACCTATAGGAGGTACACATGGGTATTCTTGAGCGCGGGTTACTTCTCGCGATTGTTGGCACCATTATCATTTTCGTCGGCGGCTGCAGCGGCGGTGGCAGTACCGCATCGGAGTCAGCGGTTATCATTGATAACCAACTCTGTAGCGGCCTTTGCCTAAGGGAATTTCGGGCAAAGGAAATGCCGGCCATCCAACGTCTACAGGGTAATCTGGCCGAAGTATGGATCGGCTTGCAAAACGCCGGTCAGGTTGCACATGATGTGCAACTGCGCATCAGTGGCTTCAGCGGTCTTGCCGATGCTGAGATTACTCTTGATTTCATGGATGACTCGACGCCGCCAGCGGTTTTTGCCGTTGATGACGACGATCTTGTCATCAGTATGGCGCGTGTGCCGGTAGGGGACTCAACACTCCACTTTTTGGTGGTCGTTGGCGACGCGCAGGGTGCATTGGCTGTTACTGTCGGTGACCGGCTTACTGTCAGCATTGACGGCATTGCCGGGGGCGATGGTAGCGCAACCGTTACGACACCCGTGACGCCGGACGATGCCAGTGATGTTGTGTCAGTATCCGATACGTTCGGATTCAAAATCATTAATGACACAACGTTAACGATCGTCGGCCTTGACAAGGCGGTGCAGAATCCCGGTGCATTCCAGTACGATCTTGCAGGCGCAACGGTTACAGAGGTCGTTGTCTGCAATGATACGTACGGATGGGGTGCGGCAGCATCCCTGCGGGTGGCCGTTGTTGATGGCGCGGCAACAATCACGTTGGCGCCGGAGGAGCTCCGCGATATTACGACTAACTACAGTGCGTCAAAAACAGAGTTAGCTGTGGTTGGTACGTATGAGGACGGGTCGCCCTTGTTCGCATATCTTGCGCACGGGGATGACACGCCGTGGCACACGCTTGTTACTACTGGCGATACTGCCAGTGACGCAAGTAACAACAGTGTTGCTACCACCGGCGGTCACGTTGTACCCAGTAAGATGCTCCGGTTCTCGCCGACTCTGGCGACGCTGGATATATACTCCAATGCAATTGGGGTATATATCAGTGAGTATCCGGTTGGTGTGACCGACCTCTACTGTGGCTTTTTCGACTATAATAAGTCGTACAATAGTGGCCACAGTGTTGATAAGGAGATCACATTGGAGCTCGGTCACTTTGCGTCGGTGCCGGCGGGTGGGTTCGTGTGTGTTGTGGACGGCACGCACGAAGCCGGTGAAGGCGTCGTGTTCTTTGTTACCGGCGAAGATCTGGCGCGTTTCGCTGCCGCAAAGACGCCAAAGGAGCTTGGTTCGGTTATGTATGTACCGGATCATGCCATCTGGCAGCGTGGCACGCAGCCAGACACCGGCGAATTTGAGTACCGCAATGACGGTACTCGCGGTGCGCGTATCAGATATTGTGCAGGATGCACATTCTGATAACGCGCTGATGGAGTGACATCAGGCCTAGCAGAGCACGTGTTAGCGCATTCTTGAAATGAATGTGCAAATGCGTTGCTTTGCTAGGCTTTTTTCTTTGCATGCGCGTGGTATAATGATTGTATAAATTACTTTTTTCAAAGAGTGATATGCATTTTTTCTCATGGTACTTTGGCGACGGTTTCAAGCGTTTCATCGGTTATTATGGCGTGTGGCTTAGATTTTTTTTACATTTTTTTAATATTGAGCAACATATAAAAACATTTTTTGCGCCATGGCACCGTGATGTAAGTAGGCAAATGTATCGTGGTCTCCATCCTGTTCTATGGTTGCAGCGCCTTGTTGAGAACATCTTTGCGCGTATTATGGGAGCGATTGTGCGGAGCGCTACAATTCTTGCCGGTCTTGGCGTAATACTCGCATACAATATTTTCTATGGCGCAGCAATTGTTGTGTGGTATACGATGCCCCTGTATGTGATTGGCGCACTTATTATTCTTGCACAAGGGACGGTATCAGCTTTAGTGCTTGGCATTGTCCTGCTTTTGGTGCCGGCAGTGCTGTACTATGGTGTTTTTCGTGTGTATATGCATGTGCGTGATGAAAAAGACTATCGCGCACTTTCAATGGAGGAATTGGATCGTGAGCCATGGTTTGAGCGAGTATATCAACGCATTGGTGTGACGCGGAGCGATATTGATCCGGTTATCCTGCGCGATTTTGATCGTTTTGAGGATTTCTTGACACAGAGAGGCTTAAGTGTTGATGATTTCAAAAAAATTCTTTCGTGGGAGATCTCCCTGCAGGAGAAACGCGTTGCACGTCGGGCGTGGTGGCGTGAAAAAAATCTCTTACGCATCCGGCCAATCGGACAGTATTGGTCGTATGGTTATACAGTACATCTTGACCGCTATAGCATAGATCTCTCACAGCATGACCCTACGGAATACGCTGAAAGAACATTTCGTGAACGTGAGGATGCGGTTAATTTAACGCTCCTTACACTGGAACGTCCGTCGGAGAACAATGTTCTCCTTGTTGGTGATCCGGGGGTAGGAAAGAGGACGCTTGTACATCATATTGCACGCATGATTCGTCGTGGAGAGTTTGATAATAATCGACTATTGAAAGATAAGCGTATTCTTTTTCTTGACATGGCGAGTGTGCTTGCTGATGCGCAACGCAGCAACGATGGGATAGACGCTTTTTTGCACCGTATTTTCTATGAAGCGGCGTATGCGGGCAATGTGGTCATTGTCATTGATCGCTTTCATCGCTACGTACGTAGTACGAAAGAATCGTATGATATTACGCACATTCTTACTGATTATCTTCGTTTATCAACCTTTCAAATTATTGCGTTGGCATCGCGCAAAGCATATAATCATGAGTTGGATCAACGCGATGATTTGCTAAAATATTTTACACCAGTCCATGTTAAAGAGATGTCAGAGAGGGCGACAGAGCACGCTCTTCTTGAGCGTTTTATGCCACTTGAAAATGAGTACGTTTTATTTACGTTTCTTGCCATACGAAGTATAGTACGTCTTTCCGGTCGCTATCGTGTAGATGCACCATTGCCGGAGCGAGCTGTTGATCTTGCGACGGAGATTATTTTGTATTGGAAAGAGCAGTCAACATCGCCACGTGTTATTACAGAAGCGTTCGTGCGTGAATTTTTGACATTCAAGACCGGCATGCCGATGAATGCGATTGATGAGAGTGAGCGCGAGAGATTACTCAATATGGAGAAATTGCTTCATGAGAGGATTGTCGGGCAAGAGAATGCGATCAAGCAAATTGCTGAAGCGGTGCGTGTTATGCGCAGTGGCATCGCTGATACGACAAAGCCGATGAGTAGCTTTTTGTTTCTTGGTCCGACCGGCGTTGGAAAAACAGAAACAGCGAAAGCGCTTGCTGAAATTTACTATGGTTCTGCTAATGCCATGATTCGCATTGATATGAGTGAATTTCAGGGACAAAATGCCTTCAAAAAATTGATTGGTGACGAGGAAACAGGTGAACCGGGACGCATTACAACAGCTGCGCGCGAGCATCCGTATGCACTTTTGCTTTTGGATGAACTTGAGAAAGCACATCCGCGTGCACTAGACATTTTCCTGCAGATTCTTGACGAGGGGCACGTGACTGATGCATTTGGCACGCGTGTTAGTTTTCGCAACATGATTATTATTGCGACATCAAATGCAGGTGCCGTCTATCTTCATGATGCGTTAAAACAAGGCCTTGAACTTGCGGAAATTAAGCGAAAGCTCATAGATAAAATTGTACACGATGGCATCTATCGTTTAGAATTTTTGAACCGTTTTAGTGATATTATTCTCTTTCGCCCTCTGACAAATGATGAAATGGCGCAAGTTGTAAGATTGATGTTTGCACGTCTTAGTGAGCGGATTAAAAAGGAAAAAGGTATAGCGATTGTTGTCGATGATGATGTGGTGACATATGTTATCAAGAATGGCTATGATGAGACATTTGGCGCGCGTTCAATTGCGCGCTATATAAACAATGTTATCAATGATATTATTGCGCGAAAAATCATCGCCGGTGAAGTGACACGTGGTGGCACGCTTCACATTATGGTAAGTGATTTTACGCACAGCTAATTTAATTGATGTCTTGCGCTTTTCAACTAAAACAGAGCCTCTTTTTCTGGAAAGTGTATATAGAAGAGCGAGTACGTACCGTCCTTATTGCCGTCGGTGATGTATATGCGATAGTGTGTGTGATCAGCTTGTACGATACCTGGTTTTATGAGCATGAGAAGCGTATGTGTTGTGCGTCCGCCGCGACTATCCAGGCTCGTTAGTTTGAGTGCGTTGTCTGTTGTGTAAAGAACGTGTTCGTAGTCATATGCCCACTGGACATTGTCTATCGGTGTTGAAAAGCGTGCAAGTGTGATAACATCACCCGCAGTGCGCCGTGGTTGTATATCCCATGAGCGAACAAAGCGAACGAATATTTCATGATCACTCCAATAGAGAAGTTTTTTACCGTCATCGGAAAAGTGCACTCCTTTGATGTTGTGTGCAATGACTGATGCTGTGCGTTGCGCCGTTTTGTCAAAAAATTCAAGCATTCCGCTCTCTGTATCACGAAGTATAACGCGATCATCATCATAAACTATTAACTCGACTGGTGTATCTTGCGGTAAGGATGTTGGCACTGTCGTAATCTGTTCATCTTTGCCATCATGTGTAAGACGACGCACAATACCGGTATCTGCTGTAAGATAGTAGACGATGTTGTGTGCGATTGTATATGCACGCACGTTATTTGCCACTAGTTTTGTTGTAATATCTTTCTTTAGGTTTTCATTATATGAACGCGGTATTGTAATCTCTGTAAGAGCATTATCTATGTGTGCGTAAAGCGTTCTCGGCGCATTTGGCTTCCATCGCACAATGCCGATGCGAAATGCGCGGGGGAAGAGTGTATGTAAGGATGTAATAAATGTACCGTCACTTGTTATAATGGCGGTGTCGCGTTTGTATGTCGGCGTATTTTGTGTAATAAATGGAATAGTAAGCATTTTTGCCGTATGTGACCACTCAATGTTACGCGTCGTGTCCGGTATATGCAGTCCCTGTAAAGGTATGGTGTATGTGTTTTTGCGCGTTGTATCATCAGCATCAACAATTGTTAGTGTAGGTGACGCGCTATCCTTTTGTCTGTATGGCACTGCAATCAGTGTACTGTTTTGTGCACGGTAGAAATGCGATGAACGTATTGTGGCAATATGTGTACGCTCGTAGTGTGTACGTGGAAGAATGATATTCCAGAACTCTGTGCTAATACCACTTGATACACTAATGCGTTTATTGATGGATTGAAATCCATCGCGTGCGATGGTGAGAGTATGTATGCCTGGTGTGATGCCATTGATTTGGTAGGTATCATTGATGTAATTTGGTTTTTTGTCTGTGTGATGATCAATGGCAACAGTAACATCACGTGGATTTGTCTTTACTGTAACAGAGCCTGCATAAACAAAGACGCCGCGATCAAAACTGAAGCGATACCCAAAAGCATAAGGAATGATAATGCTAATTGCAATGATGTAAATTAATGCAAGCGTCCAGAAAAAAATACGTCGTCCTGTATGATGGTAATGGGAATACATAATTGAAGATGGTTGCTGTGTTATACTTATAGTGTAACGCAGTTTACGTTTTTGTTAACTATTTTGCGCATGCATATTTACTATGGATGTACATTTTTTTCTAACACTAGGTGTTATTTTTGGCACATTTGCTCTCATTAGTGCAATTCTCGCAGCTGCACATAAGCGACATTTTCTCGTTCATGTTGCCATTGCTCTGTATATTACGATGGCAGTTATAACTATTATGCCACAAAAGTGGCTTGGTGGCGCGTTATCGACGCTGAGCGCTGTTTGTGTTATATTTGTCTGTGTACTACTTGTCGGTTCGTCAATGTTTTGGGCTGTTGATGAATGGCAAGACTATCGTGTGCCGTGGCGTTTTATGATCTTTGGCATTGCAACGTTCGGCATGATGATGAGCATAATGGTGCCATTTGTACAAGCTGCTGGCATAAGTATCCCCTTTATGGATGCAGATACTCTTCTTGTTTTTACAAAACAACCGGCGCGTTTTTTGTGGGTGATTGCACCACTTGTAATGGCGGCTGTTTTGCGGCGTGTATAGTAACAGAATTGCAGATCGTGCCTTATGAAAATCCTTACAATTGCACCAACGCCATTCTTTGCAGATCGTGGTACGCACATTCGCATTCTTGAAGAGGCGCGTGCGCAGGTGCGACGTGGTCACGCAGTGACGATAGCGGCCTATCATATTGGCGCAACACCTAATGATACGCTCTCGCAAAAAATTGATGTACGTCGCATACATCGGTGGCTCTTTTGGTACAAAAAACTGGAAGCAGGACCAGACTGGCAAAAAATTCTCCTAGACTTATTTCTCTTGCGCAAAGTCTTGTTTTTGGCATTACGAACAAAACCGGATGTTATTCATGCACATCTTCACGAGGGTGTGCTGATCGGATGGTGCGTGCAAAGAATACTTTTTTGGCGCAAGATTATTCTTGTTGCCGATATGCACGGTTCACTTGTTGGCGAGATGGCATCGCACGGCTATCTAAGTTTTCCATTTATACGCAAATTTTTTTCCGCTGTTGAGCACTGGCTCAATAATCGTGGTGATATTATGGTAGCGAGTTCATGGGAAAATCAAAAGATGCTTAAAAAGATGCGTGATGGTGATGTTATTGTGCAACCGGATGGCGTTGATGTAACTTATTACAAAAAAATATCTACAGTAGAGCGAGAGAAATTGCGCACGAAGCACGGCATAAAACGTGATGCTATAGTAATCATCTATACCGGTGCAATGGTTCCAAATAAGGGTGTGCACTATCTTCTTGAAGCCATGATACTTGTGCAAAAGCACAATTCACGCGCACATTTTGTGTTCGCCGGTTTTCCACGCGAGTATATTGACCAATTTTTACACGAAAAACAGTCCGTTATTGATCGTGAGAGGGTATCGCTTATCACGCCATTACCATATACACAATTGCCGCATCTTCTCCTTATGGCAGATATTGCAGTTGATCCAAAAGATAGCAGTGTGCATCAGGCGAGCGGTAAAATTTTGCAATATATGGGTGCTGCCTTGCCGGTTGTCTGTTTTGATAAGGAAAATAATCGTGCGTATCTTGAAGATGCCGGTATATATGCGTCAGATGTTACGGCAGATGGTCTTGCGCGAGCACTAATTCGCGCCGTGAATGATATTGATATACGTGCGCATAAAGGTGCGCGTGCGCGAGAACGTGCGTCTCTTTTTACATGGGATCGTGGCGCACGCATTTTTGATGAAGCAGTTTACCGTGTGCAAAAGCGCAGACAAAGGGATATGGCTACAAAATAAAAAAGACCCTGCATGATGCTTTGTTTTGCGACACTCTCCCTAGGAAAGAGTGTACGGATTGCAAAACGGAATTCCATTCCACATCATGCAGAGCCAATACCGTCGGCGCGTTAGGAGGGATCGCAACCGACGGTTTTAAAGTACCGATCTGTATAGTATCGTGCGAGGATGTTTTTGTCAACACTTTTTGATGATGTCGGTCTACTAGAAGGGGAGTGTATAATTCAGAGCGCCGCTTGATGACGGTTTTTCCCACTCTTTTGTGTCAATAGAAAATTCTTGAGTACCTGTGATATCTTTGTATTTAAGGGAGCCGTGCTTTAGTGCGTATTCGTAAATGTCTTTTGTTACACGTACGTCTTGTGTGCAGTACTGTGCAATTTTGTCAATCTCACCGTTTTTCCACCACACAATTGCATCAAGGCCACTGCCACTTTTACCGATACCAAGTGTGCCACTTGCAACAGCATCAAGACGCAAGCTACGGCCCGTTGCTTTCTTAATTTCTACGAGAAGGTCAAGAGAATGAATTTGTGTAAGATCGCCCGGGTAGTACTTGTTTAGAAGCGGGATGTCAAAATGGTCCGAGTTATAACCAATAAGGATGTCTGTTTTTTCGAGAATGCGCCATAGTTTTGGCAAATCTTTCTCAAGAAATGTGCTGTACGTATCTGTCTCGTAATCGTAAATAACGAGGAGGGAGAGATCGAGATCTTGCGGTTTGTTACTGCCCACTTCTTGAAATGTATTTTTTGTTTCACAGTCAAATATGATTTTGCGCATAGTTTCACAATTGTTCCTTATACCTTAATTTAGAGATAGAGCATAGGGTTGACACTGGCGCCGGTTGGCACCTTTATACCGGAAACACGAGATGAATTAACGACTTCAAATGTTGATGCGGCGAAAACGCTGAAGTGAAGGTGTACACCGGTAGAATATCCTGTTGTTCCCATCACGCCGATTTTATCGCCTTTATCCACCTTTTCTCCTTTGCGTACTTTAATTTTACTCATATGACCATAGAGTGTCACGAGACCATTTTTGTGGTCAATTGCAACCCATTTACCGTAGCCGTAACGACCCATATTACCGGTTGCAATAACTTTTCCATCACCAGCTGCGAGGATATCACCACCGCCACCAAAGTCAACGCCATTATGGAATCCGCTTCTATAGGCCCTTGCCGAGAACTTTGTGCGTCCATAGTACTGAGTAATAATGACTTTTTTGACAGGGTAGTCAAAATCGGCTTTTTTCTTTGACGGCAAATTTGCAAAGTTTACACTATCAATCTTACCGGCCTCAATGCGCTCAATTTCACGTCTGATCGCTTCTTCCTCTTGTTCTAGTTTGTTAATTTTATTTGCATATGCAGAAATCTCTCTCTTCGTGCGATTCATGAGGTACTTTTTGTAACTATATGCACTTTCGAGATACTCATTGCGCTTTTCTAGTTTCTTTTTCGTTTCTTCTAGTTCATTCTTTTTTCTCTCAAGAGTACGGCGATCTTTTTCCATTTTTGCGCGTAGCTTTGTGATGTGCGCAATTGTTCCGTGAATTTTCTTTTGTGTTTGTGTTATATAGTCGTTTGCAGTAAACGTTAATGCATGCGGTAAAAGAAAATGTACTATGGGTGAACGTGCTCGTGTTTCATATTGTTTGCGAATGAGATGAGAAAGAATTTTTTTCTGCGCCGCAATGGTCTTTTCTTGCTCTATAATACTCATGCGTGTGCGTTCGATTGCATCATTTAACTGTCTGAGCTCTTTTTCTTCTTTTTTAATTTTTTCTTCCAAGGAACGTGCCTCTTTTGTAATATTCTCGATTTGACGTTGAATGATAGTTGCTTGGTTTTGCTTAACATTCTGTAATTTTTCTGTTTTTTTAATCTCTTTCTTAATTTTGTCAAGTTTGTCAGTAAGGTCATCTGCTGCGAGAGATTTGTGCGTCAGAAGAATAAAGATGCACAAAAACACATACACAAGTGTATGTAGTGGAAATGTGTTTTTTTTAATTCTTTTGCGCATACCTTTAGTATATCATGAAAGACTTTTTTCTCTAGAGCGTGATGAGAAGTAATATTGTACTGTGTGCTACATAACGTGGTACAATGAAGACGTGATATTGTGCTTGCTACATATGTGTCGCATACGGCATTGACACACAATTATATTTATGCCTTAATAGGTTATTCGGAAAAAATACTTCTATATTTTAGTATGATAGACTATGAAGCGCTCAGAACTTCTTTTTAGTGCAATACAGGTGCCGATTGATTTTATTATGCTTGTTGCAGCGGCGGTTGCAGCATTTTTTCTGCGTGATGCGTTACCGCAGATTATTCCATCCATTCCACCACGTCTTTTTACCGTTTCTTTGGAAGAATACGTCACAATTGTTCTCATGATTGTGCCGTTTTTTATTCTCATTTACGCAGTTGAAGGGCTATATATGATGCGTGTTACGCGCAAACCACTCAACGAGGTGTGGATGGTGGCGCGTGCGACAACAATTGGGCTGATGATAATCATTATCGCTGTATTCCTTAATCGTGAATGGTTTTCCTCACGTATTGTGATCTTGATGGGCTGGGTGCTGTCCATCATTTTTGTTGTGAGTGCGCGTATGGCAATTCGCATGATACAGCGCTTTCTTGTAGCGCGACGTCTGATTGGTGTGCACAGGGTTCTTCTTATCGGTGATGAACATTCAACACACGCAATCCGACACTACATTGCAACGCATCCGTACTTTGGATATCGCGTAGTTGGCAGAATTGATACAGCGCACACAAAGAAAATCAATGAAATTCGACAAACAAAAGGCGTTGATGAAATTATTGTTTGTGATACATCGCTTTCGCCTGCAGTTATTGAAAAAATGATGAACTACTGCAAAGTTAACAACATTACCATGCGTCTCATTCCGACACGACTACAGACGGCGCTTTACGAATTTGCGTCATTTGCCGGTGAGCCGATGATCACATTTCTTCATACGCCGCTGGATGGCTGGGGCAAAATTCTCAAGCGGGCATTTGACATTGTTGCATCAAGTATCTTTATACTTCTTACATCACCACTTTTTCTCATTATCGCACTTCTTATTAAACTGGAGGATCCGGACGGGCCGATTGTCTACAAAAACGAACGCGTTGGCAATGATGGGAAGAAGTTTTTTGTGTACAAGTTTCGCTATATGAAGTGGAAGTACTCCATTTCAAAAGATAATCCGCGTTGGCGTGAGGCGCTGGCGTTTGAGCAAAAGTTGATTAAGGAGCGCAGTGTGCGCAATGGTCCTGTATACAAAATCAAGAATGACCCGCGCAAAACGCGCATTGGCACATTCATTGAGAAGTACTCACTGGATGAATTGCCGCAATTTTTCAATGTGTTGTTTGGTAGCATGTCACTGGTTGGGCCACGTCCGCATCAAGCGCGTGAAGTTGAAAAATACAAAGAGTACCATCGGCAACTTCTGACCATCAAGCCGGGGTTGACCGGTATGGCACAGGTCTCGGGTAGGAGCGATTTGGATTTTGAGGATGAGTACAAGCTGGATGTGTTCTATATTGAGCACTGGTCGTTGTGGCTGGACATTATCATCTGCCTTAAAACAGCGCAGGTCTTATTCGCTCGCCGGAAGAATAATAGTTGACCTATACAGAGCACGCATTTACATGCCAAACATGTGTATAACAATTTCTTTCGCCCCTGCAAATGTTGCGGTGTGTGTGGTGGTGTGAAGTATACGATGTTGTTACTGTGTGCTAACGAGTACCAGGTGAGTTGATTGGTGGTGTATGATGTATCAATGTGCTTTATAAGCGTGTCGCTACCACTATGAATATTACTGTTATCGATATTACAGTATTCACAATATAAATCAGAAAGCTTGATAATTGTTGAACTTGAGTGCTCTGGCAGGCTTTTTGGAAGGGTTTTGCCCATGTATATAAGATGTTGGGATGCTATGGTTGTAAACGCTGTTTACCATTGAGTATTTCTGTCTTCTGGTATAGACTGAAAGAATATTAATAGCGCTTTTGTTAGCGCATTGACTAATGTTTTTGTAGCAAAATAATAGTTTAGGACATTCTGAAAAAATAATATGACTAGTGTTGAAGAAGTAGTTGGAAAAATTGTTGCCAGTAAGGTGGAGCGCCAATGGGGACATGTTTGTGATGACGTTATTACTCTAAAAACACCACCGCGACTGGAGTTTGGCGATATTGCGATTGAGTGTTTTAATCTTGCGCGCATTGTCAAGACAAATCCGGCAGATATCGCAAAGACACTTGCATCACTTTTAACAGAGGACACAGCTATTATTGCAAAAGCAGTAGCAATGGGACCGTACGTCAACCTCACGTTGAATGCGCAGTTTTTATTTTCTGCCGTTGTTGGCACGACACTCAAGAAGAAGGCGATCACGGGTCCGGCTGTGATGCTTGAGTACCTTTCGCCAAATACAAACAAACCGCTACATTTGGGCCATGTGCGTAATGGTGTGTTAGGTGTAGCTGTTACCAATCTTCTGCAATGGAGTGGTGCACGTGTTACAACATCTTGTCTCATCAATGATCGTGGCATCCATATCTGCAAAAGCATGCTGGCGTGGAAACTTTTTGGCAACGGTGCAACGCCGGCATCAACAGGCAAAAAAGGTGATCACTTTGTTGGCGAGTACTATGTTTTGTTTGCTCAAAAAGCAAAGGATGATCCATCACTTGAGGCACAAGCGCAGGAAATGTTGGCACGGTGGGAAAAAGGTGATCCTGAGATAGTAGCACTGTGGAAAAAGATGAAAACATGGGTTGTTGATGGCTTTGAAGAGACTTGTAACACACTTGGTTTTACTTTTGATGTTATTTACGAAGAATCTGATACTTATCGATTGGGAAAGGATATTATTCGCAAAGGTCTTGCGCGCGGAGTATTTCAAAAAAGTGATAGCGGTGCAGTAGTGTATCCGTTGCCTGAAGAGGAATTTGGCTTAAATAAAGATGGTTCACAAAAACGTGTAACGCTCTTGCGACACGATGGAACAAGTGTTTATATTACACAAGATATCGGCACAGCTATCAAACGCGCTAAAGATCACAATCTTGACAAATCAATCTATGTTGTTGGTGATGAGCAAACATATCACTTTAGAGTGCTGTTTCATATTTTGCGTGCTTTGGGTTATGCGTGGGCGACGCAATCATACCATCTTGCATATGGCATGGTATTGCTGCCGGATGGCAAAATGAAATCACGGGAAGGAACTGTTGTTGATGCTGATGACCTTGTGGCGGAAGTAGTTGGCTATGCGCGTGCGTGGGTTGACGAAAAATGGGGTAAAGCAATTGCTCCCAATGAAGCTGCGCGCCGTGCACACGTTATTGGCGTTGGCGCAATTAAATTTTATCTGTTGAATGCTAATCCGAAAAATACAATTCGTTTCAACCCTGCTGCATCTATTTCGTTTGACGGCGTGACCGGACCATACTGTCAATATGCGTATGCACGAGCAAAGAGTGTGTTACGTAAGGCAGATGGGCGAGTTGATATGTCCAGTGCAGATATTTCGTTGCTCGGTGATGTGTTGGAAGAGCGTATTTTGGCACAGCAACTTGTTGCGTTACCTTCATGTGTGGAAACGGCTGCGGTCGCACATGATCCATCCATCGTGGCAGATGCTGCGTATCATGTTGCGCGCGCATTAAATCAGTTTTACACATCGTGTCCAATTCTTGCTGTTGAGTCACGGCTAGCAGCAGCGCGATTGCAACTGCTAACGACCGCTGCCGAGTCATTGAAGGAGCTCTTGCATCTTCTTGGTATCGGTGTGTTGGAGGAGATGTAATTATTATCACAAGAAGTGTGTTATTGTTTAGTTTCTGTGTCATTATGCGAAAACAGCAAAAACCCACATCGTCAGCATTGAAGGCGCGGGAACGAGCGCGCTGGCGCAGTTGTATGTGGCGGCGGGACACAGTGTGTCCGGCAGTGATGATGGGGATGGATTTTACCGCGCGCAGTTGCAGTCGCTCGGTGTGACGCTCTTGTGATACAGCATCCAAAATCACATCAATCTTGCTGATAGTTGTTGATATGTTAGACTGGGAAAAGCAGCATCAATTAAAATTTTAATTTGATCAATACTGGCAAACTTTATGTTAGAACTAAATCAATCTCAAATAGATTTCTACAGACGTGCCGGCTATATTAAGTTAGAGGGGGGGGGTGGATGACGGTTTCATAGATGAACTTAAAGCACTTGTTGATCAATACTTGAAAGATGAGGTTGCTCCGTACAAAAGAGATAAACAAGGTAAAATCATTAAACTCTTCAATTTATTTGATAGAAATGAAAAATTTAAACAATTATACACACTGCCTTCAATCATAAAACCACTTCAGTCGTTACTTGGTCCCAATATTGAGTTCTTGAAAAACAGACACAATCATGTATCCGTTATTCAAAAAGGCAGTAATGAAAGAAGGTTTCATAGAGATGTTTTGCATTGGTCTCGCCCGGTGATATCCGTTTTGATTTATTTGCAAGATTCCGATATTTATAATGGATGTACGGAAATTATTCCAACCTCACAATACTTGCCGTTTGTTCCACCTTATGGACTTCCGAATCATGCAGGCACATGGCTTGATGAATTTGAAGTTTATAAAGGATTTGAAAATCAAGCATTGCCCGTACCAGTCAGAAAAGGTGATGTATTGATTTTCGACACCTTGATATTTCACAGTCCCGGAATCAACTTGACTGATGAACCTCGTTATGCGATTACAGCCGCTTATCACGCTGTGGATGAATTGTTGCCAACAAAATGCAACCATCACCGCATACTGGTCAGTGGAAAGAGAACCTATTGCGGCAATGAACTTAATTGGGAATAAATTGTAGTTGTATGAAATTTGGATTTGACAAATTGCATAAAATAACCGGGGAAAACAGTCCGGAATTTAAAGAAAGTGAATTAAGAAAAAATACCACCGTATACATCAATGCCGGTGGACGAGGAACTCGCCTGAATCCAGTAATGAATAAGACAGAAAAAGGAATTACCAAAGCTCTTATTGAATTTGATGGGGAACCCATGATACAAAAACATGTTAATTTACTGTTGCGATTAGGTTTCCCCAAGGTGATTGTTGGTGCAGGAGATCATACAAATGTAAAAAATTATTTCAAGGGACAAGAAGATGAAAGATTAATTGTCGTTAACGAAAATCATCAAGAAGATACCGGGGGTGATCTTATTAAAGCGATGCGAGCCATGCACAACCACACAAAAAATGTTTTGGTCGAAAATGTAGACACTATTCTTTATATAGAAAACATTGATGAGTTACTTGCTCAACATGAGCGGACCAATGCTGTTGCCACGATTGTTCTAACAACAAGAAAGAATGTTCCGAATGAAGGAGCTTTTTATGTTGATAATAATAAAAAAGTTATATTTACCGATGAAGCCAGAAATAAGCTTAACAAACCGACTAATTGGAGCGGTTTTCGTGCCAGTAGCACGGGAACAATATTATTCGATTCAATTTTTTTGAAATCTTATAACTGGAATTCCGGTGATGGCAGATTGTCCATATACAGAGATATTGTGCCCGAACTTATAAAAAATGGCGCCCTGTATGCTTATAACAATGGAAATAATATGTTTGTTGATATCGGAACACCGGAAAAATATTTTCAAGTTAAAAGGAGAGAGAAAAAGTTATTTGATGCGCTGGGAAATAGATATTTAAATCAAGATAAATAATTCTCTAATTAGTAATAAGTGTAACGAAAGACGTATGTCGGAACAAATTACAAAATGGAAAGAGCTTTCCAGAGAGACTGCCTTTAAAAAATATGCCAGAAAAATAGAAAAAGTTGTTTACAAAATGCCAAATGGAGAGGAAAGTGATTTTTATATCAAAAAAGAGGGTCCTGCGGTTGGAATATTGGCAATCACCAAAGACGGGCAAGTGATTCTGGTCAGACAATTTCGTCCGGGACCAAATTGCATTTTAAACGAATTGCCGGGAGGATATATTGATGAAAACGAAACACCCGAACAAGCTGCCTCGCGAGAAT
>JALVQA010000010.1:22516-30052 GCA_027031495.1 Candidatus Moraniibacteriota bacterium
GGAGGAAACCGGATATAAAGGAAATGCGCAATTCGTTACAAACGCCTTTGATTGTGCATATTCAACCATGCAACGAGCATGTGTGGTAATAACCGATTGTGAAAAAGTTGCCGATCAAAAGTTGGACAAAGACGAATTTGCGCAGGTTGTCACCGTTACGCTGGAAGATTTCAAAAAAATTCTTCGCAGTGGCAAAAATACCGATATAGAAGTGGGTTATCTGGGGTTGGATTATCTTGGATTGTTGTAGGGCGTGTTGCATTTCTATTGTCAGTATGTTGGGATTTTGATTGCGACAACGGCATGGTGATTTGTGTTTCACGCTGCATTGTCAGAGCGGGTAGAGGTTGTAAATAGAACATGTTTTTTGATGAGCATAGTTAGTGTTGTTAAAAATCTGATGTAGCCCGTAATTGTGCAATATCCTTAGCATGCTATAGTAAAAGTACCATAAAATATCTTTTCGCATTCATGCAAACACAGCAAAAAATCCACATCGTCAGCATTGAAGGCGCGGGAACGAGCGCGCTGGCGCAGTTGTATGTAGCGGCGGGACACAGTGTGTCCGGCAGTGATGACGGGGATGGGCTGTACCAATAGCTAGCACACCAAAAGACAATCGGAATAGAAACAGGGCGCAGGACTTGACAAGCGCGCCTTTTTTTTTGCTAGTGTTGCTATGGGAGTTCTTTACAGGGAAGTCTTCGTTCTTTTTCAATGTAATACAGGAGTAGTCCTATGGTGATAAAATCACCCAATACTGTCTTGGCGAACAGTCTAATCCACGCTACAGACATCATACGTCCACGACTGGAAATCAATACGCCTCGGCGTGTAGAATTTTCAGTAGGGACGCAAATCAATGGCATTCCACATATTGGGACGTATATTGTTCTGACCTCCGCATTCGTTTTGGCACAAGAGGTTGAAGCGCTTTATGGAGTGCCTTGCAGTGTTTCTTTTGGAGCACTTGATAATGCGCCATACGATATAGTAGAGGGAATTGATGGTTCAATGTATCAACGTGCTTATGCGCATGCGCTGCCAGCAACTGAGATGCGACAACTTATCGGTACCAGTTATGTAAAGCTCTTTGAGCAACTTGCGGATATCACTGGCGTGAAATATACATGGCATACGTACAGTGAGCAACAAGCATCATCTGACTTTCGCGCATGTTTTCTTTACACACTGCGGAAGCGTGATAAGGTTGCTTGGTGTGTAGCTCCATCTAATGGGCAGTTGCGCATTCGCATCCCAAATCCAGATGATGAATACTATGCACAGAAACGTGCGGAGGACGTGACATTGGTCAGCGCGACCGAGAGTGAAGCAATCTTCAAGTGCAAGTCACGCAAAGGTGAGGAGTACGAAGTGCATATTACTGCAGACGGTAATGACGAGGTGTATCTGGACGTGAATACGTTATACAGAAATATCATCAAAGAAGCCGTTTACGCCGAACAATCGGACATTCTGGGGGTGATGGTGAAGGGCGGTGACTGGACGATGAGTACGCAGCCCATTGATTGGGCGTTGGGCGCATTGGGTTATACTGTGTTGCAGACACCTATGCGATTGTTCACACCGCAGGTGCTGACTAACACTGGAGCAAAGCTTTCAAAGTCGCTTATTCGTGTTGGTGATGTAAGCATGAGAGAGGTACCAGAATGGATGCTTGATATGGGTCGCTTCACAGAAGCCCACAAGAATTATGCCCATAAAATGGTTTGGCTTGTGCGGCAATTCATGAGCCATCCACGGCACATGTACCGTGCTTACACATACGGTGAAATTGTGCGTCTTTTGCAACGTTATGATGATGGTATTGATGAAGGAGTTTGATATGGCACAAAAGAGCAATCGTGTACGCACCATGCGTATCTATAGACGCTTCTATAACATGATTGAGAGGGATGAGAAGCGCATTGAAGTGCGTGTAGCGTACCCGAGTATGAGAAATATCAGAGCTGGCGATGTTATTAATGTTTCCTGTGACAGGATTGTTACGCGCGTTGCCTCATATGCAACATTCAAGGAAATGATGGACAGTGAAGATCCAACGAAGATTAATCCACATAAAAGTGCAGTGGAGCAGTTGGATGAAATACGCCAAATCTTTCCTCCGCATAAAGAACGCATTGGTGTGTTAGTATTTGAGTTTCTTCCACTAAGGGAAGTGCAAAGATAGCAATTCTCGCGACAACACAATCCGGGAGTAAGATTCTTTTCTCACTCCCATTTTTTTATGCTTCAATTTTGATACGGATACCGAGTACGCCATTTTTCGCTTGGTCTTCTTCTGTATAAAATCGTGAGATGCCAGCCAAGGCGTCTGCTTTATCTGAATGACCAAGATATCTTTTTGGCGCAAAGTCATCCATGAGGTCAGAAAAATTTGCATAGCGCACAAGACCGATAACGCGCGCACGGATTTCCTCTGTGCGTCCGGGTTCTTTTTGGAAGATGATTGCATCGCCAACATTAATTTCTTTGCGCTTATCGTCGTAAAGACGCAGCTCGAGAGATTTTGTTCCATCTTTGAGCTTCCCGAATGGTTCAGGATGGAGCTTCATGATATGCGTTTTCATATGGTGTCTGTAAAAATTTATGGTCCTGAATACTTTAACAACTCCACCATCCTCTCCTCTAAGTCTTTATAACAGTATAGCATAGAGATCATCTCTTCTGCGATTAAATCCGTCCTGTGATTCTTTGAGGAAAAGTGGAAATCGCTCTTTTTTAATACCGCTAAATTTTGAGAGCCGCCTCCTCAATGATTTCGCAAAAGTACATCAGAATTTCTCTGCATTTATGATCAGAGATAGGTGTGAGATACTTGTTTTGTGGCTTCATGTCTCAGTGTTCTAGCATGTGTTGGGTGCTGTGGTGCTCTAGCCCTTTCTTAATAGGCAGGTTGCGAGGAGTAGGACGATGCGTAATGAAGCAATGGCTGATATGGGAGCTTCTCTTTCACAACGGAGTGCGAGTGCCAAAAGCACGAATCATCAACGGCTCGGATGATTGTCCGGATTGGGAATACCTGTAACACAGGCATTTGTGTGTGACTGGTTGGCATGATATATTGCAATATATCACGCCTTATTTTTTGTCATTTTTATGCAGGAACAACAGAGGATTCACATCATCGGCATTGAAGGCGCGGGGACGAGTGCGCTGGCGCAGCTGTATGTAGCGGCGGGACACAGTGTGTCCGGCAGTGATGACGGGGATGGGCTGTACCAATAGCTAGCACACCAAAAGACAATCGGAATAGAAACAGGGCGCAGGACTTGACAAGCGCGCCTTTTTTTTTGCTAGTGTTCAGGTGTATTCTTGTGCGTATTGTGATTTGTGAACAATATGTTGCGAGATACGTCAGCCAACTGTCCTTTAACATTATGAGGTGCATTATGTTACGAAAGATGTCCGCAATTCTTCTTCGGAAAAAGCGCGTTGTGCGTCCATTGACCAACAACGGCAAAAAATCGGTCAGGTACTCCGAAATGCAAACCGGTCAATGTGCCGGTCTTTGCCGCTGTGTATAAAGCCTGATCTGGTCATCATTGGCACGTGGGATGAGATTCTCATTTCACGTGCCCCTTTTTCTTCAACATTACTATGGAGGTGGAAATGGTAATCATGAATACTCTGTCGGAATTATGTGCGCCGTTGTCAGTAAATCTTGAGGTCACAGAAAAGTGTAATCTTGGGTGTTCTTTCTGCTTTAATGCTACGCCACAATATAAGGAGGCGTTGCAGCAGATCGATATTGCAGTCACCGATGAGAGGCACTCCAATTCCCAGAAAATAATACGGGATAGGTTGATGCGCATCATTGACATCCTTGCTGAGCATGAAGTGTTTGAGCTGCGACTATTTGGCGGGGAATTTATGGTGTTTCCGTATTGGGTAGATATCCTTGAGTATGCACATCAAAAGGAATTCTTCCTTTCTTTTGTGTCCAATGGTTATCTAATTACGGAGCGTCATGCCGATATCTTTCAGGAGTGTGGAATTACGTCTTGCACTATATCATTGCATGGATTGGGAGAAAAACACGATACTGTTGTTGGCAGAGAGGGAAGTTTTGAGAGAGCTGTGAAGTCAATCGCGATATTGCAAGAGCGGGGAATTGATGTCGGTGTGTCGTTTACGCCGAGTAGCAAGAAGTCTATTCACGACATTTATGAACTTGCGCAATATCTGGTGGATACTTGCCGTGTGAACAGTATCGGCATCAACAGGCTGTTTCACGATGAGCGTTATGAGAATCTGACATTGCATGACTATCGTGAAATACTCCAAATTATTGATGCGATCCACAGGGATTTAGGTATCACCATTGCTCTTTCTGATTCATTTCCCCGATGTATGGTGCCGACGCGATTCTGGCGGTATTTGACATATTGCTCCCAGGGAGTTGGTTTCGCTCAGATTGACTACAATGGGAATGTTAAGCACTGCTCTGCCATCTCGCAGTTTCTTGGGAATATTTTCACGGAGGATTTTTCCGTACTGTGGCACGAACGTTTGCGCAAAATGCGACGGCTTGATCACCTACCGCTCTCGTGCAAGATGTGTCCCATTTTCTGCAATGGAGGATGTACGGCATCGCGTGGTGTGGAGAGGAAATTTTCTCCCGATGAATTCATCCCATTGCCCGAGGAGGAAAACGTGTTCGCATCTGTTGCAAAGGTGGTGTACAACAGGATGCGATTGGCGTATTTTCGTCTCAGTGCTAAACATCAAGAGAAGAGAAGGGATTACAATGACTCCTTTGTTCCGTGCGTTCAAGGAAGATATAGGATCCGGAAAGAGAGTGATAATTTGTGGATTGTCATGTTTGAACGATATGGGATAAAGATGTTCAGTGATCTGGGAGCGACAATTCTCAGAAGCATTGATGGTCAGAGGACGGTGAGAGAAATCGTTGAGCACTGTCGCGCGCGTGGAGCGTCGCTAACGAGAAAAGATGTTACTGCCGTCCTGGAGGAGTTGCGATTATAGAACCACGAACAGTAACACTGTTTAGTATGCTATTATAAAGGCATTGCAATCATGTAATGCCTTTCTTTTTTAATTTACTCTTATGAACCTTATCTTCTGTCTTAGTGATGAGTGTCTTTTGAGAAGTATTTTTCATGCACAACAGATCGCGCGTGACGCGCCAAAAGACCTCTTTATGCGTCTGCCGGAAACAGATAATTATAGAGAGGATATTGTGCAACAACGGAGTGCTTACCGCATGCGGGAGCGCAGTGATGCTGTAGTGGCATTGTGGAAGAATGTTGAGCAACGCGTAAAGGAGTCTTTGAAATTGCATTGCGAACAGAATGCACTTCCGCTACGGGCGGACTATACGGTCATCTTGACGACTTATGGGCCATACGGATCATATGAGGCGCCGGAGACGATCTATGCTTCCGTTGTACATGATAAGGGAGCATTATTTACATTAGAGACGGTGTTACATGAATTGTTGCACCTCATTCTCTCTGAGAAAACAAAGCACCTCTCCTATGCGGAAACGGAGCGATATGTGGATAAAACATTTCTGTCACTATGGCGAGGAATTTTTCCACAGTATAGGGCGCAGAACATCCCTTTGTCAGAATAATGGAGTTTTAATTGCGATGATGGTGCAGTGAGTTGTGCTTCCGCACTATACATCAAAACGGGTAGAAACTGCAGGTACAACACGTTTTTGGTAAATATAGTGGGCGTTGCTAAGCGGGTTGATGTAGTCCGTAATTGTGCAATATTCTTAGCATGCTATAGTAAAAGCACCGTAAAAAATATCTTTTCGCATTCATGCAAACACAGCAAAAAATTCACATCATTGGCATTGAAGGCGCGGGCACGAGTGCACTGGCGCAGCTGTATGTAGCGGCGGGGCATACCGTTTCCGGCAGTGATGATGGGGATGGATTTTACCGCGCGCAGTTGCAGTCGCTCGGTGTGACGCTCTTTCCGGATTTTGATGTTGCACATGTGCCGGCGGATGCGGACACGGTCGTGTACTCCACGGCGTTTGGCGAGGACAATCCGGAGATTGCGCGGGCGCGTGAATTGGGGATTACGGTGCTCTCCTACCCGGAAGCGGTGGCGGAGCTTTTCAATACAAGCATGGGTATCGCGGTGTGCGGTACGCACGGCAAAACTACAACTACGGCGATAACAACAGAGCTGCTTGCTGGCTGCGGCAAGGATCCACGCGCGATCGTGGGCTCGCAGATTGTTGGATGGCAGGGCAATGCGCGCACAGGGCATGGCGACATAATGGTTCTGGAGGCAGATGAGTACCAGAACAAGTTGCGCTACTACGAGCCGTTTGGTGTGATTATCACAAGCGTGGACTACGACCACCCGGACTTCTTTCCGACGCCGGACGCATACAAGCAGGCATTCGCTGGTTTTGTTGCGCGCATACCGCAGCACGGCGTACTTGTTGCCTATGGCGATGATGCTGACGTGCGTGTGGTGGCGGCGCATGCACGCTGTCGCGTCATTTTCTACGGCACGCGCACGGACAATGATGTGATTGTGGAAGCGCTTGAAACGAAGACTGCGCCGGATGCACGCGGCGTGCCGCGCCCGACGACGACCTTTCGGCTGTGCACGCGCAGTGGTGCGCATGCGTATACACTGCATCTGCCCGGCGCACACAACGCGCTGAATGCCGCGGCGGCGCTCACGATGGCGCGGCACTTCGGGTGTGACGCGGATGCGATGGCGCAATCCCTTGCGGCGCTTCGCGGGGCGCGTCGGCGGTTTGAGATCTATGGTTTTGCCGAGAGTGGCGCGCTGCTACTGGACGACTATGCGCACCACCCGGCGGAGCTGCGTGCAACACTTGCCGCGGCGCGTGCGGCATACCCGGGCCGGCGCATCATTGCCGCATTCCACCCGCACACTTTCACCCGTACCAAGGCGCTCCTGACGGAATTTGCGCAGAGCTTTGATGATGCGGACCGGGTACTTGTGCTGGACATCTACGGCTCCGCGCGCGAAACGCACGGCGGTGTTACGGCGCACCACCTCGTGAGTGCCATCAACCGCATCCATCCCGAGCGCGCACAGCACATTCCGACAATTGACGCACTGGCTGATTGGGCACGCGCACACCTCACCGACCGCGATCTCTTTCTCACCCTCGGCGCGGGGGATGTGTATAAGGCACTTCACGTGCTGCACTCACCGCGAAGTGATGGTGTATAATGGGGACATATGGCGCGGGAGCGTGTAAATTATGATTTGCAAAATTTGTTATTTTGTGTTATAATATAAGCATCTAAAACTATAACAATGTGTACATATGCCATCTTTTGAGCGTCCTACACCTCCACACCATGAGCAAGCGCAATCCACTGCTGATGCGCCGGAGAATCCGTCACGGCGCGATTTTCTCAGGAATATGGTCGGCATTGCTGCGGTAACTGCATATGATGCTGTAACCGGTCGCCCTGCGAAAGCGGCGGAAGATGTTCTCGAAGGTCTTGGTAGCTTAGCGACCAGAAAAGAACGTGGTGATGG
>JALVQA010000011.1 GCA_027031495.1 Candidatus Moraniibacteriota bacterium
CACCAATCCCTTCTGTGCACCGCTTGCAACGAGCGGTGCATCCACTGTCAGCATCCCGCTTCCCGCTGCCATGAAGGTAGAGCTGGAAGATGGCAACGGCTGGCAGATTACTGTTCGTGCGCGATAGTAAAATAGGCTATTTGCGTACAGCCATCTCACAGTCATGGATGAGTGTGAGATGGTTTTTTTATTATGTGCGTGGTATATGTTTTACCTAGCATGTATTGCTCTTGCATTTTTCTAGTGCTAATGATACACTGCATATGCCGATATATGTTAGTTTTTGGTAGCAGGTGTGATGCATACGGCGTTTTTTTTAGGGCGCGAAAGGTGATTTATATTTTTTGGACGCGCGAAGATTTTTTGTGTAAAATTAGTGACATGACAACGGAAAAGACACATATTGACGTTATTCGTTCATATGAAGAAAAGGCGGCAAAAATTATTGCAGACGCCAAGGATGCTGCTGCGCGAAAAATAGCGCGCGCGCGAGAAGAGGCGCAGAAAAAGGCGATTATATATGCGGAAAATGTTGATCAGGTTCAACAAAAGCGTAAAGTATCGCAAGAACAGCAACTTGCTGACATGTCTGCAAAAATGCATGCGGAAGCGGGGGCAAAAGCGCAAGTATTGGCGGAGCGTGCGCAACGATGTCATGATAAAGTTGTAAAAAAAGTTATACAAAAGATTATTGCTTTATAGAATTGTGGTGTGACAGGTATCTTGTTTGTCTGAAGTATTATTATATGAGTCTTGTAAAGATGCAAAAAATTCGTCTTCTTGTGCATAAGTCGGCAGTAATCGACGTGCTTGACGCTGTGCAAAGAGTCGGTGCTGTTGAGTTCACGAATGTAACACATAAGCATCTTACACGTAATAAGCCAACGGAATTTGAACTTAACTATGTAAGTGCACGTCTTGATTTGGCAGTAGAGTTTTTGTCGCGCTATGCGCAAGAAAAAACTGGTATAGCAGCAATGCTTGAAGGTACGCAAGAGCGTGTTGATGAGGAGCGTATTGCATGTATCGTGAAAGAATTTCGTGCAACTGAAATTGCCGATGAGGCACAAAGCCTTCAAAAAGAGCTGAACGATATCATAAAAAAGAAAAAAGAACTAGCAAAAGAGCGAGAGTTATTATTGCCATGGCGCCGCGTTTCTTTTGCGATCGGTAGCAATCTTGATACGGTATATACGAAAACGGTCTTTGTTATACGAACAGGGCATACGCAAACAAGTGACGGAAAACGCAGTGCACATTACGCACTTGCTCGTGCGTGTGGTAAAGTGCATGTGCCGTGTCACATAGTTAGTGTTGATAAAGAGCGCGCGATCGTAACGTGGGAGAAAAGTTTTACGGATCGTATGCATGACATCTTCAAGGCAGAAGGGTATGAGAGTGTTCAGTTTGAAAAGAATTATGGTATACCGGCTGAGGAAATCAAACGTATTGATCATGCAATAAAGGAGAGTGACAAAGCCATAAAGAATCTTGAGGTCAAAGCGCGCAAACTTGCACGTCACCTTCCGGAACTTAAAATTGTAAGTGATTATACGTTATGGCAGAAAGAGCGCCATGTGCTTTATGTGCGTGCACATCGCACAAATGATGTTTTTGTTTATGAAGGGTGGTGCCCGCGGGATCGCGTGCGTGCTTTAGTAAAAGCAGTTGCGCAGACGTCATCTCTTGCAAATGTTGAAAAAGTCACTCCACATAAAGACGAGACACCACCGGTGGAAATTGCCAATGATAGACTTGTGCAGCCATTTGAGATGGTGACACGTTTGTATGGATTGCCGAGTCATGTTGATGTTGATCCAACGCCGTATCTTGCAGGATTTTTCTTAATATTTTTTGGATTTTGTTTAACAGATTTTGGCTATGGTGTTGTGCTGATGTTGCTGACGGGTTTTGCACTGTGGCGCTACAATGTTCAAAAAAGTACAGCGATAATGCTCAAACTTCTTTTTCTTGGCGGTCTTAGTTCAGCTCTTGCCGGCCTACTCTTTGGTGGCTACTTTGGTGTTGATATGAGTATGATGCCGGCATTTTTGCAGCGTTTGCAACAATTTGATCCAATCAAAGATCCATTGCCTGTATTCTATCTTGCATTAGCATTAGGTGTTGCACAGGTATTGTTTGGTTTGATTGTCGCGATTATCTCAAAGGCACGTCGTGGTAATCTTGTGAGTGGTTTACTTGATAATGGACCGTGGCTGTTCTTCTTTGTAGCGCTTGGTCTCTTTTTGGCGCACAAGTTTGGTGTTATTGCACTGCCGTATGCATCTACAATTGTGTGGGGTGCAATTGCAAGCCTTGTGCTTACACAGGGACGCACGGAGAAAAATATTTTCATGAAACTTTTTAAAGGTGTTACAAGTCTCTATGATATTGTGGCGTACTTTTCGGATGTGCTGAGTTATTCGCGTTTGTTGGCCCTGGGATTGGCAACGAGTGCTCTGGCCTTTGCTGTCAATATGATTGCCGGTATGATTGCTGGTGATGATCCGAGTGTGTTTAGTCTTATTGCTGCCGGCATAGTTTTGGTGATTGGGCATGTGTTTAATCTTGTTGTTAATACGCTTGGCGCTTTCATTCATAGTGCGCGTTTGCAATTTGTTGAGTTTTTTGGTAAATTTCTTACGGGCACCGGGCGTGTTTTTACGCCATTCCGACGCACGCAACGTTACACGATATTTACAGAATAGTGTATTGTCGTACGATGCATAACGCTAAAATAACTGGCGTTATACACCGTGTGATAAACACAATGTAATTAAAATTATTTAAATGTAAAAAACATTATGGAAATAGGAATGATTCTCGTATTCGCTGCGGCGGCAATTAGCGCAGTCCTCGGATTTGTTGGTTCTGCATACGGTATGGGTACTGCCGGTCAAGCGGCGGCAGGTGTTGCGACAGAAAAACCGGAACTTTTTGGTAAGCTTTTGCTGATGCAGGCATTGCCGGGGTCGCAGGGTATCTACGGTCTTGTTGGCGCATTCTTAATTTTGAACTTTGCCGGCGTTTTTGCCGGTGAAACAGCAACCGTGGCAGCTGGATGGCAATTCCTTGTTGCTGCGTTGCCAATTGGTATTGCGAGTTTATTCTCTGCAATATTGCAAGGTCGTGTGTCGGCATCAGGTATTTTGATGATTGCACGTGATGAATCGCGAGTAGCGCAGGCTATGATTCTTAGTGCTATGGTGGAAACATGGGCAATCTTTGGTGTGCTTATCAGTTTCATCCTCTTGACGTCAATTGGCAAATAACTGTTTGAGGAAGCGATAACCACTGTATGGTGTTTGCAGTATTGTGAAAGGACTGCACATGATCATTAAATTAATAAATGCACAATAAAGAAAAATGGCACTTCAGGATATTACAAACAAAATTATTGATGACGCAAGAAAAGAGGCGGAACGCATTGAGAGCGATGCTGTTGCCGAAGCGAAGCGCATTATGCGGGATATGGAAAAGATGAACAAAGCATATGAGCGGCAGAGTGATAAGGAGACAGCTTTGATTATTGAGAAACGTGAGCAGGCGGCTCTGTCACGCATACGTCGTGAGGTTCAGCAAATTATCAATGCACGTAAACGTGCGCTTGTTGATGCCGTTTTGTCTAATGCGCAAAAACATATCGCACAATCAGATGAGAGTGTATATGAGTCGT
>JALVQA010000012.1:0-44805 GCA_027031495.1 Candidatus Moraniibacteriota bacterium
TTTGAGAAGAGTTTTTGTAATACTGTCATTGCCGAGAACAACGCTGTGTGAACCGGCACCGGTTGCATTGTAGCCGATGACGATTTGGTTTGTTTCGCCGTCAGCGTTTGCTTTAGTAAATGATCCCAAAAAAATGCTCTGTGAACCAGTTTCGTTTTGATTGCCAACAGTCACTTGATATCCGGCTCGCTGACCAATTGCAATATTATGACTTCCTGTTGTGTTGGCACGACCAGACTGATAGCCGATGAAGTTGTTGTCCTCACCCGTTGTGTTGGAGCGGCCGGCATGGTAGCCAAGGAAGTTGTTGTCGTGGCCTGTTGTGTTGGAGCGGCCGGCATGGTAGCCAAGGAAGTTGTTGTTGTAGCCCGTTGTGTTGGAGCGGCCGGCATGGTAGCCAAGGAAGTTGTTGTTACCACCTGTTGTGTTAGAGTAGCCGACCTGGTAGCCAAGGAAGTTATTGTTGACCCCTGTTGTGTTAGAGTAGCCGGCATAGTTACCGAAGAAATTGTTGTTGTAGCCTGTTGTGTTGAAGTAGCCGGCCTGGTAGCCAAGGAAGTTGTTGTTGTAGCCTGTTGTGTTGAAGTAGCCGACCTGGTAGCCAAGGAAGTTGTTGTTACGACCTCTTGTGTTGGAGCGGCCGGCATAGTTACCGAAGAAATTGTTGCTGTAGCCCGTTGTGTTATAGCGGCCAGATTGGTACCCGAGAAAGTTATTATCGCTACCTGTTGTGTTGGAGTAGCCGGCATAGTACCCAAGGAAGTTGTTGTTACGACCTATTGTGTTGGAGTAGCCGGCAGAAGGGCCGAAGAAATTGTTGTTGTAGCCCGTTGTGTTGGAGTAGCCGGCAGAAGGGCCGAAGAAATTGTTGTTGTAGCCCGTTGTGTTGGAGTAGCCGGCAGAGATGCCGAAGAAGTTATTGTTGACACCTGTTGTGTTAGAGTAGCCGGCATAGTTACCGAAGAAGTTGTTGTTACGACCTCTTGTGTTGGAGCGACCAGTCTGATAGCCAAGGAAGTTGTTGTCGTGACCTGTTGTGTTAGAGTAGCCGGCCTGGTAGCCAAGGAAGTTGTTGTCGTGGCCTGTTGTGTTGGAGCGACCAGTCTGATAGCCAAGGAAGTTGTTGTCGTGACCTGTTGTGTTGGAAAAACCAGAGCTAATACCAAAAAAAATATTATGAGTACTTGTTGTGTCCACCTGCAGCACTGGTATACCAGAAGCATTTTGCACCTGCAGTGCTGCTATACTATTTGCTCGTACCCGCATCGTCCCATCAACATCTACCGTCGCACCTGGTATCGTTGTGCCAATACCAAGACGATTATTTGTATCATCCCAAAAAAGATTATTATTATCTTGTACTACGCCACTGCCGGATGTGAAAAGTATAGAGCCGGCTGTGTAGGATGACGGTGTATCTGTAAGACCAAGGAATGTTGTGGCACCGGCAGCCGCCGTCAAATCATCCCACGAGGAGCCGTTGTAGTAGAAAAGATTTGTACCGTCGGAGTAAATGTCACCCGCAGCCGGAGAAAGTGGCACAGCAGCGGTAGACAAACGCATTGCACCGTTGACATGCAACGTGCGTGCCGGACTCGTTGTGCCAATGCCGATATTGTCACTGTCTGCGATATAGAGTGCTGTCGTCTGCTCATTTTTGCCACTAGCACCGCCACGCCAAAGAGCACCGTGTGCAAGCGGTGCACTAAACGTGCCGGTAACAGTAAGGTCACCACCAATTGTAGCATCGCCGCTAATCGCCATTGTTTGTGCAGAAAGACTATCACCACTAACGTTACTTGCATCACCAAGCTCCCATTGCGTACCATTATATATCAAGATACTGTTAGGACGCAGTGTTAGTGCGGCAATATCATCAATGTCAGTAAGGGAGACATGAATACCATTACCAACACGACCACAGTGCCATTTCTTATTGGAAGTATTGTAGTAAAGTTGTTCATTATCATTACGACAAGCAATCGTGCCATCATTGTTGACACGGACAGTTTTATCTAGAATACCAAATGTTGCATCAGATGGATCGGTACAATGCCATTGATTCTTGCCACGATCATACTGAAGAATCTTGTCATCATGACGGCAACGCAATTCGTTATCATCGGTCACAACTACAGAATACCCGTGTGAAACATTAAAGTGCGGCGTCGTTTCTTGCTGAACAACCGCAACATCAGCAAGTTGTGCAAGAGGTGAAGAAGGAGTAGTATGCTGCGAGGTTGCTTGCGCGGGATGATACTGTTGTTGCTCGTCAGTAAACGACGCTTGCGTGACATCCTCATCACTACCGCTAGATGTCAATGATACGACAGGTGGCTGCATGTTTGCGAGATTCCACCACAAAAGCACCGCTACCACAAGAAATAGGATGCCTAAAATCAAAAAAAATAAACGACGCATTTTTGTATTCTGTATAATCATATTATTCCATTTAATATATTCGCATTGTAACACAAAAAAATGGTAATGAAAATCAAAAAATAAAAATGCTTAAGAATATATTTGGGTCTAGATAACTTTAGCACCTAAACCATGCTAAAATGTCTAGACATGAAGCCACGAAACAAGTATTTCAAACATTTACACATTTCTGAAGCAAAATTCAAGCGAATTTTGAAAGAATTCTGCCTTGATTCAACAGCTCAAGAAGCGTCTCAAAGAACAGGCATATCAAGACCGACAATCAATAAGATCTACAGAGCACTTCGCAGACAATACCTTATTCCATGCTATTCCTCAATCACATAATGAGACAATCCGAGTTTCTACGCTAAGTCTTCACATCCTAAGAGCTCGACTTCTTATCTTCTCTACATCGGTGCTTACTTTCTTTATCGCATCCTTCCCATTTTTTGCGAGAACAAAAAAATCTCACACAGGCACGACTTGAAACCCGTCTTGTCGCACCTTCGCCTCAACAATTATTACCCAAAGAGTTTCTTCGGGAAAATTGTTATCTTCTTCCGCACTCGTCTTAGCAATCTGTATGTCTCTTTTCATTTACTGCTACCTCGTTGATATTGACATGTACCAATGCTACTTTGACACATGTTGTTAAAAGTGCCAATGTATTATTACGCTTTCCTATTAAAAGGAACGTGTGCAAAAATGTGCAAGAGCAAGAATAGTACCACGAATGCCGTGAATAACTATCAGAGTATATTGCAATAAATCTTCTTAAAGACCATTGCGCCGCTTGTTTGCAACGTGCTCATCATGCGTGCGGGCAAAAACCGTCTCTCCCGTTTGCGCATTGTTTAGGAAGTATAAATAATCCGTTTTTGCTGGGTAGACCGCAGCGCGCAATGCGCTCTCACCGGGATTACAAATCGGTCCCGGCGGCAGGCCTATATTTTTGTATGTATTGTATGGCGAGTCTACTTGCGTTTCCTTTTGTGTATGCTTGATTTTTGACTCACCGAAAATGTAGTCCAGCGTTGCATCGGAGCCGAGTGGCATATTGTTATGAAGGCGATTGTAAAAAATGCCACTAACAATTGGTCTCTCGGCGTCAACATGCACTTCTCGCTCAATAATACTTGCAAGTGTCACAGCCTCATGAATAGATTGGTTAAACTGTGCAATGTGATCACGCATTTCTTTTGTGAACTTCCTGTCAAAGTTCTTAAGCATCGTCACGATAATGTCTTCCGGCGCTGTTTCCGGCAAAAAATTATACGTGTCAGGAAAAAGGTATCCTTCCAGCGACGCATCTTCTGGCAAATCCTTGAGAAAAGAAAACTGTGCGCGAATGTATTCCGGTGGTGTGCGTGCAATTTTCTCAAATGCGTCACCATCAAAACCGTGTGCCGTGAGACGCTCTGCCATCTGCTCAATGCGCCATCCTTCCGGAAATGTTATGATTTTATCACGCCGTTTACTCTTTCCTTGTGAAAGAAGCACAACAATGTCAGGAATCGTTAGATGCGGCGCGATCGTATACGTCCCCGCTTTTAATGTCTTTCCACTATCACTAAAACGTGCATATAACACAAAAGCCCACTTGTTTACAATAAGTTTCTCTTTTTCCAGAATGACTGCTATTGATTGTATCGTCGCGCCATCCGGAATAGTAATCGTCTTGTTTTCTGACGCAGTACCATGCGTATTGTAAACCAAAAAACGCGCACCTCCCCATACGCACATACCACATATTACAATAATGATAACAAGCCGCAGAATGTATTTCATAAAAAACAATATACTATAGTCAACACACAAAATTTACACAATGTACACGTGCACCAATATAGCACACCTCCTTTAAAGACCCGTAACATGCACAATCACGCTACGCTTACGCGGGCCATCAAGATCAACAGCGAAAATGCTCTGCATCTTGCCAAGCATCATCACACCCTCAACAAGCGGAATAGTCTCGCTTACACCAAGTAAGAGCGCCTTGCAATGTGAATGCCCATTACTGCGTCCATCCGATATGGCGCCACGGCGCAGTTCAAACAAGTCGTGCGCATATTGCTCTTCTACAGGCACCAGACGATAGAGCATGCGCATAAAATCCTGGAGAAGCATTGGTTCGTTATGATTAATAACGACCGCTGTTGTTGTATGTGGTGTATACACAACGACAGAGCCACTCGTTACACCACTATGTGCCACAGCTTCACGTACATCGTCAGTAATATCAACAAAGTCAATATATTCGTGTGATGGACATGTAATTTCTTGTGTAAAAACTTTCATTTTTTGTTTTTTTATCTTTTATGGAAGAAATTTCTCAAAAAGTACGACAATCTTGTTTTTTACATGTGTCATATGTCGCATAAGCGTGTGCATGTGTCCACCGGCGATACCAATCGCTCCTCGCTCAAGCGCGCTCTCATGGTTGACTGCCCACCTAATAAGTCCAAGCACCGTCACATATGTCGGGTCATCAACACGATCAAACATGCCGGGCATGCGCAGCGGATCACCAATGCGCACAGGAAGACGTAGGATATCTTTTGCAAGATTTACTATATACGGCAATTTCGCACCGCCGCCCGTAAGTACTGCACCCGCCGGCAGTAGCTCTGCCTTACCAATTTTAACCAACTCCTCTTGTACCAAAGCAAAGATCTCCTCCATACGCGCCTGTATAATTTCCGCAATGTGATATCGCGAAACAAAACCTTCTTCTCGTGGATCTAGTGCACCGAGGTCACACTCTTCACGCCGATCAACAACTGCTGAAATGGCAACGCCGTAATTTAATTTTATCGTTTCAGCAATATCAATCGCTGTACGCAGACCAATAGCAATATCATTTGTAACATGGCCAGCTCCTACTGGCAATACAGCCATATGTATCAATTCACCTTCTTCGTATACAACAACGGATGTTGTCGCCGCACCAATATTAACAAGAACAACACCAAGTTCTTTTTGCTGACGATCAAGTGTTGCTTCCGCTGCCGCCAACGGCGCAGCAATAATATCTTCTATCTCAACGCCGCTCTCTTGGGCAACGGTTTCAATGCCACGTACATTTTGCACCGGTGCGTCAATGATAAGCGCCTCTGTTTCCAAACGCACACCTGTCATGCCAACAGGATCTTTAATATCACACTGATCATCAATGCAATATTGACGCGGTAAAACGTGCACAATTTCCTTATTTGCCGGTACGCTAATTGCTTGTGCTGCCGTAAGCACACGCTCTACATCATCTGACGAAATCTCACCATCTGAACGCCCCACAACCACAACACCCTTTGAGAGGCGTGCTGTCATATGTGTACCGCTCAGGGAGAAGTGGGCTTGGTTAATCTTTACACCAGCCTGCACATGCGCTTGTCGCAGTGCCTCACTAACACCCTGTGCCACTATCTGTGCATCAACAATACTACCGCGCCGCAACCCAGCCGACGGCGCCTCTGCAGTGGCAATAATGTATGGCATTTCTTCGTCACGCTCCTCAGCAACGACGACTCTTGTCACCGTTGTGCCAATATCAATTGCTGTAATAAACGAGTGTTTCATGTCTTTTTCTCTTTATTATACACTATTTCACACCGTATGCGCCATACTTTTTCTTTTTTTATCGCAATGTATGCCAATGACGCATCTTTCCTAGAGTGATACACGCTGCACAATGTTCCACACGAGAAAACATCCATAAAAGAAGGCGCCGATACTTACAACAAACACAGCAGCTGCAGCCGTATCTTTTGCGTGACGCGCTATCGCATTCTCCTCTCGCATGGCAACATCAACGGCGCGCTCAATTGCCGTATTGAACAATTCCGCACACAGAACAAAAAAGACGACTATCCATGCACCAATTTTTTCTGGCATTGTCAACGGCACAAAAAAACTACCACACAGCACGACAAAAGCCCCGACAAGCTCGAGACGAAAGTTGCGCTCTGTCTTTATCGTATAAGCAATGCCACGTAATGCATCGCGCACACTGTGTTCAAATGGTCTATTGTGCTCCATGAATTTTCTCCGTTACTGCATCTTGGATTGCAAACATCATCTGTGAGTGATTGTACCCAAGAAGATGCAAAACGCCATGCGCCAAAACAAAAGACAGTAGGCGTGTATTCTGTACATTGTCTATTGTAGCATATCGTGCAATAGTCGCACAGGAAAGAACAATATCACCAAGCTCAATTACACCATTTATAGTAACATTCTTATTTTTACAATCAACACCAGGTGCCGGTGCATGAGCAAAAGCGTCAGGAAAAGAAAGAACATCTGTTGGTGCATCCTTGCTACGATATGTGCGATTGAGTACATGAATTTCATCATCAGATACAAAAGCAACATTGCATCGCACATGCGCACTCGGTGCGAAAGTGCACATACTCTTTCGCAATGTTTCATACACAATCGTACGTACCGTCTTATCATCTATCAATACGTTTTCCTCCTTTCTGACAATTGTTACATGTACATTATTGCGCGATATCATAGAAAGATAATTTATCGTGGTTCAATCTTTGTAAGCACATCCTTTTTCAAACGTGCAATACTCTCATCATCAAGAAGTGATAGTGCTACGGTATGAGGATTTTCTTTTTTAAGGAGAGCAACAATATGGGCAACTTCCTCCGGCGTACGTTCATCAGCACGACTCACAATAACCCATTCCGGCTTTGTAAGAAGTGACGCATTATACGCACCAAGTTCCTCACGAATTGTTTTGTAGTCAGAAACAGGATCATCGCTATCAGCTGCAACAAGATGTAAAAGCACACGTGTACGCTCAATATGCCTAAGAAATTTGTGCCCTAAACCCTTCCCACGTGATGCACCTTTTATTAATCCGGGGATATCGGCAATAATCAAAGAATAGTATACGCCGAGGTGTGGCTCCAGTGTTGTAAACTGATAATTTGCAACCTTACTCGATGCATTTGTCAATTCGTTCAAAAGACTTGATTTACCAACATTTGGTAGTCCCACAAGACCAACATCAGCAATCATCTTCAGTTGGATGTGAAGTTGTGTTTCGTACCCCGGCTGTCCTGCATTCGCGCGATCTGGTGATGTATGCCTACTTGAGCGAAAGTGAAAATTGCCAAAACCACCATTACCACCACGTGCAACAATTTCCTCCTGCCCACTATGCGTAATATCGTATACTTTACCACTTTTAAGATCTTTCACAACAGAACCAACAGGCACATCAATAACAGCATCCTTACCATCAGCGCCATGCTGTGTATTTTGTCCGCCATCACCACCATTGTCGGCAGTAATGTTCTTTTTTGTACGAAAAGTGTGCAATGCACCTAAATCAGATACACCACGCACAACCACATTGCCACCCCTGCCACCATCTCCGCCTGTTGGGCCGAGTGTCATCATTGTACGTGCAAAACATACGATACCATTGCCGCCACGTCCTGCCTTTACATCAATTTTTACATCATCAACAAGCATATGCCTACACCAGTTTCTCGTCAACAAGACGTTTTACGACAGCGCCATCTGCCTGCCCTCTTGTTTGTGTCATGACGCGTTTCATAATAATGCCAAAATTCTTTTTATCAGTGCCAACCTCCTTAATAACAGTATCAATGATAGCAACAATCGCATCTTCACTCATCTGCTCCGGCAAGTAACGCGCAATAATCTCCGCTTCTTCCGCCTCTTTTTGCGCAAGATCTACTCGTCCGCCATCTTTATATTGCACTGATGCATCATCACGTTGCTTCTTCGCACGCTTTATTACTGCGAGTATCATCTCATCTGTCATATCAATTGCGCTACATTTGTGTGCAATTGCCTCATTTTTGACCATTGTTATAAGAGAACGCATAACATCCCGCTTGAGGGTATTTCCTGCACGCATTGCATCTTTTAAATCATTTGTCAATTGCTCAAAGAGTGTCATATTTTTTATATTTAACAAATTAATACTAAGTAAATTTGCACCCTCAACTACCTATACGTCACAATACCACAAAACGTTCACAAAAGTGAACGCTCTGTGTGATATTGATTGAAATGTCGTCTACAGCACATGCTCTCTCTTGAGACGCTTACGCAATTCTCGCACTGCTTCAGGATTGTAGCGTCCAAGCTTCTTTAGTCGCTCTATTTCCTTACGCATCTTCGCTTTGTAGATTGCTTCAGCACGTAACACACTCTTTTTCTTACGTTTACTGTAAAAGCGTTTTGCACGTACACTCTTTAAGAGACCACTCTGCTGTATCTTGCGCGTAAAGCGCCTGATGAGGCTCTCGTCGCTTTCACGCTCATTCTTTACAATCTTTATCATAGTAAATCAACCTCCCTTCAATAAAAATTCTCATATACTTCCGCAAAATAGATTTAGCAGAAGTGTGCACGCAGTCACCAATAAAACCATGGGCAACCGCCACACGTGCCATTGTACACCACATCACCTTTTTTTGCAAGAGTTGTCAAAACTATTTTTCCCGCACTTTGCTGATATTTTTGAGAAGTTTTTTGACCGCTGCAATCATCTTGTCGTGTGGTACAGTTTCCTGTGATCCACTCGTCATATCCTTGAGAATGACTGTATCGTCCAGTGCTTCTTTTTGCCCAATAATAATCGCAACATCAACACCTGCACGCTCCGCCTTACGTAGCTGCGCCCGAAGATTACCGCGTCCAAAACTCTCCGCTGTCAAAATACCGGCCTTTTGCAATTCAGCGAAAGTGGCAAGGCTTTTCTTTTTTGCAAGGTCACCAAGTTGCGCAAGAAAAACACGTGGCTGTGGCAATTGATAAGATTTCGCACCGATTTTTTTCATTTCAAGTACAAGACGATCAATGCCAAGACCGAAACCGATCGCCGGCATATCATCTCCGCCCATCATTTTGATAAGCGTATCATAGCGTCCACCACCACCAAGTGAGCGCCGCTTTGCCGTCTCAGAATCTTTCACATAAATTTCAAAAACAGTCTGCGTATAGTAGTCAAGACCGCGAACAAGTGTATCATCACGTACATATGCAATACCAAGCTCATCAAGATATTCTAGAAACTTTTCAAAATGTGCGCGACTTTCGTCATCAAGCGCATCAAACGCACGTGGCGCTTCAGCGGCAATCGCTGCAACATCGGGATCTTTCGCATCTACTATGCGAAAAGGGTTTTCCTTGATAAACGGACGAAACTCCGCAGGCAGTTTACGGCGATATTTTTCAAAAAATGTTGTTAGTTTTCGCTTATATGCCGCACGTGTCTTCGCCGTACCGATGGAATTAACATGGAATGCAACATTTTTAATGCCAAGAGCCCGTAGAATACGATCGGCCATCTGTATCATCTGTGCATCAAGAATAGGATCACTCTCACCATAAACATCAAAGTTACCCTGAAAATGTTCACGATAACGCCCCTCTTGTGGACGATCATAGCGATAGACCGGTCCCATAGAAAAGAGTTTTACCGGCTTTGGCCATACAGCCATCCCATGTTGAACAAATGCGCGCACATTACCGGCTGTAAGTTCGGGCCGAAGTGCAACTTTATCACCGCCACGTGTTACAAAAGTGTACATCTCCTTTTCAATAACCTCCGTTTTTGAACCAACACTACGCACAAAAAGGTTTTCAAACTCAACAAGTGGCGTATCAATACGGCCAAAACCATATTCCTGTGCTACTTTATTAAATACGCGACGCACTTGCTCCCAATACGGTTGTTCACTCGGCAATATATCGCGCATGCCACGCAACGTCTGCAATACAACAACATCCTCACTTCGCGTCTTTTTCTTCGCACTACCAGTACGTGCACTCTTCATTGCCATCTTTCTTATTATCTTCTTTGCCGCCTTTTTTGTAGTCTTCTTCACTGCTTTCTTTGCCGCCTTTTTTGTAGTCTTCTTCACTGCCATAGAACTAAATATTAGAGATTAATCAATGGTATAAATTTTAAATTTGCTAAAGGGCCATATGCGTATTAAGACCTTGCCCATTACGAGATCTTTGTCAAGTGGACCCCATGCACGCGAATCATAGCTATTGTTACGATTATCACCCATAACAAAGTACTCATCGTTGCCAACTGTATATTCAACATCACCATTTGCATCATCATAATTTTGTGGCAAGTACTCTTCTTCAAGAACAAAGCCGTCAGGGTGTACATCATTATAAATCGTCACAACGCCATTGTGAATGGTAATTTTTTCACCAGGAAGCCCTACAACGCGCTTTATAAAAAATACCTTTGGATCATTTGGGAAGCGGAAAACGATGGGATCGCCACGGTGAAACTCTCTTTGCACCGGCACAAGCGTCAGATCGCCGATGCTTACATCTTTATAACCCATTTCATTGACAATAACATATTCACCACCATGAAAATTTGGCGCCATACTCGCTCCCTGAACAAGAAATGGCTGAAAGAGAAACGTGCGCACGGGGATAATGATCATTGCCGAAAAAACAAAAATCTTTACAACTTCCCACACAAAATTACCAATATCACTTAGTGCAATCTCATCCTTTTTGCGCTTTTTATTTGTGCGCGTCATACTGGTGCACGTATTAACAATAACATCTTTATTATTACCATAATCATATGATATATGCAACTATTATGTCACATCACATGAAAAACACGCCAACATACTCAAACATGAAGGCGTGTCCACTTTTATACGGAAAATTTTCTTGGCGCACATCTTATTTTTTGTCCTTTTTGTCTTTCTTGTCTTTTTTGCCAGATTTTTGCATTTCTTCTTGTTTATCTGCAGATGTGGCGCTACCGACACTTTGCTCCTCTTTATTGCTATATTGAGAACCTTCTTTTGTTTCGGTAGTTAAATCAACCTTTGGTCGCTTGCTACCAGTATGCTCGTCATTTTCAACAGATACACCAGATTGCTTCAACTTCTCAATTGTAGCCTCTATTTTCTCTCGCGTTGCCGCAGCGCTCTCGTCATCCGGCAAAAGTTCGAGGACTTTTTCATACTCTTTGATCGCGGCAGCAATTTTATTTTTCTGTTCATAGAGCGTTGCTTGCTCAAAATGCACGTTAACATCATTGTTATTTACAGCAAGAATACTGCGGAAGAGAAATTCGGCACGTGCTGCATCGTTTTCTTTGTCACGCTTTTTGTAAAGTACGCCAAGATTATAAGCATACGTAATATTCGCATTACCGCTCGCAATAAATGCCTTTTCCATGTCCGCAATAGCATCATCAATATTATCAAGACTTTGCTCTATGAGGGCGCGCTGGTAATATGCAGGCGCAAGATTTGGCTTCTTGTTAATTGCCGTACTGAAGAACTCTTTCGCTTTCACAAGCATTTCTTTGCGCTCATTTTCTTTCTTTGGGTCAATAAGCAGCGCTTTACGCAGTGCAACTTCACCGCGCTTCAAGGGATATATCGCATTTGACGGTTCAAGTCTTTGGGCATATTCATATGCTTTATCAACATCGTCCAGTATTCCCGTCGTGCTCAGCATTGTTGCATCATAATAACGACTTGCACTCTCAAGAATCTGCGCGTAAATTTCGGCCGCAGCAACACTGACCGGCAAAAGATCACGTCCTTTTGCAGTTATATCCTGAGCCATTTCCAAGTACGAACGCAAGGTTTGAAGATTACGATCTTTTTCATCTTTAAGCGCTTCACGATTTGCGAGGACCATATACTCTTGCCCGGCACGAATCAAGTAATGTCCTTCATGTTGATTAAGCTGCGCAGCACGGGTAAGATATGCAATCGTTTCTACACTTACTTCTTGTGCATGAACAGCTTTACCGGCAAGGGCGTCAGCGACAAAAATCTTTCCTACAAAAAAGAATGACATGCCAATACCAGCAATAAGAACGATGGAAATGAAGGCAAAAGAAAGTGCAAATTTTGGTGATGCCTTTAAAGAGAATGATACCGTACTAAATGATACCTTACTCTCGCTATAGAGTACGGCCAATGTCAGTGTAGAAAGCAACGTTCCAACAAGTATCATGCTTCCTTCTACACGATTAAAGAGCGCTGCGACACAGAGTGTAATAAATGCACTAACAAGTCCAAGTGAGTAGATTTTATTATATTTTTGATCACGTACCATCAAATAAATACTCACACTCACAAATGTAAGAACTGTTAGGATGAGAAAGATTGTGCCAACAATACCGATTGTTGAAAGACTGTCAAAGAGCACACCTTCCCCACGAAGAAAACGTAACGCATAGAGCGGTTGTGTATTAAGTTCTTCTGGACGTGCCATAGAAAACGCCTGACCATACATTGCCGGACCATAACCAAAGAAGAAGTGTTCTTTCAGTGACGCCTTTGCAATTTGCCACGAGAACGACACGCTCAGTGTTACTTCAGGCGGAAGAGTGATCTCTTCACTTACAAAAGGGCTTCGTACAGGAGAATTCGGTGAATAAACGACAATAAAGCCTATTACAGCGACAAGAAATGCTATTGGCATAAAAGAAAGTGCTCCATACGGACGTATAATACGCGCCAGAATGAAGATAAGAAAGAATATAGCACCAATTGTTAATGCCATTAATGGTGTATAACTTAAAAGCGAAAAAATATTTATTAAACTTAGAGCGATGACAATGACAAGAATAGCGCTCATTGCATAACGCAACAGCGGTTTCATGCGGACTTCTTCGCGCCACAAACCAAAAAGCGTACTGATAAAGAGCGGGATCATTAGCGAGAAAAACAACGTAAGACCCTTTAATGAGCCTATCAAACTCAATGGCGCAATGGCCGCAAATGATGCCGGCAAAAAGTGCACACCAAGTAAGCCAAGAAACGTCCATACCACAACGACACTGCCGGAAAGTACAAATGCGCCAAAAAACCAGCGGAAACGCTCCCATGAAAAATGCGTAATAACAAGGTAAAAAGCAAAAACACCGGCGATGAATGCTATCACACCCTGTGAAGGATCCCCGAAAGCACCCCAAAAACTATGCCAACGATCATCGGAAAGGTATGCACTGACAAGTATGGCGAGAAATGTGCCTATCAATGGGTAATCAAGTGGTGTACGTCGTATGACTAACTTGCCACTTGTCGCACTTTTTATTGCCCACGCCACGAGCGCAACAAGAAGCCAAAAGTAGAAATAGATCTGCTTATCAAAAGCGATGTCCTGCATTGTCAATGACGTAAAAAAGAGTGGCGCACCAAAAAACAACGCTGTGATACTTGCGGTAATGATCGCATCAAGAAAACGCTTTGGACGACTCTTTTTTCGCGAATATGCACATTTGCTTTGTGGTGCCGCCTCTTGCTTCTGTTGTGTCATGCTATTTTGTTGTGCAAACATCTGCTTAACACGACGCTCGTACTCTGCGGGAATAGCTCCGCTCTTTGATTGCATATTTTCACTTTCAACCATACACACACTTTGTTTTATTTTTTTACATCAATGCTATTTATCTACATTTAAAATTATATCACACTATTTATTTCTTACGATAGCTCGCCCAGCAACATACCCTGTTGCCCAACTTGCCGTGAGGTTAAAACCACCAGTGACACCATCAATGTCAAGAATTTCGCCAGCAAAGTATACGCCGCACGCTATTCTTGATGCACACGTTTTTGGCGACACTTCAGAAAGTGAGACACCACCAGCTGTTACAAATTCGTCACCAGGACGTTTTGCGTATAGCCTCACACTATACCCATCGCCAAGAAAATGCGCAAGTATTTTTCGCTCTTTCTTTGAAAGTTCGGCACACTTTTTCTCTACATCAATACCACACTCCCTACACATTGCATAAGCAAAACGCGTCGTCATCCATCGCTTGAGAATATGTACGATTGTGTGTGCGCCATCAGCAGCACATGCATCTATTAGCAGTTTCTGCCATGTATGATAATCACGCGTGGCGTCAATACATATACGTACATGCAAGGGCGCACTTTCATCGATCTTTTCATGCGCCACACCTGCGGCAAAAGCAAAAGCTGCCGGCCCACTTATCCCAAAATGCGTCAAGAGAAGTGGTCCTGTTGCATCAACTTTTTCGCCGTTTGCACGCCGTGCGTACAGGCGTGCATGCGGAAAACTCGTGCCGGAGAGTTCTTTTATCCACGCCTCACGTACGAGAAAGCTGTTTAACGACGGTCCTAGTGGCGTAATTGTATGACCAAGTGCACGCGCAAAAGCATAACCGTCACCACGTGAACCTGTGTGTGCATATGCATTGCCACCTGTTGTGAGCACAACGATATCATACAGTTTATGACGTGTGCCATTTTTGTCCTTGTATGTTATACAAAATTGATTATCGCTTTTCTCAACTGAGAGCACACTCGTTTTACACAAACAGCGTATGGTCGGTGTTGTAGCAAAAATCTTTTCAAAAACACGCACAATATCTTTTCCATTATTACTGCAAGGAAATACACGCCTATCATCCTCCTCTCTTAACGGTACATCATGTGCCTCAAACCACGCGCGAATCTTTGCTGGACCAAACGCTTTTAGAGCATCGCGCAGAAATGTGCCGCCACGTGGATACTTTGTGACAAGTACATCAAGGCTAGTTATACCTGTCGTCACATTACATCGCCCACCACCGGAGATGATTACCTTCGCACCGAGAGATGCATTGCGCTCAAAAAGCGCAATATCACCGCTAAAACCTTTTTCTATAAGTGTTGCCGCGCACATCATACCCGCAGCGCCACCACCAATAATCGCCACTTTCTTAGATTTTTTTCTCTTTTTACACATAGCGTCCACCATAAAGCGCTGCTGCTACAGACGTCGCAAGATTAAGACTGGAAACTTTGTCTCGCATTGGAATACGTACAGTTTGGCGCGCCAGTTCCCTCATAGCATGTGACACACCAGCACGCTCACTACCAAAAACGAGAATACTCTTTTGCGGTATTGTTATACGTGTCACACTATCGCCATTCTCATCAAAAACACATACCGGTCGCCTCAACGCACGCACATCATCTAATGACACAGAAATAACCGGTACAGCAAAGTGAAGACCGGCACTCCCACGAAGACATGCCGGTCGCCATGGATTAAGGGGGCCATAGACACACACGCCGGCAACGCCATACGCAGCTGCGACACGAACACACGCGCCAAGATTATCAAGATCACGTGCATCATCAATGAGAACGATCGGCGCACTAACATCTTTTAAAATGTCAAATGTATACTGTGGTCGTTTTGCAATAGCGATGACACCGGTTCGCGGTGGCCGTGGCGCAAGGCGTGCATAAATCGTTTCAGAAATCGGTGTTATAAGCGTACGCATGTGCGCAACGCTCTCTGGCGCGTGATGCTTACACAGCGCCACTACATCATTAGGACGTGGTGATACTGCACAAATGATGTCTGCGCCGAATCGCACTGCGTGCTTAAGCGCATGAAAACCCTCCAACACAACAACTGAATCATCCCGCCGCGCCGCATAAAATTGTTCCGGCAAATACTTCTCATCCATGGAATAAGCAACGTTTAACACTTTTGTTTCATGATTTCTCGAATACGCAAAATAACACGCCACGTACTCTCATAGCTCACCATCTCCCGCGTAATGTCATGGGGGTTTATCGAAACAACAGCGGCAACATCATCACGTACACGAATACTTTCTACTTCTTCATGTGTAATGTCTGCCATAAAGTGTGCATCTGTGCCATACGTTGTGTTGCCCGCAAAGGGGTATATAAAAGAGCCACTGCATATATAGCGCAAATCTTTCTGTGCTATTGAAAGACCGAGTTCCTCACGAATTTCCCGTACAGCAGCTTGTTCTAAGTTTTCTCCACGATCAACAAAGCCACCGGGAAAATCATGTTTGCCTTTGTGTGGGTTACGGGCACGCTTCGCAAGCACAACTCTATTATCCGGCAGACGCAACACTACGCCGGCTGCCGCTGCCTGATTATCGTAGATGTGACGCCCACATGTTGTGCACGCCATATGAGCCGGCTCTTTCGTAAGTGCTGTTGATGCACAGTATGGACAACATATAAATTTATCAATATCCATATTACTTTTTCATTAAATATTCTTTTAATGCATCGCGATAGTCACGCAATGGCGCGCGCTTTGTTGTACGTAAAACACTACTTGAAGGACGCTGTGCCGGACGCGGAAATGCCGACGGCGGTACAGGTTTTACACAAACATCCATTTTGAGAATTTTGTACAACTCTTTTGCTGCCTCATACCACGTACACGGCCCATCATTAACAACATGATAAATACCACGCGGTTCTTCATCTTCTATAATTGTTTTTGTCTCGGCCGCCAAATCCGGTGCATACGTAAAGCAACTTATCTCACCATCCACTGCCTTTACACATGTGCCGTCACGCTGCGCCTTCTCACCCACTTCACGCATCACATCAAAAAAACTCCTCTTTGCACCCTCGGCACGTGCCGGCGCACCAAAGAGTTTTGACAGGCGGATAATATAGTAGTGTGAACCGTTTTTTGCAACTTGTTTCTCGCCTTCGTACTTTGTTTGCCCATAGCGTGACAATGGGCGTGGATCATCAATTTCTTGATACGCTCTATACGGTATTGTCTCTTCGGGACCGCGATATTGACACCCTTTGCATTTTTGCTCACAGCACCCTGGTGCCGGTCGCCCATTTACCGTCGGTCGCTCACCATCAAATACATAGTCCGTACTGTAATGCACAAAGGTTGCCTGAAGTTGTGCTGCGTTACGCGCAAGGGCACCCGGCACCTCCGTATTGAGTTTTTTTGCTTTTGCGTATTCTTCATCACTTTCTTCGCACGCATCCACAGCATTATACGCCGTCGCATTGATAATAATATCCGGCCACAATTGTGCAATCGCTTGTGACAGCATGGTTGTATCCGTCACATCGCACTCTTCACGGTCCCACGCAATAACACTATAGCGTGCATCATCTCTAAATACTTCCACAAGCGCTTGCCCAAGCATACCCTTCGCACCGAGAATAAGAACTGTTTTTGTTGTCATAGTTTTGTTGTATTAGTACGTCGCCGCGCTTTCTGTGCCGCACGTAATTCTTTAAGCATTATCTTCCAATCTTTATTACGCACCGCACCCATGATGCGCCATTTTTCATGCTTTGGCGGTGTATAACCAGCATCTTCCATACGTGCAATTAAACCCTCTACACCGTATACATCAACGGCTTCACGTAACTGCGTATGCGTTGTGATGCCCATGCGCTCAAGACATGCTTGCGTCGGGGCTTCAATATTACGAAAGCGCAGTGACACATTCTCATGTGCCTGCGTAGTGGCACTTTTTCGCTTTTGTTGTTTAAATCTCTTTTTCATATTCTGTACACCTTCTTATCAGTTATTCTTACAAAGTGTATCACAAATGCGCTCTGTGCAGATATCCGCGCAATCCGCTCTCATGGAAACCGATGTTGATCCTGTGCACACACTTCTTGCTCTGAAGCCGTATTTTTCATAGAACGACACAAGTGACGGACTGCATGTAAGCGTTATCTTATACGCACCATCATTGCATGCCTTTCTTATCGCCTCTTTTATAAGAAGTGATGCATAACCTTTCCCTCTTTCTGATGGATCTGTCCACACATCCTCAATGAGCACGTGCGGACCTTTCTTGTTGTGCACCAAAATATATGTCACACGAGAAACTTCTCTTTCGCCCTCTTTTAGTGTAAGCTTCACAATACTGCCCGCTGGTATATATTCTGTTTTCGTAACCATGACACTATCTTATTGACTATTATCATGTTTTTGTATACTTGCAAGAAAACGTGCGACATCATGCAGTGTCGCCCGCTCCTTTCTGCCAAGGTGTTCGTATGCATTATACAGCTCTGTACGCTCAATGCCGCGTGCATGTATGGCATCGTTTTTCGTCACATTAGCACGCGGAATCGTGCCGATAAAGTCAAAGACCCACAACCACGTATCCTCATCAAGATTTTCTAACTTATGAATAATATCACGCACGTCACCAGAACTTGGATGATGTGATAAAATTTCGTGCATATTTGTCAGCACAACTTCCATAGCATACGCCGGATGATCAAAAAAGTACGACTTGCGCGAGAGATGTCCCACGCCCTGAAAGTCAACAATAATACCCCGCTCCAGCACACCTCTGTGCATAGCCTCATTCATTATAAGAATTCTAATAACCGACAACGCATCGGCAAATGCCACAGAACCATATTCAAGACCTGTCATTTCTGATACAGAGTCAAATCGCGTACCAAAAAAGCTCTTTTTCTTCTTGACAAATGCGGGCACCTGATAGTAAGTGCCGTCTTTTACCCTGCTACCAAATCTAGCCTCTCTTTCATCATTTTCCGCAGTTGCCTGCATGTTGGCTATCCGCCTAAAATGTCCAGCCCTGTCAATTTTTTGCGCTAATTGTGGATTGTATTCTTTAATATATGCAAGAAGTTGCTTTCGTTTTTGCGCACTAGGTCTTACTACATCAAAATCACTTTTTAAGTAACCGCCACTATATCTCCCATCAATTTCTATAAATGTCCCATCAAAGCCACTTGCAATAAGATCTTTCATGAGACGCGCATAACTATCATTGCCAGTTGTCACCGTATCGTCCGTAAGATAGTAGTGCATACTCTCGCCATATTTTTTATTAACGAATCCTTCAACAGCGATGTAGCGCGCATCTGCATAAATATCCGCCAAATCATAACCATCCTCACGTGTATCGCCAAAATTCTCCTGCCACTGCGAAGTGTGTAAATATCCGCGCAAAATAGCAAAGCCGCCACCCGGCAAATATTTTACCTCCAGTTGCATGTTGGCACGCTCATAATCGGACAGTGCAAGTTCCGTACCGATCGTCTCGCCATAACCAGAAAACATTAACCCTCTCTTCTTTAGCACCAACTCTTTTAGAAGGTACTTGTAAACTTTCTGTGCGTCCATCAATGTACGTCGCGCATTGTCGTACGTCTCACGAGAAATAGCGCCATCAGCGTATTTTTTCTCCAGTACCGCCAACTCTTCCTGTGTAACTTCGTTAAATACGTGCATATCTTTGCGCGTTTGCTCTATAGCAACATCAATGTCGCCTTCATACTTCTCTCGCGGATCTTTCGTTGTAGGAATATTGGTATCAGCATTGTTAATAACATCAACAATGCGTCTGTAGTTTGTAAATGTCTCTGCTACAATTTTATCAAAATGTGCCAACATCCTTTTATGCGCGCAGTCGCCATTCTCAGGAGCGCTATGCGCTTCATGGACATCCCTTTGCTGTATATGTTTTTTTTCTTCACAAACAGCAACACCGCTAAAGGCACCTGTCGGTATGTGGAAGACATCTTCCAGCACGCGCCTACTTGCTAGGCGCAACGGACTTTCTTGCGCAGTTTCCTCCTCATATGTTTTTTCCACAACTTTATGAGAAGGTATTACACTTCTCTCATGTATGGATAGATCTTTGGTGCTTTTCATTTTATTACATATTTATCGCCTTTTCTTTTGTCATGTTCATTGTATCACGACAAAACATGTTCTATAAAATAGACCGCTGTACATGTCGCAACTTCCCTTAGAGTGCAGCGCGCTTTTTGAGCGGTCGCCACCAGTTTTCATTGGCCTCAAACCACGCAATCGTCTGCGCGAGCCCCTCATCAAGCGTCACACTCGGTGACCAGCCCAGTTCCGTGTGAATTTTCGTGTAGTCAATATCATAGCGATAATCGTGTCCCTTGCGGTCCTCTACATATGTAATCCACTCTGACGGCTCTTTGCCCATATGCGTAATGATTTTTGTCACAACTTCTAAATTGGTCGGCTGGTTGTCGCCACCGACACCGTATGTCTCACCAATGCGTCCACTGCGCACAATCGCATCAATCGCGCGACAATGGTCCGTTACAAACAGCCAGTCACGGATCTGCTCACCCGTGCCGTACACCGGCACTTTTTTGCCGTCTATGAGGTTTGTGATCGCCAGTGGGATGAGTTTCTCCGGGAAGTGGTAGGGACCGTAATTGTTTGTGCAGTTACTGATTGTCACCGGGATGTCATACGTGCGATGATACGCGCGCACGAAGTGGTCGCTGGAGGCCTTGGATGCGCTGTAGGGACTGCTGGGGTCATACGGCGTTTGTTCTGTAAACGCCGGCTCACCCGGCTGCAAGTCGCCAAAGACCTCATCTGTGGAGACGTGGTGAAAGTGAACAGTATGTCCCGCCTCATGCTCTGCGCGCACCGCTTCCAAGAGCGTGAATGTCCCGACGACATTTGTCTGCACGAACGCCGCCGGTCCGGTGATAGAGCGATCAACGTGACTTTCCGCCGCAAAGTGCACCACGGCATCAACATCTTTTACAAGGCGCGCAACAACTTGCGCATCACAAATGTCGCCCTTAACAAACTGAAAGCGCGCATCACATTCCCACTTTGCGAGTGTTGTACGACACCCGGCGTAGGTGAGTTTGTCCAGGACCACCACCTCATCGTCAGGATAGTGTTCTAGAATATAGTGCACGAAATTCCCCCCAATAAACCCGGCGCCACCGGTAACAAGTAGTTTCATAGCATCATGCAATTACTGATCTTATACGTCCTCAGAATACCATGCAACAGACACAAAAGACAAATCATTAAAAAGATTTTATTTCATCTGCCTCTGCATAATAAAAAAATCCCGAGAAACCGTGTTTCTCGGGAAAGTGTAAAAAACAAAAAGTTTATTCTTATTTTTTAAAAGGAGAAAACGGGAGCGGCTGGCGTGCGAAGTGCGGCTTCGCGTTCCAGCGCCTCTTGACACTCCAGGCACGTCGTTGCGTGACTGGCAAGGAGGCGGCACATTTCAATTTCTCCGCCGCACTCCGTACAGCTTGTGTCTCCTTCCTTAAGGCGTTGCTGAAGTTGCCTTAATTGTTGCAGTTTCTCTACAAGATGCTTTTCATGAGCAATAACATCAAGAATCGCTGATGTTGCTGCCGCCTGATCCGTGGTATCAGGCATATCCGCTCTGGGGATGTGAAATTCATCTCCAGTGCGGAGCGCCTTCAACGCACCCTCCAGTTCTTTGATCTTTTTGGCAATTTCCGCCATAAGATCTTTTTCGACGGTGTCCTGTGTGTTTTTTTCAAAAAGAATATTCATTTTTTCATCTCCTCTTGTTAATTCTTTCCGGACCACTTCCGGAAAGATACTTGAACAGTACAACAAGAGCGCCTCACCTGTCAAGAATGTGCTGTGTTGTCATCTATAGTATTTTACGCAGAAAATACCATTTCTACTGCGTTGGCACAAACTTCTGCACAAACCACTGAAAAATACCGTCCGCCGGACGCGAACAGCGCCCATCGCTTGTGCAGCCACAGCGAAACGTCCCATCGCTTTTTTGACATGCGTACACGGCAATGTAGTTTGGTTGATTTTGTGCGCTTTGTGGCACAACGCCACGCGCCGGACCAATAATCCACTGCCCTGACGGATCCGTCTTTTCTCCCATCAGTATCACTGTTTGCGTAAACACATTGCCATCAGTCGTTACATAAGCAGTCTTGTAAGTGTATGTCTGCGCTGTACCGACTGTAAATATAATGCCGTTATCACCACAACGCACACGCATACCACGCGCTGGTACAAGGAGTGTGTTGCGAACACTGCGCGCATCAAACGGCGCTGCACAGTCTTGTGGGAGTGTCATCTGCGGATTGTTACGGTGTCCTGTTTGTTGATTCTGTACATGATTGCCGGTATGCGTGTTTGCGCGCTGTGTAGAAGTTGTGGTCGTGCTCTCAGCGCGCATAGCGCGTGCCCACGTTTGCGCCATAACCTTCAGTCCGGCAGCATTCGGGTGCGCCATGTCGTGCATAAGGGTTGTCTCCCACCGATCATGTGCCAAAAATGCGCCATAGTGATCAGCGAGATGCAAGCGTTTTATGCCAGCACGTGCCACATAGTCTCTAATCTTTGCATTCAGTGCTCTGAGGTTTTCGCTCGGATTATTAGCAAGTGGAATGATTGTTGCAAGATAAATATCAATATTGTCGCTATTTGAACTTTGCATCACAACATCAACCATCTGTTTAATGTCATTAAACGCCTCATCTGCGCTCCCGCCACGCGTCATATTATTAGTGCCGGCGTGAATGAGAATCACGGAACCAGCCGGCGCGTCTGCCATAATACTACTCATGTATGTGCGCAACCGCTGTAAAATTGCGCTCGTCTCTTCACCGGAAACACCGGCATGATCAGGATCCATATCACCACTACCATGCTGGAATGGACCAACAAAATCGTACGTGCCCTTACCGAGAATTTCTTGTAAGTAACCACGGTACGAACCAGCATATTGTTCCGGATACCCTTCTGTAATGGAGTCGCCCAAGGGTAGTAGATACGGTGCTGCATACGCATGTGCCGCCGTATATATAAAGAACACGCTAACAGCACAACATAGTTTGTAAGCAAAGGATTTTTTCATGTCCTTATTATAACAAATCACGCCACATCTCGTTGTTTGTCAGAGAAAACATCGCTCCCCCGTTCACCAACCTCAATGAGTTCTTTCTGGAGCTTGTGCGGTGCGTGTGGCACAGCCCCATTGTCAGGAATTTCGCGCACAGCACTACTGGAAACATCCTCATCATCCAGCACTTGCTGCCCCAGCATAATACCGGCATCTTGAAATTTCCATAGCGCTGCTTCTGCCTTGTAGACATCCTTCAGTAAAATAGGCTGCCCTGGTGGCACACTTTCATAGAGCGCGTTCAAAAGCATGCTGTCTACATCTGATTGTGGACGATTAGCATTACCAAAACCAAAGCCCGCCACGGACTTATTCGCAGTGGAAATGCTAACGTATGGGCGCTGTGCAATGTCACACTCTTTCAAAGTGCTACTCATATTTTGGAGATAGTCGTACGCATAACACGCCAATCCAATCATATTTGTGCGTGTGATATTACCACCATCAATAAGTGCCTGTGCCATCTCATCGTAGTTTATGGAACGTGGAAGCTTGTACGAAGCATCATGGTCCACATTATCTGGACGCTTGTTATTATCAAAAAACCAATTTTCTGCAAACCCATGCCCAGAGAACAGTACCGTCACGTCTTGTCCTTGCAGCCGCGAGTCACGTAGAGCATCAAGCACCGCTTGCTTTTGCACGTTTTTACCATTTTTAATAAGCGTACCCTTTACGTTTACAATGATATTCTTTTCCGGCACACCGGCACGCCGCAACATTGCATAAATTGCATCATTTTTAAATCTCTTTTCCTTATGCGTAAAGAGAATCACTTTTGTGTGCGGTCCCAATAGCTCCCGCGTATCAGTCTTTTCTTTTAAGTGCAATAATTCCTGCGCAACAGTCGCAATATTCTCGTCTGTAAGCTCCATGTCCTGTATTTGCAATCGCCGCTCAATAGCCTGCGCCAAGGAGAACATGCGCATCCACGGCGTGTCCGTATCAACGTGCTGTTCTATAACACTGCGAAATGCATCCGAGAAAAATACCTTCTCAAATCGCTGTTGGTTGGTAGTAATAAGATCATGTCCCTGCAAATTTTCACTTGGTCTATTTGTATTTTTTCTAACAATAGCGTTGATATTTGCAAATATTGCACGCCACGCATTGCGAGAGAGCATAATGTGCTTTTGACGTATTGTTCTTTGTGGCATATCAAAACTATCGTGCTGTATAATGTTTTCGTATTCTTTAATAGCATACCCAACTTCATACATATGCGCATCATCCATGCCGATATTATCGTACTCTTTGAGAAAGCGTCGCACAATCTTTGGGTCACGTGCCGCAACGACACGCATCATTTCAACACGCTCTTCTTGCGTAAAATATTCTCTTGCCACATAGCCAAAAACCGGCCCCATAAAACGTACAGCACTATGCAAGTTATCAATGTCTACATTTTTACTAACAGCGGTACGCACTTCATCGGGAAGAATAAGACAAAGATCTGGGTGAAGTAGCATGTCATCAAATAATTCACTATACGCCTCGCGACTGACACGATCATCAATGTAGCGTTGTATTAGCTGCATGCGCTCATTTTCTGCCAATGTGTCATTACTGATATCATCGTATGCACACTGTGCAATATGTGCAGACATTGCCTGCACAATTACATCGTGATGATGCGGGCATTCTTGCAGCAACGCCTCATTATTACGTGCGATAGCCACTGCAATGCGCTCACGCGTTGCAGAATCATCTGCTGTTTGCAGCATATCAAACACTGTATCCATCTGCGTCTTTTCATCTTCCACGTATGCCATCCAATCTAGTTTACGCATTACTTCCTCATGAGGGACAGCCTCTCTTTGCACAAATGCTTCCGGTGCATGTGTCATTGCATAAGTAATAATACGTTTTGCATAGCTATCACCCAATACATGTCCAATTTGTCGTATACCTAAGAGTAGGCGCTCCGCGACTACATGCGCTTCTGACGAAAAATTATCGGATCCACTTTCCAATGCCTGTTCAATTTTTACACGCAAAACAGCCTTAACATCAGGATGGATATTACGCACAAATACAACACCAATGTTGTTTATAAGCTTGTGCAGAGGCAGATGCATAACGATTTCCTTGAGTGCATCACTACCAAGCACATTCTGTACCGTCACAAGATTTATGTTTATAATCTCTTCTTGATCAATGTGTGCCGCAATCTTCCGCTGAAGCTTTGAGCTAAAGAGCGGACAGTATTGCATAATCTCATCTGCATAGCGCAATAGTTCGTTGATTGATTTATGCGCAATAACATCGTCAAGCATTTGATCAAAAAATACGTGTGCTTCGTCACCGAGCATACGCACCAGTGCGTCCGGCTCTCTGAGCATCATGTTCATCATACGAGATGATGTCATAAGTATATTCCTGACATGTTCATGAAATGCACGCGCATCGTCAAGTTGTATTGCGACAAGTCCTTGCGGATTCTTCATTAAAGCATAGAGCGCATCCTCATTTGCATTGAGAGCAAATGCTTCCAACGCGCTCTGCGCAATCGCAGTGCCAAGCATTTCCTCAACACGAGGCATGTGTGTAGCAATAAACCCAACATCATCAATGTTGTACGCCGCAGTCTCCAGAATCATTTGCGCATCAATATGCTCTCTGTATTTTGCAATCAATGACAGTTTGTCAAAGACCATCCGCGGGTGATATTGCGCCGCATCCAAGAGAAGCTGTTCGTATCGCTCCATAGAAGACTCAACATCTTCTGGAACATATTCTTCCTCTGACACATCTAATGCTGAATCTCCGGGTATTTTGTTAAGCGCATAAGAGCCGACTATGGCGACAACACCCCTCAAAAACGCCCGTCGTTCTGGATTGCGCGGTGCATCAGAATCTTCTCTTTTTTACTTATCTCTTTTCTCATTATTACTACGAGAAGAAGAGCTACGTTCAAATGATGGCATAATAAAATATTGCAATTACATCACATTTTATACCTTTGCATTACGCAAACGTGGCAACGCGGCATCTTTGTCGCTTACACATGGCGTCTCTATGCCGTGCTCTGCACATGGCCATGCGATGGCAATGTCCGGATCATCATAGCGTACACCGGCGTCCGCGTCCGGCACGTACGGACTGTACGCACACTTGTACGCAAAGAGCGTGTTATCCTCCAGCGCGAGAAACCCGTGCGAGAAACCCGGCGGGATCCAGAACTGCTGCCAGTGCCACGCGCCATCTTCTGTGCGCGTCGGCGCTGTCAGCGTGATGCTCACATACTGCCCATACGTTGGTGCGTCCGGACGCATGTCCACCGCCACATCAAAGACACTTCCCCGCAACACGCTCACGAGTTTGCCTTGCGCATGTGGCGCTCTCTGAAAGTGTAACCCGCGCAGCACACCCTTGTCAGAGTGTGAGAGATTGTCTTGTGTCCACTCAGTCGGTGCAACACCCAGCGCTTCGTGGTAGCGCGCCGCACTGAAGCTCTCCACAAAGAATCCGCGCGCGTCACCGAACACACGTGGCTCAACAATGACGACATCGGCAATATCTGTGGAAATAACGTTCATGAGCGTCTCTCCTTCATCGGATTAACGCACTGTCGCGCCTGTCGGTATAAATGCTTCCAAGTCCCAAATGAACTTCCCACTTGCCGGCTCAGAGCACTCACCATTTTCTTTGCAACCACAGCGCCACTGGCCGTCTGTATCCTTCTTGCAGGAGTACACGGCAATGTAGTTTGTCTGACCTAATGGCACGTCGTTCAGCACAGCCTCTGCAGGTCCAACAATCCACTGCCCGGTTGCATCAGTTGTTCCCCGCAATGTAACACTTCTGTTTAGTGTATTGCCATCTGTCGTATAGTAGGCTTTCTTCCACGTAAACGCATCAGCGCCATTGTTAACTTTAACATTAACCGACTGACCATCGCAGTATGTATTGATTTTCTGACTTCCATTGGCAAACGTTGCCGCGACACTGCCTATACGTGTATCACATTTTGCGCCGAGTAATCCCACTCGTGACGATGGAGTGATACTTCGTGTGCCACTATCAGCAGGAGCGTCATTAGTATCTGTCGTCACATCCAAACGCTTGAAATATGCACAGCCAGGATTGAGGCTGCCATCATCACCTTCTGCATGCACAGCAATGACCTTCGCAACCGGCTTGCTCACAACAAGCTCCGTTGCTACCTGCGTGACTTTACCGTGCGCGTCTGTATCATCTCTCAGATCATCTGTCGGCGCTGTTGTTGCCACTTCGGTACCATTTGCATCAAGCAGCCGCACATAGTAGCGTTCATTTTGCTGGTTCTGCCATCCTCCGCGATCGTCAAATGTATCCGACGATGACAGCCACACAGCATACTTCCCCGCCGGCACATTGACGCCATCTATAACATCTTCATCACCGGCATACTCCAGTCGCTTGGAGAAGCGCACGACACGATCAGGACTTCCTTCACTCACATCAAACGGACAGTAGCGCGCATACGCAGCACCTTCCGTGCCGGGCACTGCCTGGTCCGCAACATAGTCACCGACGGATACGAGAAGCTGTTTTGTTACCGATACACCTCCATCCAATGGCGTACATGTCAGCGTGAAACGTGTCGGTTTGTTGATGTCATAATAGCGGTTCCCTGCGGTTGTCCTTGTTTCACTACGACGCAAAGACGCAGTAAACAAGTCCTCACCATCAACTGTCTTCGCCTTTACTGCACAATTTTCCATGCCAAATGACTGCCACGATAGTGTCACGTGCCCCGGTTTCTCCAAGTGCGGCGGCGTTGCCACAAAGTTCTCAATGCCTGCAGTCGCGCCAATTGGCACGGTCAGAACACGGTTTTCTTCGCGTCCACTCGCGTCTTTACACGTCAGGCGCAGGTGGAGCGTGCTACCGTTGGCAATATCGTCTGTATCAAACGTACTGCTTTCGTTAGCCGGCGCGTTATCCCCTGTTCCGGTGTATCTGCCTTCTTTGTTCCAATTGCTGTCTGTCGGTTTCGCTCCGCCAGCTGTCACCTGCGAGTACCACGTGCACGTCCGCGCATCATCACCAAACTTCATGGAAACGGTTAGCTGTCCACCCGGCCCTGGCAACGCCCCCGGTGTTACAGTAAAGTCTGTGATGAGTTGGGGACTACCGCTATCACCGGAGCTACTGCCACTGCCGCCATTAATCACCTTTACTGTCACCGACGCATAATCATAGCCCCACCACTGTTCACCTACATTGTCGTAGCACTTTATTGCAAACTCAGTATTTGTTGTGATACCGTCATGCTGAAATACGCCACGTGGCACCAAGTGAGAAACGGCATTAAGTGTTACGCCAAGGATTGCATTTTCACGAACAAGCTCTGACTTTTTCTTCTTGACATCTTCGATGCTCCACGGACCGGCGACTGGTCGACAATACTTTTTATCAGATGACCACGTCAGTGTGAACGGTTCTCCAGGTACCACTGATTCCTTATCAGAACGCAACAATGTTCCTGACTCTGAATTTGTGCTTGTATTACTTGTAGCATCCTCATCAACAGGAGTCACAACATCAACCATCACAGATACTTCCTGCTTGCCAAACGGCCATGTAGTGCGCTTATCAACATTACTGCATGCCAACGTAAATACTGTCTTCTCCGTAATTCCTTCCTCTACGACAAACGAGCCCTGGGATTTCAACTTAGTGCGCTTGACAAATATCACCCATAAACGTTGCACAGAATCATGGCTTTGTTTCATGATAGAACTAATACTCCATGGCCCATCTATTGGTTCACAATAGTCTTGCTGAGACGACCATGTCAGTGTGAACGGCTCATTCGGCTTCACTGTCGCAGGTGTAGCTGTCAACGTTGTTGCACCATTCATGACGTTGCCATCACCGCTGTCGTCAGAGGTGGTACCACTCGCTCCAGAACCTCCACCGTCGCTGTTGCCGCCAGCAGCGCCCTCCTCCTTCACAGTTTCCTGTACAGCAGTTGTCTTGCCATCTTTTGCACATATTGCCGTGTATGTGGCTGGCAGTATTATCGGCTGTGTAATTGTAAAATTACCACTCACCATACCTTCCGTGATTGCAGTAGACTTTCCATTTCCATCCTTTGCTGATATTGTGCATGAAACGCCAGCTGTTTTTACCTCAAGACTCACAGTAACATTAACTTTTCCATCGCCAACAGGAGCGCCCTTGGTCACATTAAAGATGAAGTCTGTTCCTCTTTTCGGACCGTCCGTGCTGCCACCTTCTGTGTCAGAACTTTCTCCACCGCCTGCTGCAGCGCTGCCAGATGCGCCTGTGTCAGACGCGTCTCCTCCATCGGAAGCTCCTGTGCCGTCAACATGTTTGAGTGTGATGGTTTGTGCGAAGGCGGTGTGACTACGTCGCCCCTTACCAGGGTCACTGCAAATCAAACTCACAGTTGCATCTCCGCTTTCCATTTTCTCTGACACATGAAGTTCTGCGTTCCCACTGTTAGGAAATGCTTTTCTTAACAACCCCGCACTGATTTCCTCCGGAGTATTCTTGAGGTCACCACCCGTTGAAGAAAGTTTGCAGAACTTTGAGCGTGGCACATTCCACGTAATACCAATGACACGCACGTTGTCGCCACTCTCAATAGTGTCATCATCTACCTTAAATAGCGAGCTCTGTGTTGGATTAAATGGTTTAACCGTTACATACCTGAACTCATTGTAAATTTTTCCATCTTTACTGCAAGATACTACAAATGTGTGCTTTCCGAGTTGCTCCAACTCATCGGTATAGAAGTAGTATGTGTGGGAAAACACCCCCTTCTCCCGCCAATCCCACCAGTTCTCACTACCACCAATTGTCACACCGGGCAATGCATGATAGACATAACATGTTTTTCCACCATGTTCCGGACGGTATTCGTCTTTTACATCAAATGTCATTGCAACAAGACCTTCGCCCTGCTCAATTGTTTCTGGCGTAACAGTGAAATTGCTTGTCACACTTGCGTCAGTGTCAGAGCCTGCCGAACCTCCCGTGCTGCCACCTTCTGTGTCAGAACTTTCTTCACTACCTGCTGCAGCGCTGCCAGATGCGCCTGTGCTAGACGTGCCTCCTCCATCGGAAGTTCCTGTGTTGCTACCACCAGCGCTACTGCCTGCTGCTGCACTGATATTAACACTCTGTTCAAAAACAACCTTCTTTCTCCCCCCGCCAGATCCTGATTCACATTTTATGTTTACTGTTGCATCACCGGCTTCTCGCAGAAAAACACTGGCGCTACCTTTCGGTTTCCCTGACACTGCTCCTTCTCCACTTTGTTTAATTTTACTGTTGTTATAAATAGCACTGTCACCTAAATCTATGTACCCATCTGTTCCCGTCATTTCAAGATAACACCACTGTGCACCATATTCTCTGCTCTCCAAATCCCAATTTATGCTTATTGGATCACTTTGATTTTTGCTGCTACCAATAGTTGTCTCCAGCGTACTGAAGTGAAATTTAGTACTTGTTGTCGGCTCATACGGTTTCACCTCAATCGTCTCAAAGTGATTTACAATGCTTCCTCCCTTGTTGCACGAAATGCCTATATGGTATGTGCCAACTTCCGATAATTCTTCCGGAAAGAAGAAATAGCGATTGATATTATGCGCCCTATCACGCCATGTCCAATTTCCGCCATTATCGCCATTGAATGCCCCCAGCGCCACACTAGGCGGAAAGAGAAGCGCGTAACAAAATGATCCCTCAAAATCACTATGGATATCATATTGAAAGCGGACACGTCCTTCACCTTGCTCAATTACTCTTGGCGCAACTAAAATATCTGCTGGAGCTCCATCAGCACCGCCACTGCTCATACTGCGCGGTTGCGCATACACATTCTGCTGTGTGCTGTCGCTGGAACTTCCACCACTAAAGATACTGCTAAAAAAATTAACGATAGCGCTACCTACCCCCGCCTGCGCCGGCTGAGCAGACACCGCAAACACGCATACGACCACAACAGGCATCAATATGCGTAGCATAGATATTCGTGACATATGTTTTCTTATTATCATGTTTCCCTACAGTGCTTCATCCCACGGACAAGCGCTGCATATAACGTTGTTTCCATTGTACCACACTTTCTACTCCCGTGTCATATCCGCCAGGGTTACCGTGAGGTCGTGCGTGAGGTCCGTGCTATAGGTATAGCGCGTGCCGTCTGTCGTAATAACCGTCAGTCTGAACGGTATCGTGCCTGTGCCGGATTGCTTTTGGATTTTGAATGCGTAGTTCTCCTCAGTGATTGATGTCGGCAAGACATACTGGAGCATTGTCGGCAAGATGTGTGGGAAGTTCGGGTCGTTGATGAGCACATCAAATTTGTAGCCGTACACCGTGCGATTGGCAAATGTCTCCGTGTCCACCGACGGCGCAAAGAACCACTCCCGCGTCAGCCATGTCACACCGGCCGGCACAATCAGTCGCGTGTAGCTGTGATAGTCGCTCGTGCTCCAGTCCGGCGCCGTGGCCATGTGCTCATAGGTCACACGTGTTGTCGCCAGCGGCCCCGGTGCGCGGTAGTTCCCAGCCATGATGCGTTCTTTGAGGTCAGCGGTCTTGTAGCGCACCATACGCCCGGCAGCGGCATTGTTAATCTCCGCACCCAGTCCGCGGAAATCTACCGTGTGTTCAATGGTGCGCGTGATGTGACGATCCGTCTTGAGCGAGCCGAGATTGGCGTCCACGACAAAGAGATAGTCGCCATCCCACTGCGTATCCACCTCACCCGTCCAGTGGTGTGCGCGCGCTTTCTCTTGAAGTGCCTGATTGCTAAACCACATTTGCACATCTTTCTCCTCTACGCCTGCAAGAATCGCGCTGATGAGCGCCGGGACGTTTTTGTGGAGATTTTTTGGATCTGTCAGGCGCGTGATGATTTCTTTACCAAGGTCTTTCATGATATCCTTGCGGTGAGCGCGTTCCCACGGCTTGACACGTCGGATTTTTTTGCCGTTTTCATCGCGCGGTTCTTTGTAGTGCTCGCCCGTCGCCTCTGCCTGTGCTTCCGCGTGCGCTACCGCCTCATCACGCAAGAGTATTTCTTTCTCCACTGCCTCCTGTAGTTGCCACGCAGTGTCCTCAGATGTGAATGTCACTGTGAATTTTCCGCGCTGGCGACTCTTGGTTTCCACGCTAATCGGACCGGTGATGCGCATAATTCTGTTAAGCATTGTCGCATTGATTGCTACAACCGCGTCAAAGTGCGGGTCGTTGCTGGGTTTAAGTGCGTAGAAGTGAAGAATGTCCTGCACAGCCGTCGGAAAATCCGGCGACCAGTTGGCGTCACGGAACTTCCATTTCTTGATGCCCATATACTTGGCAAGCACCGGCGGCGCCGGACGGTCCGATTTGATTTGCTTATCAAACACATTCGCATCCATGATGTCCAGGCGCGTTATCGTCCCACCACGAATTTCCAGCACGGCAAACTGCCCAAGAAAGCCGCCGGTTGGTCGCAACTCGTAGTTGTTTTGCAAAAGAAGCATAATCCGGTGCGTCGCACCATCATCTGTCAAAAAGGCCTTAGCAATGTCCGTAAGTGCACGCATTTCTTCCTCTTGTCCCGCCGGCGCCGGTAAGTAGTCAATGATTTTCTTTGCCGCTGTGACGATAATCGTTTCGTGATTGCGTTTAAAAAAAATAAAGCCACCGACCCCGATAAGTACGCAAACAATAACAAAAGCAAGTACCTTCTTCATACTACTAGTGCTTTTCATTTATCATGTGCACAACACGTTGCGGAAACGGAATCTCTATATTGGCAGCCGCAAAGCGCGTATAGATGGCACGATTTACTTTGTGGCGCGACTCACCGCGCTGCTCCGGTTTTGCTACCCAGTAGTATAAACTATACGCAAGCGCACTGTCACCAAAAGCGATAAAGCGTGCACGCGGTGCCGGCTCAGACAGCACAAGCTCAACTTCCCTCGCTGCAGCCAAGAGTTCACGCTCCACAGCATCAATATCAGAACCGTATGCTACTCCGATGTCAATCCGTACGCGAAAACGCTCTGATGGTCCACCAGACTCATTTGTGATTTTTGTATTGCCCATTACAGCGTTTGGCACAGTCACCTCCACGTCGTCACGCCGCAAGATACGCGTGGAGCGCAGACCAATGTGTGTCACGCGCCCGCGCTCACCGCTATCAAGTTCAATGTAGTCACCGATTTTATATGGTCGATCAGCGATGATAAAGACACCGGCAAAAAGGTTTGCTAATGTGTCTTTAGCCGCAAAGCCAAGCGCCATACCAATGATACCGGCACTCGCCAACCATGCTGTCATATTGATGCCCCAAATCGCAAAAATACCGTACGTCGCCGCACCAACCACAGCAACGAATGCAGCATTCTCAAAAAGCGGCAACGTTTGCTCTTGAACAAGAGTTACATTTGGCGCATCTTTTGATTTATACAATATTGCTCTCACAAGCTTAAAGAAAAAGAGCGACCATAGAAAGATCAGCGCTGTCTGCATCAGTTTAAACACAATACTATGCACATGCGCCGGCACACCATGCAAAGACGCAATAACCATGGCACCGGCGATAATGACCGAATAAAAGAGCGGACGCTGTAGAGCGTCAATGATTTTATCATCAATACGCGTACGCGTGTGGCGTGTCAATCTGCGCAGCGTTGCGATAATCACCGATTGTGTAATCTGTGCTACAAGGAGCGTTGCAATAACCACTGCCACGGCCGCTACAAATATATTGCTTGTAATAACATGCCCAACATACGGCACACTCTCAAAAAACGTGTTCATACAAAATGCACTAGAAAATTACATCGCTATGCTTATTTTACCACATAAAAAACACACGCGTAGAAATGCGTGTGCGTTTTGTGCATGGCAAGGATTTTCACGACACTCCTTCCTCCGGTGCCACAATACGTTGTGGTACACAAAATACTTCTCGTGCCGTGCATAGTCGTGTGTTTATTGATCTCAGCAGGTGCCGCCACTAAAACACATATCCTCTTAGACATTTTCCACCGTCGGCCGTGCACAAAAACCAAAGATCGTTGTATAGCGATTCTCACCAAAGAGAATGGGAATAAAGTCCTCTTTGGCACGCAACACATTCCCAGTTTTAGTGCATTGTGCAATAGTATCACCCTTGTGGACACACACCCAGTTGTGCACTGTTGGTGCTATGACCCATTCTCCCGGCGGCCTTGTAATGACATCATACACCTCATACAATGGGACGTACTCACATTGCGCCGCTGACTTTTCAGCATTGGCAGTATTGTTGTGATTTTGTGCACACAGCGACGCAACAATGCGCTCCACAGCAGTGCGCACCATATCCTGGGCAGCTTTATCATCACTCTTTCCATATTCCAATGCAATACCACGGCGTGCGTGTGCAATGAGTGCGCCTGTTGCACGATAGCGCATCAGCAACGCACGTGGTGGACATGCGGCACGCACCAACGCACGCGTCTGCATATCATCACGCACAATAATCGCCATCGCTTCCTCGTGCGGATTGTCTATCGTGCCGGTTGCATGAATGTCAATAACGGTTGCATCACGCAGTTGCGGCACGAGCTCCGCAGCGCGGTGCTCCTCGTAGATCGTACTGTTGGCATCGCCCGGAAAAATACGGTTGAGGTCCGCATCAATAAATTGACACCGCTTCTCATACGCACGCGGATTGCCTACAAGAAACCGCGCATGCTGTCGAACACGTGACGTTCTTGGCAGCTGTTCCCACACATGGATACCAAGAGTTTCATGACCATGTGTTGCACCAACTATAATGATATTGTAACGATTGTGCTTCATTAGAACGTTTCAAAAAAATACCTCACATGCCATAAAAGAGATCTTGCTCCATTGTAGCATGTGAGGGAATTGCATCACACTACCGACGCCAAACGCAGTAGAGTGCGTCACCGGCAGCAGCGTCAATGCGAACAAACGGACTGTCTGCGGTGAGAGGTTTTAGGCGCGTGTGATTGTAACCTTCTCCGTAGAGCGTATCACCGTACACGCCTGTGGAAATCAGTGTATATTCATCAAGGTTCTCGTCGCCAAGATGATTGGCAACACACCGTGCCGCGTGCCGCACATCTTGCGGGATGCTCCCATCAACGATCTCTGGATACGACACCCCTCCCATAACATTGTCCAGACAGTGTTTCATGATAGGATTCTGTGTACGCATTATCACAAACGTACACTGTGGCAGCGCACAAATTTGATCAACGCTATGGATCTGACGATAAGCATCCACGTGAAGAACATGGTCCAGCAGTGCCTGCCCAATACCTTGTCCTTGCCATGCCTGTCGCACACACATGCCACCAAGATACAGCACATCTTGTGTAATGTTCAACGCAACGAAGTCCCATATCCGAAAGGCAACGAGTTCCTCGTGATGATATAGCAAGAGGAGATGTTCCGTGCGCGCAATATGATTGCACACATCGTTCCTGAACGCGTCATCAGCTATTCTACCAAAGGCATCTGCCGCCACGGAAACAACATCCTCCAGAACCGTGTCAAATTCATCAGAAGACAACACATCTTTTGGACATTGAATGTGGCGCATAGAGAAAGTTACATCACCAATATTTATACCAGAAGTTCTGTCGTACGATACCATGAGAACACCTCCAGAGTTTAAGGAACAGATTTCTTTTGCACATGTATCTCAATAGCGATACATGTACATTGGAACACTAGCAAAAAAAAGCGGCGCCTGTCAAGCGCAGCGATTTCATATCCCGTGAATAATGTGGTGTCCCTAGATCACCTCCAGCGTGCTGCCGCGTTGTTGGGCTCTGTTGTGCCATACCACATATCATCTACAGATTTGTACTGATTATACTCAAATAGGCATGCCACAAACTGTGCGTATCTGGTATGGCGGTTTTAATTTCAGTATACTTCATTCATTTTGCACCTCAAACGCTTAAAAATATCATCTGTAAAACTTTTCGGTAACCTTTCAAGTAGTAACTTGGTATGAGGCACGCAGTGACTAATAAGCTCACCTTCATTGTGCGTAATCTCATAGTAGAAAAAGTTATCCAAGATATCCTCAGCCTTTACAATTGACGCTTCCTCTCCTGCTTCAATGCAGCGATTAATCACGTCCTCCTTTCTCTTTTGCTTGTCCTTGATGCTCTCGTCCTTTGAATTTGCTTTTACAATGCGCACTACATCATCTCCGAATTCTGCGCTTATCACTTTTTCTGAAATGTCCGCTCCGTCTTCCAAAACATCGTGCAAAAATCCCGCAATCACGATAGTCCGTCCGTACCCTCGTTCAAAAAGGTGCCCGCCAACACGCATGCTGTGAAAAAGCACGGGCTTTTTCCAGCCATCGTTGAGCATATGCCTGTTGAGAAAACGTATTGCTTTTTCGCACTCAAAACCTAGTTCTTTTTTGTTCATAAATGATTGGTTTCTTAGCACTATCTTACTGTAGTATGAATAAAAAGTCGGCATTGATGGCAACGTACATACGCGCATCACGAAACAGTTTGTGGCATTGTGATATCGTCCGGAACATACACACCCCACTCTTCCAACCACTTCCGCACATCACTGTTCAACCTCTCTGCTCGCGTACTCGGTTTGTCCCAGTCAGAATGCTCCATAAATATATGCCCTACTCTTTTTCCTGCGACACCACCGTCATGCGGATGTGCGCCTCGCGCAGCAGTGCCGCACCCACTGCTGCTGGCACATTACCTATTCATAATTGCCGTACGCACCGCATTGTTGCAAAGAAGCACCCTCAACGGTGGCACAATATCGTCAAAAGCGATTTTCCCCGGCGCAACCCACTTCAACCGTACACCTTCCTCCATCACGGATGGATCCCCCTCCCACTGTACAGCATGATACAGATACCAGTAGTGGATGTCCGCGCCACCGGGACATGGGTCATCCTCAAGCACGCCCTCAAAAATCAGCCGCGGTTGGTGTGGTGTGATGGCAACTTCCTCTTCCGTTTCACGCACAGCGCACGCCGACGACTCTTCGCCAACATCCAAGTGTCCGCCGGGGATTGTATAGAGAAACGGATACTTGCGCCGCAGAAACAATAAAATCTCTCCTTTGTCGTTTTGAACAATCATACCGCTGCCATAGTGTACGAGGCGATCGTGCTCATCAAAGGATTGCCGCAGCGTCGGCGACCACGTGCGGAAGCGCTCAGAACGCGCGCCACAGTCGTCACAAACATAGAGGCACCGCTGCTTGGAACATTCCTGCCGCGGACCAACCACGCCACATTCCCAGCAATAGTCCGTGGATGTCTCCGGCAATGTTTCCGGAAAATGCTTGCGTGATGTATAGGTCTTCTTCATAAGCAAAAAAAATTATAATGAATGTTTAACGAGGCAGATGCTTGACGCCACCTTGCGACCACGAAGGTCAAAATAGTATCGATCCGTACGATCCAACGCCCTAATCGGCCACCGCGTGTATTGCAAATTGCCATAGGGCTCACAAATTTGATATTTTTCATCTTTTATTATCATACGCGCTGAACGCCCACCATCCAAATGCACACCCCACTCAATAGCACCATGTTCTTTTTTAATTATGTCACTTATTTCCCGTGGCGTCGCTCCATCAAAATACTTACTGCCACGTACACCATCAAAGATTCTCATATGTATAACCCTGCTTTCATCCTTATATAGCACCGCTCGCGCAAATCGTCTATCCAAGAATGGTGTATTTCCTAGTGACTGATCGCTATTTATTGCTAAAGCATCAAGATTATCATCATTACCAGCAGAAATTGACTCACCGACAGAAATTGCTGATTGAATGTTATTGAGTGCAATACCTCCCACTGACTGCGGATTCACTTTATCACCCACTTTAATTTTCTCTGCAAAACTAGTTGAACACTGTATGATAAAGTTACCTGCAAAAAAATCTGTCCCACCACCATACCGCACATCGACAACATGAAGATTACCGCCAACTGTGTTAACGATAATATCACATAAATCTGGTCCAGTTGGCGTCATATTCCTCTGCTGATCAAATAGTCGTTTTTCACTATTTGAAAGCGTGTCACGATCATAGTAAATGTGACAACATGCGCTATTATAGAGCACACCATTGTATTCACGTGTCTTTTTGGCATGTGCGCCAACCCATGCAATTTCCTGTTCACCAATGATAATATTCCCATATGCATCCAGCGTATGCGCCTCTAACCCGTTTTCACCTTGTATTAGAACCTGCGATGTGCGCGCTGGCAATGATATAACATGCCCGTCACGTATACAAAGATTAAATGAGGCGTCAGCAGGACCACTTTCGGGTCCATCACTCAGGTAAAAGAATCCAGCATTAATTGCGGCATAAACGTTTTTATCATGAAAAATCTTGTGGAGATATTGAGGTTTTTGCGTTGAACGTATTTCAAGAGTATTGGTGACATCTTCATTTACACAAAGATCATAAGAATTTGTAAAACATCCATCACCAAGTTCAATGCTTTTTGCACGAAGAATAACACCATCGCTTATTTCTCGCTCTTTCTCTTTTATTCTTATCGCAAAGTAGTCTTGATCTTTTTTGCGCAAAGGCAATGCAATATCTTTTGGCACAGTAATCCCGCGCTGGGCAAAAAATTCCCGTGCTTCTTCGTTACGTTTCTTTGCCCGCTCACTCGGTCTGTGCCACCCGGAACGCTCCATAAACATTTTTTACTCTTTTTCCTACGACACCACCGTCGTGCGGATGTGCGCCTCGCGCAGCAGTGCCGCATCCACTGCTGCCGGCGCGTCCATCATCAGATCGCGCCCGGTGCCGTCCTTTGGGAAGGCATAGATGTCGCGAATAGACGTCAGATTTTGTAGCACCATCAGCACGCGGTCAATCCCGATTGCGCACCCGCCGTGCGGCGGCGCACCGTACTGAAACGCTCGGATCATCGCGCCGAACTGTGCGTCCACCTCCTCGCGCGTATACCCGGCAATGGCAAACGCCGCGTACATCGTCTCCGGGTCGTGGTTGCGAATTGCGCCCGAGAGCGCCTCAAAGCCGTTGATCACCAGGTCATACTGCTGTCCGGTAATTGCCAGCGGGTCCTCACCCTCCAGCGCTTTCCTGCCACCGTGCGGCAGCGAGAACGGGTTGTGTGAGAAGTCAATTTTGCCGTCCTCCGTACGCTCGTACAGCGGAAAGTCCACAATCCAGCACCACGCCGCCTTTGCATCATCCTTGAGCCCCAGTCGCGCACCGCACGCGTCGCGCACCGCGCCCAGCGCCGCGCACACTGTCCCCCATGTGTCCGCACCGAAAAACACAATGTCCCCCACCTGCGCTTCCACCTTCGCCACCAGCGATTGCGCAAGATCGTCACCCAGAAATTTCACAATCGGCGAGTGCAACGCATCCTCTTTAACTACAATGTACGCCAAGCCTTTCGCGCCCTTGCTCGTGGCAATCTCCGTTAGTTCGTCAATATCCTTGCGACTGAATGCCGCGCCGCCGCCATCCACCTTCAGCGCGTGCACCACACCGCCGCCCTCTACCGCGCCGGCAAACACACCAAAGCCGCAACCCGCAACCATCTCCGTGACCGGCACGATTTCCAGATTAAACCGCAAGTCCGGCTTGTCGCTCCCATAGCGCGTCATCGCCTCGCGGTACGGCAACCGCACAAACTTCTGCTCATCGTCCAGCGCCACGAGTTCCTTGTCAGAGAACGCCGCCGTCAATTCCTTCGCAAGCGGCTCAATCAGCTGCAACACATCCTCCTGATCCACAAAACTCATCTCCATATCCGCTTGGTAGAACTCGCCGTAGTGCCGGTCTGCGCGCGGGTCCTCGTCGCGGAAGCACGGCGCAATCTGGAAGTACCGGTCCACACCACCGACCATCAGCAACTGCTTGAACTGCTGCGGCGCCTGCGGCAGCGCGTAGAACTTTCCCGGATGCAGCCGACTCGGCACGAGGAAGTCCCGCGCACCCTCCGGCGATGAGTTCGCCAGAATCGGCGTCTGTACCTCCGTAAATCCCCGCTCGTGGAAGTACGCGCGCAAGTGCCGGATGTAGCGGTCCTTGAGCATCAGGAGTTGCTGCATCTCAGCGCGGCGCAGGTCTACAAACCGATACTGGAGCCGCACGTTCTCATTTGCCGCTGTCTGCCGGTGCTCTGCGTCCAGTTCAAACGGCGGCGTCTTGGCTGTGCTGAGAATCTCCAGCCCCAGCGCTTCCACTTCAATTGCTCCCGTTGCCATTTTGGCGTTGACCATCTCCGCCGGGCGCGCTGAGACGCGCCCCGTCACGCGCACCACCCACTCGCTGCGCAGCCGATCCGCCGCGCGGTGCGCCACTTCACTGTGCGCCGGGTCAAACGTCAACTGCGTCAGTCCGTAGCGGTCGCGCAGGTCAATGAAGATAATCCCGCCGTGGTCGCGCCGCCGGTGCACCCACCCGGCGAGCGTTACCGTCTCGCCAACGTGCGCTTTTGTCAATTCTCCGCATGTATGTGTTCGCATCATAAATTTATTCGTCAAAATTATTCTCCAAAAGGTCGGCATCCAGAGTAATACCGTCGATATTCCCAGTCTATACCAGAAGTTGCAACTCGTCTATGGGGTCAGATGGCGTCGCTACGCGCACGGGTGTTATTGAGTCGTTGCAAATAAACGAGTGTATCGATGCAATAGCATTATCATTTGCAATCCATGAGAGTCAAAATACAGCATTGCCTTATATTCTTTACAGTCCAGCACTATATGATAGCCACACTTTTACACCAAAACCTCTCTGACAACACGAATGAGAGCGTCTGTGTTAAGATATTAAACATTGCAGATAAAGCGCTTCATGTATTATATCGTCAATGTATCAGTCCGTACGCAAAATGCTGTATAACATGTAAAAAACCGCCTGCATTGAGCAAGCGGTTTTTTTCAAAGTTCCTAGATATCAAGATCACCAACAACTTCATCAAGTGTCTTGCGCCCAGGCTCATCACCAGATTGATCTTCTTTTCGTTCCATACGTTGTGCGCGCTCTGATCCTTCAGGTTCGTTAATTTTAAGATTAACACGTGCATTTTCACGTGCACCAACTACACGAAGAAGTGTACGAATTGCTTTCGCTGTCGCTCCCTCACGACCAATCACCATACCCATATCTTGTGGGTCAACTGTTAGCGTGATGAGTACACCCATCTCGTCAACTTTGCGCTCCACGACAACCGCTTCCGGCTTGTCTACAAGTTGCTTGACGATAAACTCGACAAACTCTTGATCTGTTACGCGTTCTGTCATATTAGTATTACAGTTTACGATTTACGTGAGTATCACTACTCATGCTTCTATTATAGTTTATATCCCCTCATACCGTCAACTTCCTTCATTATCATTTCTAAAAAAAGTGTTATCTAAAACGATTGCTTTTGCAATTTCGTGTGCACACAGATCCATTGCTCTTCGCCCTTTCTTCATTTCATGATGCTGAGCAAGATCATTTCGTTGTGCATGAGGGGTGTCCGCATTTTTTACAATACCATTAGCAGTATCGTTGTAAAAAGCTATGCCAACATCACTTTGTTTACCAAAAAAGAAATGTATATCTGTATTATTCCCGTCTCTTGTAAGATAAATACCATTTTGCACGTGATACGGTATAAACTTTATTGAAAGCGCTGCCACATCAAATGCCATATCTTTTTGCTGAAGAGTATCAACGATATTTTGAATACCACCGCCACTAAAAACGTATTCTGTTACAAATAATGCTTGGCTACATGTCAGATCCATATCATCTTTAATGTACTTACGTACTTTATCTGCATCGCAAACATTCCCGCCACACACAAAACGTGTCTTTATGCGTGGCAACGACTGTGCTGCACGCACATCATTAATGCATGTGACATAAAGCGCGTCACAAGCCGCGCACTTGCATCATCGCCAATCACCATATCATACATCGGCAACCGTTCACGCATCTTATACACAAGGTTTGCCATAGCATAAATTACCTCGCGTGCATCTCTTTCACTGAACTCAAGACTATCCATCAGAGCATTTTTCAGGCTGTCAATATCAACACGATAATCAATCATACTCTCCGGCAAATCCTCTTGCCTCTCTTGCTCACTGTCATCATATTGTCCCGCTCTCTCAAACATATACTTCCTTTCACTTTATCGCCTTTTCTATCCGTGCAAGCGTCTCCGCCTTGCCCAGCACCCACGCGCAGTCCATGGGGCTCGGGGAGCGCTGTGCACCGGTCAGCGCTGCGCGCAACGGCCAGAGAAAGTCGCCACGTTTGTCCCCCGCCGCCGCCATCAGCACCTCTGTGAGGTGTTCACGCGTCCAGTCACTCTCATCAACAGCCACAAACACTCTATGCGCTTGCTCCAGCGCCGCACGCGTTTGCGCATCTGTATTTTCCTTCCAGCGCAGCAGTGCCGGCTCCACTGTTGGTCGTGTGAAGAAATAACTTGATTGCTCTACGCCGAAATCAACAAGTGTCTCCAGACGCTCCTGTACAACTGTCGCAACGCGCACGAGATACTCTTGTGCTGTATATTGTGACTCTGCTGTACGAAAAAAGTCCTGTTTCTGTAAGAATGGTAGTGCGCGCTCTAAAAGCTCTTCCGGCGCAAGACGCTTGATGTGCTGTGCGTTAAACCAGCGCAACCGCGAGAGGTCACACACTGCACCCGCTTTGTTGACACCGTCCAGACTGAAACACTCCAGCAATTCGTCCAGCGTGAAAATTTCCTGCACCTCACCCTTGCCCGGATTCCAACCCAGGAGCGCCACGAAATTCACCAGCGCCTCGGGCAGAAACCCCTTTGTCATATAGTCCTCCACCGCCACGTCACCCTGCCGCTTGGAGAGCTTGCTCTTGTCGGGGTTCAATAACAGCGGAACGTGCGCAAAGGTCGGCGGCGCCCAACCGAACGCGCGATACAGCAAAATATGCTTTGGCGTGCTCGGCAGCCACTCCTCGCCACGAATCACATGCGTAATGCGCATCAGGTGGTCGTCCACGACGCTCGCGAGGTGGTAGGTCGGAAAACCATCAGACTTCAGAATGACTTGGTCGTCCACCGTCGCGCTGTTGATGCGCACCGTGCCGCGCACCGCGTCCTCAAACACAATCTCCTCACTGTCCGGCACCGCCAGGCGCACAACATGTGCTTCTCCTGCCGCTGCGCGCGCCGCCGCTTTTGCCGGGTCCAGCGCGCGGCAGTGCCGGTCGTACATCGGTGGTTTCTTCGCATGCTGTTGCTCTTTGCGCATGCGGTCCAAGCGCTCCTTGTCGCAAAAGCAGTAGTACGCGTGCCCACTTTCAATCAATCGCTCCACGTGTTCGCGGTAGATTGCCAGGCGCTGTGACTGCGTATACGGACCGTATTCACCCTTCTCCGTCAGTGTCCCATCCGATGCGAGCATCACGCCTTCATCCGGCACAATCCCCGCCCACTTAAGCGAGCGCACGAGGTTCTCCACCGCGCCGTCCACCGCGCGCGACCGGTCCGTGTCCTCAATGCGCAGCACAAACTGCCCGCTGTTCTGGCGCGCAAAAAGATAACTATACAGTGCCGTCCGTAGTCCACCGATGTGTAAAAACCCTGTTGGCGACGGCGCAAAGCGTGTTCGTATCGTCATAGAAAAATAAGACAAACCATTACACTAGTACTATACCACAGTCCCACCACACCCTTTTGCCTAGGAAAACTTCATGGGCCGACCGGGCATCTTTGGTCGGCTGTGCGTTTTGTCTGACAAAAGGGTGTGGTGGGGCTTCTTCAGACACTGCACCTCCGCCGACATCCTCCGCGATACACGTGAGATGTCGGCGTGGGATACTGTGCTATCACCCCTTTACAGTACAACACATTTTACTTCTTCACATTACACAAGTGGACAATTTCGTCAATGGCAGTTACACACTACCCATGCTATGGCACGTGCGTTTTCCGCATCACGCGACACGCAAGCGCCACGATGGGAAACACGATCACGCTTCGGGAGGCCTTGCCGATGCGCTTGGGCTGCATAAGTGTCCGATACACCCACTCCAGCCCCAATCGCCGCATCCAGTGCGGCGCGCGCAACACGGCACCAGTGAGAAAATCCAGTGCGCCCCCAACACCAATCACCACACCGTGTGCACCGTGTGCACGCAGGGCTTCTGCATATTCTTCTTGCCACGGCACGCCAAAATTGATGAGATAGACTGTTGGAGACTCCAGTGGAACGGAAACAGCACACCCTCCCCGTACAACATCCTCTCCCGTAATATCAAGTTCCGGATATGTTTTCTTTGCCGCGTGTTCCACGTCCGCCCAATGCGACAGTCCATCGGCACGACACAACACGTGCACATGCCACCCCTGTGATTGCGCCAGCGCAAGCACATCGCGCACAAGATCTGCGCCCGGATAGCGTGGCAGTCGCACGCCATGCAAATGTGCTATGAGTGAAATCCCTACACCATCTGCGATACGCAACTGTGCCGCCGCGAGGTTTTGTGCAAACGCGTCACTGCGCCATGCGTGCAACACAAAGTCCGGATTGACGGTCGCAATACGCATGAATGTGTCACTCTCCATAGCTGCAGTAATATGCCTATACACATCTTCACGTGGGAGCACATCCACAGCTACGCCGCAAAAGTCTACCGCATCGTGTATCCGTGTCGTTTCTTGACGATTTTCTATCATGTGCTATTGTACTTTTAGTGTGTTCCACGGTCGGAGCGCACACCCCACGCTGCCGGGGGAGGTGGCAGCAAAAAAGGAGTGACTCATGTTGATACTAACGCGCCGCGTTGGAGAAACGCTGATGATCGGTGACGATGTCGCCATAACGGTATTGGGCGTA
>JALVQA010000012.1:44815-82641 GCA_027031495.1 Candidatus Moraniibacteriota bacterium
AATGCCCCGAAGGATATCCCAGTCCACCGCGAGGAGATCTATCTCCGCATCAAGAATGAAGAGGAAAACGCGGCCAGTTCCAGCAAGGGCTGACAGCCAGCCATTCGCCCCTGCGGTATCACTGCAGGGGCGCTTTTTAATTCTACTAACCTAATCCTTTGTTCATTTGTTCCACGGCGCATGACTCAACAGTTTCATCATCAGACAATTGCCACTTGCGCCACCATACAAAAGACCAAATCCCACAAACCACGCAATTAATGTAAAACCACTGTGCACGTATACACCTGCAAGCATACTAAATACAATGAGTGCGCCAGCAACAATCATCACCTGACGTATAAGCGGGATGCGTACCTGCTTCTTTTTGCCACCTTTTTGTATTACCGGCAAGCCTTCAGCATGCCACTGTGCAATACCGCCTTCTACGTTGTAGACGTTATCCAGTCCCGCCTTTGCAAGGATGTCACACGCCATATGCGAGCGATTACCACTGGCACAGTGCACATACACCTCTTTATGTTTGCGTAAATCTTCTATATGCTCCCTCAATTCATCCAACGGTATATTGACAACGCCCGGAATGCGAATATCCTCATGTTCCCCACCGGTGCGTACATCAATGCAGATCACATCCGGCGACGGATTGTCCACTTTCTTTTTAAATTCTTGCACAGAAACGTTCTTTGTCATATATTTCTATTTATTTATGCTTTTTATTGTGCTTTTGTGTCCTTTTTTCATGATACCACATCCGAAAGATCCGGCAGCGTTTCAACTGTTTTGTTCAACTCTTTTGTCATAGATGCAAGTACCGTATAGATGCGTGGACGATTTATAAAGCGCATTGGTGTTAACGGTATTGTTACTGTCGTATCTCGCAGATTATCACCCTCACCTTCACATGAATCACTTTCACGCGTTTCTCTCTCCTGTCCCTCTGCGCATTTTTCTCGATAACGCTTATGCACTGGATCACCCTCATTGTTATAGTGCGCAAGATCATAGCGAAACCATCTCTTGTGCATTCTGCTTCCTTGACATGCTTCTCGCGCAACACTTGCCAATGCCATAGCAAACGCCGGACGCTTGTCACCCACACGTGTACGTCCAGGTGCACCAATTGCGCATACTTGTCCACGATAAATTAGCGTGTTGCCCTGTGCATCGCGTACTGTGCGCAACGCAATAAACGACTTTTCACCATGTAGCTTAACAAACCCCAAGGGGACATCATTCTGGCAAATAATCACACCATCTGCTGATGGTGTCAGCTCCGTAGTGTTGCGCATCGTCTCATACATACGACGTGACAATGAACTCCCCCTTATTGTTTTCATAGCTTTTATGGTCATTGTTTCTACTTCCGGACAATGCGGAACAATTGTCACGTCACTTTCTCTTCTATCTTTTTTGTCGCGCACATAGCGCAATGGCGTATCAAACACCGATACTGCATCTGATTCAAGATCAACTGGCTCCGCACTTTCATACGATGTGCCGACGCGAATCGTGCGCATGTGTGCCTTTCGCAAATCCATTGCGCCAATATAAGCGCTACCAAAGTATACACCATCTAAAACAGTACCTTCCGGCACGTGCAAAGAAAACGGTGACTGCTCAAAGCCCGATTGTGAAAAATCCAAATACGAAAGTAGTCGCAGACCACTGTGCTCAACAAGTGATCGCACACTATCTTCTGATTGCCACGAAAGCGCTTGTGGCTTTTGTTCGCGCAATCCTGCCACAAATGCAATTCCCTCAATAATTCTGATAAGTTCTGCCCATGTTGAATAACCACCAGAATCGGAAGAACGCACAATGTCATGAAGACGTGCGATTTTTGCTGCCTGCTGATCTTCTGGCACACCACGTGCTGTCATCACCTCTTGCGCATGCGTTGCGAGAACATTCACAACACCTTCAATGTTATTTTCTTTTAGTAGCACATCGAGATCATGTTCCTCTTCCATCGCCACGCGTCGCAACGCTTCTACCGGCGATGATGTGGATGTATTTAATTGCTTTTCTTTCCCAAAAAAATACATAGCACCTTCTTTACTTTTTACTTTTTCAACTCCTCTCGGAAGGCACGCATGTTTGGTGCACGACCAAGGAAGTCTTTGAGCAGCTGCCGCTCGTCGATCATAGACCCACGCTCCAGAATTGCGCTGCGATACCGCCGCCCGATGCTCGGACTGAGCAATCCGCCGTGCGCGCGGATGTGCGCCACAATGTCAGCAGCGAACACGCGTGTCCACATATACCCGTAGTACCCGGCATCGTAGCCCATCAAGTGACCAAATCCGGCAGCAAAACGGTGTCCTGATGGCACACGCACGCCGGTGTACCGGTAGACAAGACGATTGTATAGTGCGCTGAAGTTGCGTATTGGACGCGTATGTATCACAAGGTCAAAGAGCGCAAAAATCATCTGCCGCGTCGTGGCATAACCTTTTTGAAAATCACGCGTTGCGATAAGATTGCGCACCATCGTTGGTGAAAGTAATTTTCCTGTTTGATAATGCTTACCCAAGCGACGCAACACCTTCGGATCCCACGCCCAGTACTCCATCGTCTGCGACGGTGTCTCCACGAAATCCCACGCAACATTGGAGCCCGACTGTGATGGTAGTGGCACGCGTGAAAGCGTGTGATGTAGGATGTGTCCGAACTCATGAAAAAGTACAATAACTTCATCGTGCGACAAAAGAGATGGTTGGTTTATATGCGGCTTCGGAAAGTTTGTCACCAGCACTGCTGCCGGTGTGTGGTATATCTCACCATCCTGCCACCCGGTTGTTAGATCAAATGCGGCAGCGTGTCCATACTTATTTTTGCGCGGGAATAGATCCATCGCGATGTACGCACGTGTTGTATCGTCTGGATTAATGATGCGATACACGCGCACATCATTGTGCCACGTGCGCACGCCTTCCACACGCTCAAATCGTATATCCAAAAACCGCCCCACAATCGCCATCATTTCCGCCAATACATGTTCTAGCGGAAAATATGCCCGCAGTGCGTGCGTATCAATCGCATGCGTTTTCTCCCGTAAATCCCGACTAACAAAAGCAATGTCCCACGGCTTGAGTGCGCGTAGCTCCAGTGCCTGCGCGTGTGCACGCAACGCTTCCATATCTTTTTGCGTACGCGCGTGTGCCAAATGCAATACCTTCTGAACAAACGCTTCAGCACGTTGCGCATTATGTACCATCCGTTCATCCAATACATAGTCCGCATGCGTCGCATAGCCCAACAACCGTGCACGATGCCGACGCAATGCCAAAATCTCACGCAACAACTTCTCATTCTTCGCGCCACCCTTGTTCATTAACTTATGCCACATCTCCTCGCGCTTTGCACGATTAGTGATATACTCCATGAACGGTCCACTCTCGGGATAGTCCAGCGACACAACAATTGTGCCACTGCGCCGCGGCAATCGGGCGACAAAATCCGCCGGCAATCCCGCCGCTTCCTCCTCAGTGAGCAGTACTTCATCATGGTGCGCGTTGATGTTCTGTGCAAACTGTGCCGATTTTTTGGTGAGTGTTTGTTGCAATTGCATCAATTCCTTCTGCTTGCGTTCCGGTAAATCCAGCCCCATGCGCCGGTACGCGCGCAGTGTGTCTTGTAGCAACTTCCGCTCATCCGGGCGCAATTTCTCGCGTCGCCGTGATGCCACTGTAATCGCCGCATACACGCGCGGATTACGTATAATATGCATTAGTCGTTGCCGCGCCCAGACGTTCATTTTGTGCGCTGTCTCGCGCACGTCCTTGTGCGGGTGCACATTTGCCAGAAGCTCCGTAATAGCGATAATATTTTTTGCCAGCACATCCGCTTTTTCCAGTACTAAAATTGTGTTTGTAAATGTCGCATCTTTTGGTACTATGCGTGCCACACGCCGATATGCAGATGCCACATCAGCCATTACAGCGCGCACTTCGCGCTCCAGCTGCATCGCACTCCACCGCACCGGCGCAAAAAATGCCTGCGTGTCTGCACGAATATCATCAGAAATCTTTTGCACCATATCTATTTCTTTACACTAATTTCTCCACTTTTCTCAAGTGAATCAATCATTGACACAATGATTTTATCAACCTCTTTGCTTGTTAACGTGCGGTCAGGTGCACCAAAGATGCAGTGAAATGCCATGGAACGTTCACCTGTTTTGTTATTTACGTACAAATCAAAAAGGTCAACATCCTTAAGTAATACACCACCAGTATCATAAAGCACGCGCTCAACATCAGCAACACGTGTACGCGCACCAACAATCATGGAAAGGTCACGTGATACTGTCGGGTACTTTGATAGCGGCTCAAAAAACACTTCTTTCTTAAGCGCTTTTTGTACACTGTTCATATCAATTTCAGCATACGCAACACGTGCGTTTTTAATGCCAAAGTACTTTGCCTGCTTTTTTGTAATTTCACCAATCAAACCCAGTGGGGTTTTATCCGTCCCATAAAACACAGCGTGGCGCGACGGATGGAGCATAATATGGCGCGCGTCATCTTTGTAATCGTTACTATAGTAACACCCTTCTATACCGAGCGTATCAAGATATGCATCAATCATGCTTTTGAGAGAGAAGAACTGTCGCGCATCATTATGTTTACTCAGCACAGCGCATGCAAGTACACGGCGTTCATGTGGAAGATCATTTTTCGTCGGCTCATATATTCTACCAACCTCAAAAATGTGCACAGTGTCAGTATGTGTATAATTACGTGCACACGCTCGCATCAATGCCGGTGCAAGTGTGCGACGCATAAGTGTTTGCTCTGCGCTCATCGGGTTAAGAAGTTTTACATGTGCATTCTCATCGAGTCCCATTATTCGCGCATCATCAACGCTATAAAAGGAATAACTCTTTACTTCATCAAAACCACCTGCCACAAAAATATCGCGTGTACGATGTTCAAAAATGCGATTCTCATTGATTGGTGGTACAACAACATTCTCCTTTAGCGGTCGCGGTGGAATATTTTCCAGACCGTACAAACGCCCGATCTCCTCAATAAGATCCTCTGGTGTGGCAAGGTCACGACGCACCGGTGGCACTGTGCACACAAGATTATCACCATCGTGCGAAACAGCAATGCCAAGACGTGTAAAAATTTGTGCACTTTCTTTTTGTAAAATATCAATGCCAAGCAATTTTGTAACGTATGTTTGCGAAAGCGTAATTTTTTGCGGCGCAACGGGCACTGGATACACATCGCGTACACTTTTAAGTGTGCCGCCACATATTTCTTTAATAAGCGCTACTGCCTGTGCCTGTGCATGTGCCACTATTACGGGTGACGGATCACGCTCAAAACGATATGCCGCGTCAGACATAACACTATGACGCGCGCATGTTTTGCGAATTATTGTTCCATCAAAGTGTGCGCACTCAAGAATAACATTTTTCGTTGAGGATGTCACACCACTCTCTTTGCCGCCCATAACACCGGCAAATGCAAGAACTTTTTCGTCATCCGCTATTACAATATCATTTTTTGTTACTGTCAGTGTCGTGCCATCAAGCAATACCACTTTCTCATTTGTTGCCCCCATGCGTACGGCTATCGCACCACTAATATACTCCTTATCAAATACGTGGAGTGGCTGTCCGGTCTGAAGCATGACATAATTTGTAATATCAACAAGTGGATTGATGCTTCGTATCCCACATACCATCAGGCGCGCACGCATCCATTGTGGCGTCTGTACTGTATTATCAACACCTTCAATAAATGTTGCCGTATAACGATCACACGCATCCGTCTTCACGACAACATTTTCACCATTGGTATTGTGTGATGGCACTGTACACTCTGTCGTCAACGGTATACTCTCTGCGCCGCGCCCCTCAATTGCAGCGATTTCCCGTGCCACACCTTCGTGTGAGAGGCAATCGTGCGCGCGGTTCGGTAAAATATCAATTTCTATAGCCGTGTCATCCAACTCCATGTACTGTGCAAACGGCATACCGATTGGCGCATCATCCGGCAACACCATAATACCTTCGTGATCATCCCCCAGCCCAAGTTCGTCCTCAGCGCAAATCATCCCATTACTTTCTATGCCGCGAATCTTTCCTTTCCTAATCGCAAAACCCTTACCGTCTGATGTTGGTAGCACCGCACCGGGTAGCGCTACCGGTACTTTTTGTCCCTCGGCAAGATTTGGCGCACCGCAGACAATTGTGCGTAACTCGCCTTCGCCCACATCTACTTGCGCCACACTAAGACGATCAGCATTGGGATGTTTTACCTTTGTGCGCACTTGACCGACAACGACATTTTTAAAGCCGGTACCGACTTTATCAATATCTTCCACTTCAAACGCACGCACCGTCAACACACGAGCTAGTTCCTCCGGCTCTTTTTGTGTGCCACTTAAAGCACGCAACCACGCATAACTGTACTTCATATCTATCTATAAATATATTACGTCAGTGCAAAAACGACAGAAACACCATCGCTATGCACATTGTACCACTCACGATAACAAAAATCTAGTAAATGCGTTATATACAATGCAATATTATTGCACAGAGAAAGCTTCCACAAACCACTTGAAAACACCTTGTTTCGGCACAGAGCATATTGTTGCATCAGTCCATTGCAGTTTTGCGTGCTCATTATTGGAAAGCATAATCACACGTGGCGGTGACGGATAGAACTCTTGCAAAAGCTTCATCACCGGCCGGTCTGTCCATGTGCGTTCTGCCTGTCGCCATGGCGCAACGGGACCAAACGGACTTATTTGCGCGCAATAGCGCCATCCGTTGTCACCACATTGGGATTTTAAACGACTCTTCGTTTGTGAGCACCGCGCGCCACGGATTAAAAACCGGCAAAATATGGTATCCTTCTTTGATAAGGTTTACTTGTCGCGCCGGTGAGAATTGTTCTCCACTGACGCTGCCGGCTGTCGCCGCGCCACCGGACCGCCACGAAGAAAAAAGTGGCAACGGCCAGTTTGCTGGATTGTTGAGCGCTTTTGCAGCGGCGGCACTTTCTGAAGCGACTAATGGCACTGTTGCCGCGTGCGCCGTCGTAGACGTAAAAAAGTGTAAATGCAAAACACAACAGTCCAACAGTAATCACTGCTCGTTTATAACAACAATTTGCCCTGGACACTTTTTTTATTTTCAATACCCGTAAAGTTACAAACCTCAATTTTTTATTTCCTATCACACCTTTACTATCAATAGTGTAACAAATTTCTCTAAAAAAGAGTAAAGTGGAAAAATTCATCGCCACTACAACACTTTTGCTTTAAGCACAGCAAGGACATTATGAAAGATTTTTTCATGCCCCTTACTGTTTGGGTGTAAGCCATCTGCAAGATCACGCTCCTTAACGCTATGCATATTTTCTACGAAGAAGCACTTTTCTTCTGTGGCAACCGTCCGAAGAATAGCGTTAAATTTCTCAATACGCTCATTTGTATAACACTTGCCATTTGTGCTTTGCGGTAAAGGATTAACAAGTGATTCGTTTACTTTTGTCAAACCAACGATTACAATTTTCGTAACATATGTGCGTGCACATGTACAGAGGGCTCTCATATTTTGTTCAAATACACTCTCTTCACAAAAAACATTACCGTCTTTTGTGATTACGGCGTCATTGATACCAATTGCAAAGATAACCGTATCGATACCATACAGTGGCGTCTTCATCTCACAATCAAAGCGCTTTAGGATGCCATCTGCCGTGTCGCCATCAATACCAAAAACATATACTTCGCTTGGTGAGTATCCCGTTGCTCGCAACTCCGCACGCATAATATGCAAACTCAAACGATGCACCCACCCACCTTCTTGCTCATCAAAAGCGCCACGTGTAATGCTATCACCAAAAATGCAAAATTTGTACCACTCATAACATATAATCTTAGTGCAATATCATTTACACAGAAATTTATAGTCTGTGTTACAATTTATTGCTTATTCAACGTAAATCGTTTCCCATTGAATACCGGCACTCTCATTCTCCGGATCTACACACCCTCTACGCGCCGACACCATCTTCACAATATTATCTACAAAATAGTACGCTGATGTTGCCTCAAATGCACAGCCAGCATCACCATAGCCGCTATGTACGATGATATGTCCACCAACACGTTTACCAAAACGCAAAAATGTCATAAAACTCAAGCCCTTGTTACCACTATCCAACACAGCACGCTGCAATTCCTTCTTCTGTGTGTCAAATTTATAGATATTCTCCTGATCCATAAAAATCAATAATGTGCCATCAGCAGAAAGACATCCTTCGCCAATAAACTCTTCATCAAGATTATACTTCTTCAATAACCCTATAAATGCTACAAACCACGGTTGATCATTATAAAGCGTCGCCTTCTCGCGACAGGCGTCAAACCGAATACCGTTATCAATATCACGTGGCGCACTACGTGGTGACGCAGCAGGAATATCCCACCAACCCAATTGTGTATGCCTATCATCACTGCACACACTCTCATTTTTACCATGAATATCAGCGCTCTTTTGCAAATCGGCAAGTGTTGTCTCACACACCTCGCGCAGACGATATTCATCATTAAGCATATCACGCAATGACCCAACGCGATTATAAAATATCAACGCTGCAGTAGATATGCCAAGCAGACATACTGTTAAAGTTCCAATAACGATGTTTTTCATATTCTTTTAATTAGACTTATTACACATAAGTATATTATTAAAAAACAGTGTCTTAGATACCTTAGTAACGACTACAGCGCCCTCTTCCTTAACAAAATGTGGCACATATGAGAGGCTTGTTTTTTGGTTTTGTGTTTCATGTTTTAAATACTAAAGCATTCTAAGCCCATTGCAAGTTATTTTTTCACTACCTGACACTCGGAAGTCATTACGCACTTTACATAACACTCTTTACAGAAAAATGCCCTATCCATCGCCCTTCCCAAGTGGCACAATCTCGTCCGATCGCACATCAGCAATTGCCAGTGTAACAATAGCGCTCGGCAATGTGTCACGTTGCACCAAAAGCGTTAGCGCGCATGTACGATGCATGCCCTCTACAAGAATAATGCGATCATGTTCATCACGCACTGCCGTCAGAAGCGTCGCCGGTGGAAAATCATCCATGATCGCCAAAACTTTTGCGTTTTTCTTTTGTGCTATCATCGGCGCAACCTCTCGTAATGGTCGCGTCAGTGCGCCATCGTAATAGTGTTTTATCCATCCTTTCGTCGGTGCGCCATACATATCCACAATCATCGCAAGATCTGTTAGTTGGTACAGCTGCCACTCGCGCGTTTCCGGTGTAAGTGATGCGATATAGTTGCTGCGCCACGCTTCCCACGAGTCAAAACCGCGCTCGCGCCAGTGCTCTTGCCAACACTTTTGCCACGCCTCAGCACGCCGCCACGCAGCAAAGACGCGTGCCCATGTGATTGGTCCGATATATTTTAATGTATTTTGCTTCATATCCAAACACAGTAAAAGTGTGTTACACATATGCAGTGTACCACATATGTCGTCACTTGGGCGTGGCTATTACTGCTTGACAAGCTCTGCTCTAAATTCTTCACGTAAAAGTGTACGCAACTTTGGCGTAATCATTTCCGCATCAAACAAGTCGTCAAGCATTTCTTCTTGTGCGCGCAACACTTCACGATGCATCAATTCTTCATACTTTACTTTTAGTTTCGGATACCGTGACAAAACGGCGTGCATTTTCTTTTCAGATTGTTTTTCAAATGTTTTATATGTATTTAATACATGTGATAATGCCGTATCATGACCGGCAAAATGTACATCACATCGATCCATAAGCATCGTGATATGCTCCACAACTTCGCGTGCCAAGAGCATCAACGCACGATAGTACATGAAGCGGTCAACAGCTGTTTTAGTGCGCTTTTTAAGGAGGAAGACTCGTCGCAATAAATCAATACCACGCTCAATTACATCATTATTAAATATATGCTCAAAAGCAACGATACCAGCATTTAAATCCTCAAGATGCGTACGCTGCACAGCCATTTTACCCAAAACTTTTTTATATGCACGTTCAGAGATTTCACCATATGTGTAAAGACTTTGCAGCGTGCGTTTCTCAATACCAATAGCATACATACGTAACACACGTTCTATGATATCAACATCACTCGCAACACGTTCTTGCAATCGCTCCTTTGCAGTATTGTAATGTTTTGTAAGACGTTTATGAATACGCTTATAGATTACATCGTCAACGCGCTCACGCTTATGCAACACCGCCAGCTGCATAAGTGCCGTTGCATAAACGTGGACTTTCCCCTCCCAATATTCCACCTCTTCCAATGGATGTAACTTATCAATTTTAAGACGATGAATAAGAAGTGGAATTGTTGTTGCCTTAATGAAAAGCGTAAAATAAATACAGCCAATTGTTAAAGCGAGAATAAAATCACGCGGCGTCGTATCAAGTGTCCATCCGGCAATTGTCAGATCATGTGGAATTAAGAGTGCCATTGTGATAGCAAGTGCACCACGTAAGGATCCCCATGCCATAAGATGCTGCCATGATGGTGGTATACGCGTTTTTTCTGTACGTTGTAGGTAATTAAACGGTACAAGCAGACCGTAAACACTTATCATGCGTGCTACAATAACAACAGTGATTATAATAACAAGCGGTACCACAAGCTCATGCACATCAATAGAAATGTTAGCAAAGATTAGACCCATCAATACAAAAACCAACGAATTTGCAACAAAAGCAAAATAATCCCAAAAACGTTGCATGTAGCGTTCAACGCGTGGCGCAAGTTTATAGCGCCCATAATTTCCAACAACCATCGCCGCAACAACTGTTGCAATAATAGATGAAATATGCAGACCAAGTGGATGAGCATGTGTAATAATCTCTGCCAATAAGAAAGTAAAGTGTGCAACAAGCATTGTCAGCGTGATGTGCACATGCTCAGAATCAGCATACTGCAATATTTTGGAAAAAATACCACCCATGATGAGGCCAAAGATAACGCCACTAACAACCATCATTGTAAACAAGCCAACGCCCTCCAACACCGTTGCCACATCAAAAACGCCGCTTTGTGTGATGGACAATACAACTAAAAATAGTGCGACAGCCGTACCATCATTAAACAAACTTTCTCCCTCAAAAAGCAAAGCCAGTCGTCGTGGCGCTCCATACTCTTTGAAGAGCGCTAAAACCGCCACTGGATCTGTTGCAGAAATAATTGCACCAAAAAGCAACAGCGCTAAAAAAGGCATGTGTACACCAACAATTTCCATCGCCCACATACCAGCGAATGCCACAAAAAATGCACTTATTAATAGACCGCCAACAGCAAGTAAGCTGATAGCTTTGAGGTTTTCCGCAACTTTTGGAATGGACATGTTGTATGCCGCCTCAAAAATCAGTACCGGCAAAAATACGAAAAATAAGATATCTGGTGTTAGTTGAAATTGTGCTATAAATGCAAAAAATGGTATATGTGTCAATGGCACCAATAACAGACCAACAAAAACAAGAAGAACGGTATATGGTACACGGTAGCGCTGTGCCACCAAGAATACACCCATTGAAATCAATGTGAGTGTAAAAATCGCAAGAAGCACTGCTATTGTGTGGTCCATATGATTAACTACAATTATTTAATAACACGCAAAAAATCACTCCATGACTGGAGATTTACATCTAATCTATTAATTACATAATATGATTATATCTTTGTAACGCGCCTCATTATACATAAAAATAAATAAGTGCACAAGCGCTTCAATAAATATTACGTATGTCATTTGTTGCCCACATATTACCTACTTTAGTATTGGAAGAACATCATCATGTGGAGCAAGTGCGATACACACACTTGTTGTCGGGACCGATTTGTCAAGAATGCACTGTGTTAAAGCACATGAGCGATGCATGCCATCAACAAGCACAATGCGTTTTTCATTAATAACACCTGTTATCATTATTGTTGTAGGAAAACTTTTCCGTAGCATAGCAATCTTTTGATCATTTTTCACAAAAGGTGTTTGCACAACAGTGTGCAACGGAAGTGTCGTCTCGCCCCCATAACACTCTCGTACCCATATACGCGTTGGCACACCGTAAAAATCTTTTATGACAGAAATGTCATCAATATGATAAAGTGTCCACTTTTTCTCTTTTGGTGCAAGTGGTGCAATGTAGTCGTTGCGCCACGCATCCCACGAGTTAAAACCCTCTTCTTTCCATAACGCACGCCATCCTTCTTGCCACATCTCAGCATAGCGCCACTGATTAAAGATACGTTCCCATGATAGTGACCCAATCTCTCTGAGTGCACTATTGTATGATGTTGATAATGTCATATAGTCATTGTTCTTACTAAGAATTTACAGCACGCACATCAGCGACCATGTTTACGTGTAAATGATCGCACTTTGTCTACAAGCTTCTGTTTCGGATCAAGACGAAGATAGAGTGTCATAACGGAATCAATGAATTTTTTCTTTTTATATTCCGGTGACATTTCATATTCCTTGAGCAGTTTTTCATGATGTGATGAACGTCCTTTTACACAGTCCTCCGCTGCGACAACACCGGCAGATACACCGTAGTAACTCAATAATTGTTTAATGCGACTGCCATGATAATCATTACTTACAATCAATGCTTTTGTGTGCTCATTTTTATTCATGTGCTCTAAAATTTCTTCTATATTACCGGCTGTGTTGTTTGACTGTCCTAAAACAATAATAGATTCATCATCACCACCGTGACGCACAATATAATCTTTCATACGATGTGAACCTGATTCTTCCGGCTTATCAGCACCACCACCAACTAAATAAACTGACGGCATCGCCTTTGTTTTTATTGTGTCGTCATTCTCGTTGCCACCGTTACTATGCTCTTTGCAATACTTAAGAATCTCCACCGCTGCCAGCGCGCGCACACGTGCATCAAATGATAATTTTTCATCGTGTGGACTACCATTAAAGAGGATGTACACAGCATCAACTTCTTTTGGTAGTTCCCATTGTTCGTTACGCCTATATCCCTGCTCCGCACGTGATGGTGTTGTATATATTTCTCGCATATATATCTCTTTTGATTTCGTTTACTATAGACATCGTACTATACTGCACCAATACGTTTTACGAAACACGCATTATTTACTATACTCTGTTTTTTTGGCATTTACTCACGAGTATTTTCCCGTATTTTTTGCTGGGATAGTGAAAATCACTGCAAGAATTAATTTCCCTGTCAAAAACTTTTATGAAAATTTGGAATATAACATCGCCGCATTGCATAGTTAGCGAAATTGTGCGCCAACGCGTACGTCGCCAGAATGAAAGTGACGAATATCATCAATTTTATACTTCATCATTGCCAAGCGCTCCAGCCCAAAGCCCCACGCAAAGCCCTGATAACGATTGCGTTTGTAACCAGCCGCAACAAAGACGTTCTGATGTACCATGCCAGCACCACCAATTTCTAGCCAGCCGTTACCCTTACACGCACTGCATCCTTTTGCATTTTCCGGGCCGCCACATTTTGTACAGTTAATATCAAACTCAAATCCCGGCTCCACAAACGGAAAATAACTTGGTCGCAACCGTACTTTGATATCCTTTTTGAAAAATGCACTAAAGAATGATTGCGCGATATCGAGAAAGTTCGCCACACTCACATCATCGCCTACCACCAGCGCTTCAAACTGATGAAACGTGTGCTCATGTGTGGAGTCCGTTGCCTCCTGGCGAAATACGCGCCCGGGAATAATAATGCGAAACGGTGGCGTATGCTGTTGCATGTAGCGTACTTGCACACTCGTGGTGTGTGTACGCAAAACTTGCCGTGCGTTATTATTCGCTGTTTGTATCCAGAACGTATCTTGCATATCACGCGCCGGATGTTCCTTTGGCACATTAACCGCATCAAAGTTGTAAAACTCCGTCTCCACTTCCGGTCCATCAACAATAGCAAAGCCCATCGTTGTAAAAATATTTTCTATATCGCGTTGTACTAACGTGAGAGGATGCAGGTGGCCACGTCGCACTTTTGTGCCGGGCGCTGTTACATCAATCCATTCCGCCTGCGCATCACGTGCTGTCTCCAACTCTTCACGTTTGCGTGTAAGTGCCTGTACAATCGCCTGTTTTGCTTTCTGCACAATGGGACCAACTACACGCTTTTGTGCATCATCCAGATCCTTTATACCCTTTGTAAGAGCAACAAGACGACTCTTCTTTCCCATATATGTCACGCGAATACGCTCAAGAGCATCCTCGTCCTGTGCTGCATCAATTGCTGCCAGCGCCTCTGCTTGCATTTTTTGAATAGCCTCTTCCATATAGTTATTTATCAAAACCGTTAATTATCACTTGTTACCGCATATCCCGCCGCTTGCCACGCATTGATACCACCGATAAGTTCTTCAACGTGGTTAAAGCCATGCTTCTTCATGAAGGCTACAGCTTTGGCACTGCGATTGCCACTGCGACAATACACAAGATATTTTTTATCTTTCGGCAATGCGACCATCCGTCTGGCAAAGTCGTCGCCATTGATATCAATGTTTAACGCATTATCTGTGATACGTGCTTGCGCATACTCTTGTGGCGTTCGAACATCGATAACCGTATATTCACCGGACGCACTTTTTTGGGCGAAATCTTCCGGCGAGATACGCACAAATACCTTTTCTTCAACACTCTTGGCTGCAGACAATGCTGATTGCTCCTTCTGTTGTACTTGCGAAGTGCAACCACCGAGAAAAAGAATGCTTACAGCAATGGCATAGACCGCAATTTTTCTCATAAAAGATAATATTACTTAGAAAAATACATTCTCATTGTACCACAAGAAAAGACTATCTTATAAAAGATAGTCTTTTTATAAATCTATTTATTATTTCTTCCGCACGCTTCTATGTAGTGACGCTTCCCATCGTTTATACATTGGATCGTTGTAATTTGGTGGCGCATCTGACAGTGGCGCATCTTTGTTGACATAATGAAGGATGCTGTGATATACAAGTCGTTCTTTTTTCTTCTTCTTTTTCTTCTTTTTGCTTTTTGTTATAGTTTCAACAACGTGACGACCTGTGATCATTGGCTTTTTTGACTCAACACGTTCATAGTCAATAAATCGTACATCGTTTCGTTGCGCGAGAACGCGCGCCATAAAATCGTGCCATAGAGGCGCTGCAACGTATGCACCAGCAGCCCCTGGATGCATTGCGCTATTGTCATTATTACCAGCCCACACACCGACTGCGATTTCCGGCGTATAGCCGACCGTCCACGCGTCATGATAATTTTGTGTCGTGCCCGTCTTTGCAGCCACAGTCTTTCCCGGCACAACAAGCATATTGTTGCGCCCAAACGCCGGAGTACGCGCATTATTATCAGAAAGAATGCTGTTTATCTTACGTGCAACTTGCGCATCGATAACACGACTCTTGTTAATCTCATTTTCAGCATCATATACAACAGCGCCGGCACCGTCAATAATTTTTGTAATTGCATGCACAGGCACACGCACGCCATCATTAGCAAAAACACCAAATGCCGCCGTTATATCCAACAAACGCACTTCAGCGCCACCGAGCACAAGTGCAAGACCAAAACGTGAACGATCTTTGAGCGTTGTAATGCCCATACGCTCTGCTGTATCAATTGTTTTATCAATATCTGCAAGATAAAGAACCTTCACAGCAGGGATGTTAAGCGACTGCGCGAGCGCGCTACGTAATGAAACAAGACCGTGGAAGCGACCTGTGTAGTTGCCGGGTACATAGTGTCGCCCGCTACCATCCGGGCCGAAATCCGTCCTCACATCCCACACAAGCGTTTCCGGCTGATACCCTTTTTGAAATGCTGTCGCATATGCGAACGGCTTAAATGCTGACCCTGGCTGGCGCAGGCGCGTTGCAACATTAACCTGCCCATCAATGTCAGTAGCATAGTAATCTTTAGAACCAACCATTGCAAGAATTTCGCCACTACGCGAATCAACAGCTGTCAGCGCGGCATTTTCAGCGTTGTAACGCACACTGTTGCGCGCTACACCTTTTGCAATAACATCCTCAGCAATTGTCTGCATTGGAATATCAATTGATGTATACACTTTAAGACCGCCACGCTTTACAAAGTCATGATCATACTTTTTTTCCAGCTCTTCGATTACATGAAAAACAAAGTGTGGTGCAACGATTTTTTGATGAAACGGCTGTATTTTTGCAAGTGTATCGGTTTCAAGTGCACGGTCAATAACATCACCCGATACAAAACCAAGCTCGCGTATTCGCTCAAGAATCATTTTTTGACGTGCGATGAGGCGATTTGTGTGTGTGCCGTACGGTGAGAACGTTGCTGTCGCTTTAGGCAATGCTGCAAGGAGTGCCGCTTCGTCGAGCGTCAAATCCTTGGCTGGCTTGCCAAAATAAATTTCAGACGCAGCCTCAATACCATATGCATTTGACCCATATGGCACAATATTAAGATAAGCATCAAGAATCTCATCCTTTGTATATGTTTGCTCTATTTTAATCGCCATTACCGCCTCGCGCACTTTGCGTTTGAGCGTCTTGTCACGCGTAAAGAATACGTTACGTGCAAGTTGTTGTGTGATTGTTGAGCCACCTTGTGCAAGTGTGCCGCGCAAAAGATTTTCCTTTATAGCGCGTGCTATGGAAAACGGGTCAATGCCGAAGTGATTATAGAAAGCATCATCCTCCGCCGCAATAGTGGCAAAGCGCATGTAATCGGGAATATCATCGTGTGCAATTTTTTTACGGTTTTCCTCTCCATGAATCTCATACAAAACAGTATTACCCGTACGATCATAAATAATTGTCGTTTCCGCAATCTTGTGCGGGTCAAGCATCGTTGATGCGTCTGGCGTCACATGCCAAAGATATACAAAGATGATGCCAAGCGCAACAACGCAAAGAATGATGAGATCAATGATGCTAAAAAATATGCTGCGTACAATCGTCCACAGTGTAGCAAAAAATGCACTTACTTTTGATGCATTGTGTACGTGTGCGCCTTTGTATGTAATCGTACCGTCTGGCGTATGCCTTTTAATGAACTGTGACTGCTGTTTTAGTATCTTATCTTTTGTCTTCTTGCCACTTTTTTCGCGCTTAATATTTTTTCTGGTAATAACGCGCGTTAATATATTTTGCACCCTTGGAATATGCAAGTTACCCTCTCTCCAATACGCATAACTATCGCGCACATACTTTTTTGTTTTTTTTGCACTCTGTTTACATGCTGCATATATGTACATGTAAAAGCGTTTCAACATCTTGCCGCCAGATATACCTTTGTTGCATACATACTTGCCACACTTTTTTATAAACTTCACAATAATTGCGCGCGCTATTGCGGCATATCGCATAAAAAATGACACATATACAGCATGCCATATACCCCGCAAGCCTGTTAACATACGCACACCGTATGTGCGCATTTCCCTGCACACACGCACACTCGCATCACGTACATGCTGTATCATATCCCGCATATACATGACACACTTGTTGCAGAATTTTCTTACCTTTTTTTGGCATAATCTTACATGTGCCTCTAGAGCGCGCCACACTTCATTAACATATACAAAACCGTGCGACACATTATTTTTGCGTCGTTCTCTGTATTTTTCCCATTGCACAAAACGCGCACGTACCTTGCGCCGTATAATGTAATATAAGCCGCGATTTTTCTTAACACGTACTTTTCGTCCGTTTTTGTCAATAAAATACACTATACGCGAAGAAGATGACTCTCTTGTATCTACATGACGCTTTGGCGCATTTGCATGATGCTTTTTATGGTATTTACGTCTCTTTTTGGACATGCAACCTCTTGCTTATGTTTATACGTGCCTCTCTCTGCACAAGAAGACCTTATATTTTAGCATTTTTTTTGATATTGTCAACATAATAAAAAACCTTCTTCCATCTCTGGTAATGGTAATACAAAAGACAAACACTACTTACCGTAGCGTTTGTTTTGTAATTACTTTCCTTTGCTCCGACGTGCCTTTACACGTTCGTTCTCAGTAAGGTGCTGTTTGCGCAGACGCACACTTTTCGGTGTAATTTCTAAGTACTCATCATCTGCCATAATCTCCAAGCCCGTCTCAATTGTAATGGGAATTGGTGGTGTCAATTTAATTGCATCATCACTCCCAGAAGCACGCATGTTTGTTAATTGTTTTCCTTTAATAGGATTAACGGTCATTTCCTCACCCTTTGTCGTATTACCAATCACCTGTCCTTCATAGACTTCCTCGCCAGCATTGACATAAAGTGCGCCACGTTGCTGTAAATTGTACAGTGCAAAACCAGCCGTTTTACCCGCAACACCGCTAATCATTGAGCCAACTGATCGCTTCTCAATTGCGCCAACATATGGGCGAAAACCAATCGTACGACTTGTAAAAATGCCCTCGCCACGTGTATCAACAACAAACTGATTACGGTAGCCAAGAAGTCCGCGCGTTGGTCCTTCAAAAAGAATGCGGGTACGGTCACCATGATTTTTCATGTCAACCATCTGCACTTTGCGCTTGCCAAGTTTTTCAATAACCGTACCAGCCATATCAGATGACACCTCTATTGTCACCTCCTCAAACGGCTCACTTTTTACACCATCAATTTCTTTAATAATTACCTGTGGCTGCGATACCTGTATTTCAAAGCCCTCACGACGCATATTTTCCAAGAGAACAGCTATGTGCATTTCGCCACGCCCAAAAACCTTGAAACGATCACCGGCACCAAAATCAATCTTCAGACCAACGTTTACTTCCAGCTCTTTTTTGAGACGCTCCCGAATCTGCTGCGATGTCACAAACTTTCCCTCTTTACCGGCAAATGGTGAATCGTTAACAAGAAAATCAAGGCTGATTGTTGGCTCATCCACAACGATACGCGGAAGTGCTTCCTGCTCCTCATTCTCGCAGATTGTATCACCGATAAATACATTAGGTAGTCCTGCAAGCATCACAATATCACCAGCTTCTGCACGGTCAACTTCAATACGCTGTTGTCCACGAAATGTGAAAAGTTTTGTAATGCGCCCAGACTGCAGCTCTCCCTTTGTCTTTACAATAACGCTTTGTCCAACGGAAACCGTGCCGTCATACATACGACACACAGCCAAACGCCCAACAAAGTCATCATAGCCAAGGTTGAACGGTTGCGCTAAGAGTGGCTTATCTGCCGTTCGCGGTGCTGGTGGCACGTGTACAAGAATCGCATCAAGAAGTGGCGTCATATCAGTACTTGCGTCATCCATAGATGCTTTTGCAATACCATCACGTGCAATTGCATAGAGAACGGGAAATTCCAGCTGTTCATCTGTTGCACCAAGATCAAGAAAAAGTTCAAAGATATCTTCTTCTACTTCTGCCACACGTTGTGCCGGTTTATCAATTTTATTAATAACAACAAGCGGCTTGTGCCCCAACTCCAATGACTTTTTTAACACAAAACGTGTCTGTGGCATCGGTCCTTCTTGCGCATCTACAACCAAAATCACGCTATCAATACTACGCAATACACGCTCAACTTCACTACCAAAATCAGCGTGCCCCGGTGTATCTACGATGTTAACTTTTGTTCCCTTATAGTCAAAGGATGCATTTTTTGCATAGATCGTAATACCACGTTCTTGCTCCAGTGCATCCGTATCCATGGACACACCCTCTTCCACCATACCAGTTTGCTTCATGATAGCATCTGTCAGCGTTGTCTTGCCATGATCAACATGAGCAATAATAGCAATGTTGCGAATTTCCATAGTGATAATATTATTTTCCTCAAAGCAACGAAAAACCGCATCAGCGGTCTTCTACTGCACCAAGTGTATCACCAAATGCCGCCAAAGGCAAATGACATATGCTCCCAAAGACAAAAAGCTGCCCCATATATGTGTGACAGCTTTTGCACATCAAGTAAAGAGTGGTGTGTTATTTTTCTTCAGCCTTTCTACCAACAATCTCATCAGCCACATTCTTTGGCACTTCACTATAATGACTGAATTCCATTGCGTAGTTTGCGCGTCCTTGCGACATACTGCGCAATTGTGTCGCGTAACCAAACATGCTTGAAAGTGGAACTTCTGCGTCAATGATCTTTACGGCCGAGTTACCCTCACCACGATCACCCATCTCTTTAATCATACCACGTCGCGCATTGATATCACCAACGATATCACCCATAAATTCCTCCGGTGTCGTGACTTGCACCTTCATAATCGGCTCAAGCAAAATCGGATTCGCTTTTTTGGCAGCATCTTTAAATGCCATTGAACCAGCAATTTTGAACGCTGCCTCAGAAGAATCCACATCATGGTATGAACCATCGTAGAGCGTCACCTTAATGTCAACCATTGGATAACCGGCAACAATACCATTTTCCATCGCACTCTCTATACCCTTCTCAACAGGTTTAATATATTCTTGTGGAATAACACCACCTTTAATTTCATCAACAAACTCAAAACCACTTCCTTCCTCACCCGGCTCAATGCGGATTAAACAGTGACCATACTGACCGCGACCACCGGACTGCTTAACAAACTTGCCTTCACCTTCAGCAGTTTTTGTAATCGTCTCACGATATGCAACCTGTGGCGCACCAATATTTGCTTCTACCTTAAATTCCCGCTTAAGGCGATCAACAATAATATCAAGATGCAACTCTCCCATACCGGCTAAAATTGTTTGCCCTGTCTCTTCATCTGTATATACACGCAATGTTGGATCTTCTTCAGATAGTTTTGCCAGCGCAGTACCCATTTTTTCTTGATCAGCTTTTGTCTTTGGTTCAACTGCAATAGATATAACCGGTTCCGGAAATGTCATTGATTCAAGCAAAACAGGATGATTTGGATCACATAGCGTATCTCCCGTACGCGTATTTTTAAGACCGACCAGTGCACCAATATCACCAGCACCCATTGAGCTTACTTCTTCACGAGAATTAGAGTGCATGCGCAAAATGCGTCCGATACGTTCTTTTTTACCACTCGTTGCATTGAGTACATAGCTTCCAGCAGTAATTGTTCCTGAATATACGCGGAAAAAGACAAGTTGACCAACGTATGGATCTGTCGCCACTTTGAAAGCCAATGCCGTAAACGGCTCATTATCATCAGCTTTGCGCCCAATAATTTTACTATGATCATTAACATCCATTGCTTGCGTCGGCGGAATGTCAACAGGGCTTGGCAAATAATCAACAACTGCGTCCAGCACAAGTTGCACACCTTTATTCTGCAGTGCCGTACCGGTTAATACAGGATAAATTTCACCAGCAATTGTTGCAGTGCGCAAAACTTTTTTAAGTTCTCCTTCAGTAATTTCTTCACCACCAAGATACTTCTCCATGAGTGCCTCGTCATGCTCTACAATACGCTCAATCATTTTCTCGCGCCACTCCTCGGCAACACTTCGCAACTCATCAGAAAGGTCGCTCTCAATAACCTTCTCACCCATTTTCCCATCAAAACGCACTTCTTTCATGGCAATGAGATCAACAACACCTTCAAAATCACCACGCTCGCCAATCGGATACTGAATTGCAACAGCATGCGGTGTAAGGCGATCATAGATTGTCTGGAGCGCACGCTCAAATTCCGCACCTTCCTTATCAATCTTGTTAATGAAACAGATGCGTGGCACATTATACTTGTCTGCCTGACGCCACACTGTTTCCGACTGTGGCTCTACACCCTCTTTTCCGTCAAATACAACAACACCTCCGTCAAGAACACGCATGGAGCGCTCAACCTCAACAGTAAAGTCAACGTGCCCCGGTGTATCAATAATATTGATTTTGTGTCCCCTCCAAAAACACGTCGTTGCCGCCGCCGTGATCGTGATACCACGCTCGCGCTCCTGTTCCATCCAATCCATTGTCGCTTCACCCTCATGCACTTCACCAATTTTGTGAGAAATGCCGGTATAAAAGAGGATACGCTCTGTTGTTGTTGTTTTGCCGGCATCAATATGCGCAATAATGCCAATGTTGCGTAAGTGATCTATTGGTGTATGTTTATTGTTAGTCATAGTATTTTACTGTTTTATAACAATGAAGAGTTCGCGCGCCACTGTACGGATTTCCCCTTCATTTAAAAATAGTTTATGCAAAGTGAGCAAATGCCTTATTCGCCTCAGCCATGCGATGCATCTCTTCTCGCTTTTTCATTGCAGCACCTTCCTTGTTTGCACCGGCAATAATCTCATCAGCAATGCGTTGCGCCATTGGCTTTCCCTTTTGCTTACGGCATACATCACGAATCCAGCGCATTGCCAATGTCTGACGACGATCGCCAGATACTGGCACCGGCACCTGATAGTTCGCTCCACCAACACGGCGACTTTTAAGTTGCACCATTGGTGAAATGTTTTTAATTGCCTGTTCAAAAACATTAAGGCCGCCCTGATTTGTCTTCTCATGAACAATATCCAATGCATCGTACACAATTTTCTCAGCAGTTGCACGTTTACCATCGCGCATAATTATACCAACAAATCGTCCGATAAGAATACTGTCATATTTCGGATCTTCTTTCCATTTTTTAGGGAATTGTCGTTTACGTCGTGGCATATTTTATGTAAAAAAATAATAATTACTTACTTCAAATTCGTTTACAGTATTTTCTCTAAATCAGAGGAAACAGACATTCTCTGATCAAAACCAAGAAGTGATAACCTGAGCACTTTTAGTCATTATGACTTTGGTCGTTTTGTACCATATTTTGAACGACCACGTCTGCGCCCTTCTACACCGGCACAGTCAAGTACACCGCGCACAACATGATAGCGCACACCAGGAAGGTCCTTTACACGACCACCACGAATCAAAACAATGGAGTGCTCTTGAAGATTATGACCCTCACCACCAATATACGCAGTCACCTCCATACCATTTGTTAAGCGCACACGCGCAATTTTACGCAAAGCAGAGTTCGGTTTACGTGGTGTTGTCGTACTTACCTTTAAGCACACGCCTCTTTTGAAAGGGCTTTGCGTTTTTACCGGCTTGTTTTTTAGTGTGTTAAACACAAATGTCAATGCAGGTGATTTTGACTTTTTCTTTGCTACTGAACGTGGCTTTCTCCGTAATTGGTTGATTGTTGGCATAATAGAAATTTAATTGCAATATTCTAAAATTGTATAACATGCAGAATGTCTTGTTTCCACCTCATAAACAAACAAGACAGGCGTCTGCACACGCCAGCACTTCTCATATATTAGTGCAGTTATTGTAAGTTGTCAACCACTTCCATTTAAAAAACAAACAGTAAACACTTTACAAAGCGATACTGAAAAATATATTCCATCCAATAGATAGAAGTATGTTAAGTGGCTCGGGAAATAGAAAAACAAATGCAATAAGGATGAGAAAACCGTACTGCTCAAACATTATTTGTGTTTGGTGCGTCATTGGTACAAGCGCGTAAAGCAGCTTTGATCCATCAAGTGGTGGAATTGGCAGCAGATTAAAAATACCGAGAAGAACATTCCAAAATATTGCAACGACACAGAAGAAAAACACGATCGTTGCGAACGAGCCGGCAAGTGATTGTGCGATGAGTGACCAATCAGACTGCATAACACCAAGAATAACTGCACTCTTTGCAACACTGCTCAACGGCAATACCTTTGCAATCATTGCAGCAATAAATGCAAGTGCAAAATTTGTAAGTGGACCACCGAGCGCAACCATAACCGGCCCCCATCGTGCATTTTTAAGATTGTGCGGATTAAATGGTACTGGCTTTGCCCACCCAAAGGCAAATTTAAAATTTGTCAGCAATAACATAATAAGAGGCAAGATAATTGAACCAAGCGGATCAATATGACTCTGCGGCTTAAGCGTAAGTCGCCCCGCAAAAAGTGCTGTTCGATCACCAAGTCTCAGAGCGACAAGGCCATGTGCAATTTCGTGAATAATAATGGAGTAAAACAGTATAATGAGATAAAAAGCAATAATAACAATTGTGTGACCGTCCATAAAATACAAATTAACAAATTAACAGCGTCTCTTTTACAAAACAACACATTACCTCACCAGTATAAAACAAGTTTATAAAAAGCACAAAAAACCGGCATAGTCGACATCTGCCGGTTTTTTTGTATCTGACACAATTACAAACATGCCTTGTGCCATATGTCTCCTCTTTTGCACTCCTCCTTAAAGTGGTCTCCCTCCTCTGTGCGCAACAATATTGCGCCTATTACCACATTTTTCTACATTCCGCACACCTGTATACGCAGTGATATTATCACATACCGTTCACCCATAATTACACAGCTTTACTCCACCGCATAATTACCAGCATGCGACACATCTCGTGTTCCATGGGAGTATCCTCACCTATAAAACACTACTCCTGCGTCTACGATGATAGATGTAGAGAATTAATCCAGTGGCAAGTGCAGCAAGAATTGTGCTGATAACCGCACCAGGTCCCGTTGTTGGCGCAACAGCACCACGATACCCAAAGTCTGCCTTTGTGTGATGATCTTTGTCGCCCCTGAGACGAACCTTTGTGCGATGATCTAACTTACCATCTGGATCATATGTTTGATAGAGTGTGCTCACATCTTCACTTTTCACAACAACGCGATATTCACCACTGCACAACTCTTTGAATTTATACCGTCCCCGACTGTTTGTTACATCCTTATAAACCTTATTACCTTTGTAAAGCCACACATGTACACCTGGAATACCCTTTTCATTCGCATCTTGCTTACCATTTCCATTTGCATCGTACCACACAGTATTACCAATGGAACCCTCGCATTTTTTCTTCCCTTTTTCTTTCTTTGGCTCAGGTTGCTCTGTAATTTGCGGCGTAACCGGTGGCTTACCCTCAAGATTTACAACAGACTTATCCGTATCGTCAACAGAAGCCCCGGTATTAACAGTCTTTGCAGTAACTGTCGCAACGTTGACGTATGCACTGTTTACTGTTGCCGAACATGTATATGTAAAGTATTCTCCCGGATCAAATGTATCGCCATTATACTTTGTTTTCGTAACATTTGCGCCCAATGCACAGCCAGGCGCAGCATCATCGGTAATTACAACATCCTTCAACGCGGCGTTACCATCATTCCTTACCGTAATTCTAAATGTTGCCTTTTCACCCTCTTTCACGGTTTGTTTATCATCACCATTGTCAGCATCATTTTTATCGATAACAATTGATGGTGCATTATCAACTGTAACGCGTGTATCATCACTATCATTTACTGTTTGGCCACCGATTGTAGATTTCGCTGTTACCTTTGCTGTATTTGTATGCACAGCGATTACATTTGGCTCTTCACACGTATACGTAAAACTTTTACCCGGCGCAAGCGATGCTGCATTGTACTTTTCTTTCGACTGTTTTGCACTAAGGTTGCACCCTGGCGCTATTACATCTGTGACAACAACATCCGTCAATGGTGACACGCCAACATTTTTTACAACAATTTTATACTTTGCTGCACCACTCTCTTTTACTTTTTGTGTGTCACTTCCATTTATTGCACTCTTAGTGATTCTGATTGCTGGTGCGTCCTTTACAGTCACATTTGTACTATCACTATCCCTTACATCTGCTTTATGATTAATCGGCGTTCCCTTCACACTTGCAGTAGAGCCATGTGATGTCTTTACATGTTCCTCCGTACATGTGTATTCAAACGTCTCACCGGGATCAAACGTCGTACCATTATACATCTTTATCGTTTGCGTTGCTGATCGCTTACAATTTGGAGAAACTTGATCATCAATCACAACGTTCACCAACGACACCTGGCCTTCATTTCTTACAAAAATTCTGTACGTCGCTGTGCCATCATAGTCAACTTGCTGTGTATCATCGTGATTATCAGCATCATCCTTATCAATTTTAATTCGCGCTTCTTCATTACGACATTGCGCACTACAACCATCATGTGATGCTGTATTTCCATCATCACATTGCTCGCCGATCTCTATCTTGTTATTGCCACATACAGGCGGATTCGCACTACAACTCGCCGCAGAACCGCCATTGGAACCACTACATGTCCAACTCCACGGACCGGAGCCACTTACACTTGATGCTGAACCTCTTGCGCACAAGTTGCTCGTTGGCTTACTGCTAAACGTCTTACCATTTGCGCTACCGCATTGACCGTTGACTGGTGTTCTTGTCTTATTCGCACTACAACTCGCCGCAGAACCGCCATTGGAACCACTACATGTCCAACTCCACGGACCGGAGCCACTTACACTTGATGCTGAACCTCTTGCGCACAAGTTGCTCGTTGGCTTACTGCTAAACGTCTTACCATTTGCGCTACCGCATTGACCGTTGACTGGTGACGCTATAGGAAGAAATTGTACGCAAATCGGATTTAAACTGTTTGGACTTGATGTATCTGGGTATGCTGTATGGCGTGCATTAACCTGTTTTGCACGACGTGATACGTACAAATCTTCATTAACGACACCCGTCCACACACCCGTTTTAACATAATCTGGTACATCACCCGTACTGTTTGACTTTGTAATAACACCATCTTGATTTGGCACATTATCGTACACATGACGATTATCACGCAACTCTATATAGAACTTTTCATTTGGTTGCGCTACCTGATCACGCCAATCATATGAGTCAGATGCAGAGAGCGACACTTTATAGTGTCCTGGCGGCAAATCAATTGGTTTTTCATCCTGATGTGCATCAAACGTCGCGTTTGAATAGATACGCTCATCAAAATTAACAATGATACCACCAGAAAACGGACACGATGTCCTATAAATTTTTGTTGATCCTGATGTCGCAAACGTCGTTAATGGCACAAGTAATAATGCCGCGATCGCACTTATACGTGCACACATGCTTACGAATTTGTACATAGAATGATGCTTATAAATGATTACAACCGTGCTCACCGTATGCGCAAGACGGTTTTGAATTATTGTGTATGTTTATTTATTTCTAAACGATGCACTATTATACTCCACTAGTATAACACATCTTTTTATTTGCATACAAATTTGCGTCATTTACATTAAAAAATCCTTTTTGCGACGTTTTTTGTGAAACGCAATTGCATATCTGTGCGCTTCTTCACGCAATGATTCTATGAGTACCTTATTTCGTAAAATTCTTTCTGGTGGCGGAAACTGTGCAGAACTGTAGATATCCACATTCTTTCGCGTTGGTCCCTTAGCAACTGCCATAAGCGGTGTTGTGACACCATATGTGTGCCACACTTCTTCCGCCATTGCAAGATGTGTCGCACCACCGTCCAGAATAACGACCTGTGGCAGTGGCCATTCCTTATGATTGAGGCGACGAACAAGAACTTCACGCATCATCGCAAGATCATTGTCTGTCTGCGCATCCTTAATCATAAATGTACGATAGCTTTCTTTTTCCGGCACACCACCACAAAAAACAACCATCGCTCCAACAGCACTCTCACCGCCAAAGTGTGAGATATCGTAACATTCAATCCTTCCATCAATTTCATCGTTACGTAGCAGCACGTCACTATCAAAGTGTTGCGTCATAAGTGATATATCGCGAATATGCTCCAACGCAGCTATCTGGTCACGCAAACGCGCCGCTTCTTCGAATTCCTGTACGCGCGCCGCGCGCACCATGGCACGTCGCAGCGATGCTAGCAAACGTGTACGTTCTCCCGCCAACATCATACGTATACCGTGGATATTGCGTCTGTATTGCACTGGCGTGATGGCATTATCATAAGGACCGGGACACAAGCCGATCTGGTATGCCAGACAGCCTTTTTCACTTTGTTGCACACTATCGTGAAAGGGGAAAATTTTGCGCAAGATTTTAAGCGCTGTTTGCATGTGTGAACGTGATATGTATGGGCCAAATCGCTTGCCATCTGTATAGGCAGATGTGGCATACTTTTTCTTTGTAAAGTCTGTTTCCCGCATGATAAGTACACGTGGAAAGCGCTCTTTCGTGATGAGAAAATAGCTGTAGCTTTTATCATCTCTCTGCTGGATATTGTAGGGCGGCTGGTATTTCTTGATGAGGTTCGCTTCCAAAATCAGTGCTTCAAGCGCACTCGTTGTCTCGTACACATTCACCGACACTGCGTCATCCATTAATTGCCGCATACGTCGTCCACGACTTTTCTCCTCCTGTCCGCTGACATACTGTTGTACACGCGCACGCAATGATGTTGCTTTACCGATATAGAGCACTTTCCCATCAACATCTTTAAAAAGATATACACCCGGTCCTTTTGGTAGATTTTTTACATAATGATCTGTCAACATACTCACACTACTTTATCAAAATGCACATGCATCTCTAAATTACTGCAAGGACACACCGTTCAACACTACCAACTGCCACCACCACCGCCACCAAAGCCACCGCCAGAACTGCCACCACTGAAACCGGAACTGCCACCTGCAGCTGATTTTGATATGACACTTACAGCGTTCTCAAAATGCGAGAGATCGCGCACTAGAGTCGATGCACTGAGTGAACCGTCGCTCTTGTACCACTCCGGTTGTCTATTGTAGAGATCATCAAATTGCCGCGCCCATTGCTTTTCCACTCCGAGTGCTATGGCATATGGCAAAAATTTTTCAAACGTTTTCGGATTTTTCTCCGGAGCATTGTGAAATGCAAGACGATCTTTTTCCGTTACTGAGAGAAAGTCCTTAAAGTCCATAATATGCTCATACACATTCACACCCTCGCGTGTGCGCGCCGGCATAAAGTGCGAAAAAGCAATAACACACAGACCGGAAAGCAACGCGCCAATAACGTTATAAACATTACCAGCAGAGAAAAACGTGCCACCAAAAATGATCATGAAGCCGGCCACAACATACATGCTCTTCACTTTTTCAGGATTCTTTACAAAGTATTTCCCAGCATACCTTTCTGTACATACCTTCTTAAATGTATAGAAAAATGACTGATCATCTCTAAGTACACTGACATTCCCCTGGTCTTCACCACCAAGAATCTTTCCCAGAAGAATCTTTTCGTGTGACAAAAGTTTCTTTTCGTCTGCATGCGTCCTTTTGATAACATAATCATGCGATGCACTTTCGTAGTTGTCCTGCGTGGAGCGTGTAATTGTTATGTAGCCACGCACAGCAAGATCAATAAGTGTTGCGCCAACATCGCGCGGATGTATTCCTTCGTGTACGATAAAACTAACATCGGCCGGCGTCATATTGGCAGGTGGACTATATCGCGGAATAATTGTCCCATGCCGTCGCCGGTCACGTCCACGCGTATACCATAGATAGAACATGCCACTTCCAACAAAGAGTGGCGAGAGTGCCATAAGATTGTCCGTTATTGTGTGCCATATGCACGTCATTGCTGATGGTTCCTTTAGTATGCCTTTTTGCACAGATACAACAACCGTCATACCCTCACCTTCTCCCAATCCTGCATGAGAGAATATTGCATCGTTTTTTTTAACCATTCCTATGCTACATGCATCTGTGCTTCCGGATACGCCAACAAAACACTGTGTGCGCATTACCTTACCGGGTATGTGAACACGAGCACTAACACTCTTTATCGGTACGTGCCAGTCATTACCCGTTACATTCCAATACAACTCATCGTGATCATCAAAGAAATTAATTATATCATGTACACGATACATAATACGGTACACATGTCTACCATACACACGTTTGTGTGGATCACCGATTTTTATTGTAAGGTAGCGATCATTCCTGCTAATACTGTAGGAGCGTGCTGTGCCATGCTCATTTGTTACGAAAATATGATCGATATCTGTCGTATAGTTGCCACCACGCGCCTCGTAAGAAATTGGAATGGTGCGATATATGCCATGATGCTCATTGCCACTTTGTTCTGATCCAAAATTGTAGGTAATTGTTTCTACAACATCTATTACTGCGTCGCGCTTTACTGTAATATCAACATCAAATTTTTCAATAAATTCTTCAGAAGTTAAATCATTTTTACTGCTTGCATACACAGTGTTATCACTCAGTACACATATGATGGAAAACATTAGGCACACAGCTATCAATCGCACACGCTTAAAAGTCATGGTAATTTGGATGTTTACAATGTTATTTATCTGTCTTAATCATACAGTACATGGAGTACGGCGTCACTATTCACACTGCAAAAAAGTATCTTATGATACGCGAAACATGTACTCTTGTGTCATTATATGATTGTGTGTCATAATATTAATGAGAATGCATTACACACTCATCTTGTTGATCTTATGAAAAAAAAATATACAAAAAGTGGATTTACCACATTAATCTATGCAATTATTGCATCAATTATTACTGTTATCACAATGCTACTTGGCATGTTCTTTGTAAAAAATACACAGAATCAACAACCGCATGCTCTGTTGGATAACTTATCAGATGCGATAGCATCTTTATCGCAATCATCAGACGGAACAACACACCAGGCAACTGTAAAAACCTCGCAACGTCAACAAAAAACACAGACAACACCGCAAGCACCGACGCCGCCAGGTAACACAACAGAGGCGACAGAGCCGCCGCGCCCAACAAGCATCGGCATTGGCGCTGTAAGTAGAGTTGTCGTGTCAGATAATAACAACACAAACACTGCACAGCATGCTCAAACTGCAACAACAGACACCACAACTACAACAGACACACAACAGACACAAGATACTTCCTCTACCACAAATGACGCTACCGATACCACTGACACGGCAACTCCCGTCCCAAGCGGTGCAGTGACTCCCGGTGCAAAGAGTGATGGCACAGATGGATTTGTAGCGGACGCCGGCGGTGCAAGCGCGCTTCATGGCGAAATTTGGGACTACTGTGGACGCAAGGACGCAGAATGGATGAGCCAAAAGTGGAACAAGGCTTGTGCACGCAGCAAAGTAACTGGCACATTTACAAATGTTGCAAAGAAGAGTAGTCCCGGTACGTTAACACTGACAATTTGTGGTGACCACGACGATCCGTGTAAACATGGTGATGTTGAAAGCGGTCACAACGATTGTGGTCACGACTTTAGTGGCGGTGAGGTGATGCATGCATACATTGATGATGTTGATCTTGGCCTCCTCTTTAGCACTTTTGCAGATGACGATCGCTTTGGCGGTCTTAAGGGCGGGCCGAGTGTGGACCGTGGCACCATTCAAGCTGCAGTTATGACTGGCACAGCACAACTTACAGCAGATGAGATTGCTCGCATTACACAAGACGGTAAAATTACTCTTACTTTTGATATGCCGTACGGTGGCATGGTTGATATTTACCCAGGACCCGAAAGTGATTTGCATCACGACGTCTGTAGCTGGCAAGAGTATATTAAAATTGACTTACAGTACTGATCTTTATCTAGAAAATAAATTACACAAAAGAAAAAAGCTCACAGTAAATACATACTGTGAGCTTTGTTTATTACCAACAATACATCTTGTGCGATAACGCTGTGCGTTGCTGGCAATTAAAAATTACAAAAACAAAAAGAGCCATAAAAACCATGCAGCTGCTGCAATGAGCAGCCCGCCACAGCCATAAAGCGCCAACATGACGCCCATCGCCGCACCAGTTGTCTTGGTTACGATCACGTACGGTGCAGCGATACAAACAATCGTCGTAAGTATCGGAAAAATAATTGTCGGATTTTTCATTTTTTGCTCCTTTCGTCACAGCCGCTACTGTGACTACCTTAGATAGCTTACGTGTAAGCGGCACGCATTGCTTGTGTAGTGGCACATGGACGTGTTTGAAAACACATGTCATTTCTATCATAAATATAGATGTTTGCCAAATAATAATATTGCACGATAACAAAAACTATTACAACAATGATGCTATTGTGAAAAAATAATTGAGAAAGTACAATGCATGTGCATGTTACTACTCAATTGCAATAAGACCGCTAATACAAGACACTTATACAACTCGCCACATATAGTAAACGTAACACTACCGCCTGCTCTTTTTTTTCATTTACCGCATGCACTTGTGCCAATGTTATACTTATTACAAAGGCCATAATATTACTACATAAAAACACTATGAAAAACAAAACTTTACACACTGTTCCACTCTTTCTCCTTGAGATCTATTTTGTTCTCTTTACGGCACTTGCCTTCTCGCCCGTAGATAGGCGCACATGGCTTGTTGAAAATGCAACCGTCTGGATTATCCTTGCTGTTATTATCACACTTTATGTTCGTGGTATTCGTTTCTCTAATACATCGTATATTCTCATGAGCGTTCTTATTTATCTCCATACCATTGGCGGACACTACACTTTTGCACATGTTCCCTTTGAGTGGGTTACAAATTTTTTTGGTTTTGAGCGCAATAATTTTGATCGCCTCGCACACTTTACCGTTGGCTTTTACGCCTTCCCTATTGCTGAGTGGCTCTATAGAAAAAGGCTTGTCGCACATCGCTTCCTTCTCTACACATATCCCGTTTTTGCTATTGCAACAATTGCAATGAGCTATGAGCTTATAGAATGGGTTTATGCCACATCGTCAGATCCTGCTGCTGGCGCTGCATACCTCGGCAGTCAGGGTGATCAGTGGGATGCGCAAAAGGATATGTTTGCTGACACACTTGGCGCTATTGTTGCTGTCGTATTCTTCGGTTTTTTGCATAGGAAACGTATGCATAAAAAATAGTATTTTAATACTATTTTTGTTGACACAAACACTGTATTATTGCTATAGTATCGATGTTCTTTAATATTTTTCCGACACAACGTCGGCCCATTCCCGCGGGCAAAGGGAAAGGAGCGCAACAATGCATATTCTTCTTATTGAAAACGATCCACACAATACTGCTATAGCATGGAGAGTGCTTTCTTCTCACAATACACACATTTCCCTTGCAACAAACCTTTCTGAGGCATTTGTAGCACTACACAGAACAAAGCAACAACCAGATCTCGTTATCTGTAATTGGTTTTTCTTTGATGTAGGTGGCGGTTATGATTGTGGTATTTACGATAATCGCTTCCAAAGAAGCATTGAAGATTTGCCCAATGATTGGAAAGAGCAATTCATTGAAAATAGAAAAGCATCTCGTAACAATGCCATGTGTACAACAACCGGTCACATCATCAGTAGAAATAAAAATATTGCTCTACAATCCATTGAACAGATAGCACCGCACTTTGGTATACACTATACACCGGGTAATTACAGTAGCAATCGCATTGGCGTCCCATACGGCATGCTTATACATGCTGCATGCAAGAAGCTAAATATTCGCTTCATGTTTGTCACAAATATACCTCATGGCAGCGAAGAGATTGGTCTCGGATTGTTTGCAAGCGGCTTAATTGGTGAATTAATTGCAAAAGAAATTATTCACTACTACAATAACCGTTTTTGCAATAAAATTCTTAAGCACGGTGTCTATCTTTTATGCATCTCTCCAAATGGCATTATCTATACCGGAGAAAAAAGAGATTGTCGTGGCTATGAGAAATTGCGCGAGTGGTATAAGACATAGTGCCACATATCAACCATCCCTTCTCAGCGTTGCAATAATGATTTATTGCAACGCTTTTTTTATTTTAAAGATATGCATATATTACATGATAATAAAGATAAAAAATACATAATCATAAAGACATATTACAATTATTGCACACCTGTCAATGCCACATACTTTACGTGGTTCATCACACGATATGTCGCGCAATTTCTGCTTTTTACAGCGGCGGTCTTCTCGTCCAAAAACATGCCAAATACTGTCGGCTCTATGTCACTGTTGTAGGTACAATGCTCAAATCCGAACAGGTTGCATTTTAATGGTAATCCCCCTCTCTCCTGTTCAAATTCCATGGTATCCAAAAGCTAGTCGTGCATTTTTCAACTTTCCACAGTCTTGGTTTTATCCAACATTCTGTCGGAAAGAGTTAATTTTCTATGGTTAATATGGGCGATGATGGAAAAATTCCTGATATTTTTTAAAGATTTTGATGATATAATTTTGCCTACTTTTGAGGAATTATATCATAGATTGAAACATAGGTGACTATCTTAAAATCTCCGACTTAAAAAATCTCTCTTGAAATTCCGTCAGGACCTTAATTTGTTCATCGCTGTAATTTTGACCGTCAGGAACAACTACCAATTTATCATCATCGTCGTCATCCATTCTATGAATAATGGCGATGCATCTTCCCTCAAACTCATTCAAGAGTTCAAAAACTCCAAGAATATAGACCTCCAACTCTTCCCCATCAGGTGCTTTTGTGTCCGAGATATAACGCCCGCGAGTATGCAACGTTTTCATTTTAACAAAAACTTGCTTTTGGATTGAGGAAATGTAGCGAAGCGGTGTATACGCGTTGTTATCCGAAGTGTCGCGGAGCGACGCAAGGATGACAACGAGCTTGCTCGCGGGCGTTGATGCAAAATGGAGCGGAGCGACATTTTGGATCAACGTTAGGGATATACGAAGTTTTTCTGTAGCGTAGCGGAAGAAAATTTGGGTGAGGGGCGAGCTGAGCCCCGAACCGTATATCCCTTGTTATACGCCCCGACGACTGAAAGGAGGAGAGCGAAGCGTGGCACGAAGCGTAGCGGAGTAAGTTCAAAAAATATTTTTCGTTCTCATCAATAAGATAGGCTTTCCTCATTAATTATAAATTTGATTTTTTCCTATTTGAAAAATGAAAGAGGGGTTAGGGGTGAATTCCATTTTTCAAAACTGCTTATTTTACTGCTTGTAGTAACTCATCATGAATAACTCCATTAGATATGATAATATTATCTTTTGAAATATCAAACTCATCTCCATTCCAATCTGTAACTTTTCCTCCAGCTTCTTCAACTAGTAAATAATGACAATAATCCCAAGGAGATGAACCCTTTGAAATAAAACCATCATATCTATCACATGCAATTCCTGAAATTTCATCATGGCAACACATATTATTTTTTACTTGATGTACATTTGCAATTATTTTTGAAACAACCTGCTTTTCTAATTGTTTATCTGGCAAGGTTCTTATATTCAAATCAGATAATTCTAAAGTTCTATCACTTACTTTAATTTGCTTATTATTAAGAAAAGTTCCTTCGTTCTTAATAGCACAAAATAAATCTTTTGTTATTGGATTATAGGTTATTGATAAAATTGTTTTTCCATTCTTCACTAGACCAATCCCTATAAAGAATACAGGAATATTTCTCACAAAATTTCTTGTTCCGTCTATTGGATCAACAACAAATGAATATTCTGATTTTTTTGTTATTTCAGAAGCCTCTTCACTTATTATGGAAATTTCAGGATATTTATTTTCAAGATGTTTCAAAATAATATCATTAACTTCAATATCATATTTTGTTAATAAATCATTTGCATCTCTTTTTGAAGATGCTTCTTTGTTTTTATCTTCATATCCATTTGCAACAATTTCTCCAACTTTATATAAAAGTTGCTCTAAATCATTTTTAATTTTATTAAGGTCAAGCATAATATTTAATATTGGTTAAGATTTATAAAATTATTCATTTTCGGAACGGAGTGGAGAAAACACCAATTATCCCCCTCTTTTATTTTAGAAAAAATCAAATTTATTCCCCTTTTTAGAAAGCTTATCTTCATCGTTCATCTTAGAAAAATATTTTTTGAATTGCGTATATGAGAAGTTGCGACCAACGGGAGCAATTTGGGTTGAGGCTCTGCAAGAGCCGAACCTCATATACGCTGTTAGGCGAGGGTGAGCGAGGAACGAGCGAAAGTGCAACGACCCCGAAGCGTACATTTTTTATCTTTTTTCTTTCATAATTGTTTCCCGCGTAGCTTTTATTATTAAATGCAAAACAAAATTTTTCTGTTTTGGGCGAAGGGCAGAGGGGATTAAGGGGTGAATGCCCGTAGCCCAAAACTCCTTATTTCTTCTTATTTTGAGGTTGGTTTACAAGAACTTGTTGAAATTGTTTACCCCAAGAAACTCCATTTGTAGTTTCAAATAATTTTACAAAAGGAGAAATATTAAAGAATCCGTTTAATAAAACATATGCTTCCCACAACAATTCCTGCAAGGTGTCATCGGCTAATTCGATATTCAATCCAAATTTTTGTAATTTTTTTAATGAAAGAGGTCTTGAATGGAGTAAATGTTTGTCATAATCAGAAAAATAATTCACCGCTTTTTTAATTTTTGGAGACAGCCCTTTTTTATTCTCAAACATATATTCTTTTATCCAGTTAGAAACTAATTTTTTTGATAACTTTTCTGAATCTTCACATAATTCCAATAATTCAATCGTATATTTTTCAATTAAGGGTATATATGCAGGCAAAGACTCTGGGCCATCTTTTGCAATTTTCTCTTTTATTTTCTCAAAACCTCTTTTTATTGATCTTGCAGGAATACCATTAATTTGTGGATCAATAGGTCCTAATACTGCACTTGAATGCAAAATAATTGAATTGCCAGAAAGGGCTAACATGGTAGCCGCTGAATATGCAGAATGAGGAATAAGAAAATTAACTTTTTCAAATCTATTTCTAAGAATTAATACAATTCTTTCTGTTGCATCTGGTTTTCCTCCTGGGCTATGAATTAATACATCAACTTCTTTAATATCTTTTGCAACTGAATTGACCATATCAGTAAAACCATCAATATCTTCTAAATCAATAAAATTTGGAATGCCAGGTGGAAGTTGCCCTAAAAATTTTGTTGCATAAACAAGCAAGGGTTTTTCCCTGTATTTTTCAATATCTTCATAACAAGCTTTTCTTAAATTTAAGGGGTTTATTTCTTTTTTGTTTTTTTGCACCTCAAGAAGAAAATCATGCCAATCTTGTATAGTTTTAAATTTTTTGCGTTGAGGAGTAGCCATAAATATTGGTTTTATAATTTAAAGTTGAACTTTGCGCAGATTCATAGGTAGTTTTTCTTCCCATTGCAATATCTGCCCTATCCATTATTTCTATAGTTTTTTTATAAAAATCAAAGGATTCAAATGCTTTTTTATTGGCATTTTTCACTTTTTTAGAAAATACTTGTTGAGTTGTAGTTTTTTTCTTAGTCATATTGAATTTAATAGAATTAAAACATATTAAATATATAGGTCAATTATAGCAATTTTTTATAAAATTTCAATTAAATAGATTGCAAATAACTCTGTTCAATTAAGCCCACAACATAATTTAGTTCATCAAAACTTTTTAAAGTTATTTCTGAATTACCAATCCCATGGTGTCCGATATTTGAAACATCACGAATCATGCCTTTTGGATCATCAATTCCTTCTCCAATCCAAATCTTTATATCACTTCTTTGTAATTTCACCTCCGCAAAACTACGCCCAACTTTGTAGGCTATATATAATTTACGAGGACTTTCCTCAATTTTTTGCTCTGATTCTAAAGTAAATATTTTTTCTCTAAGTGCAAAAAATAATTCTTTTATTTGCTCACTTTTATTTTTTAAATGATCTTCAATAGAATATTCTTCATAATTTACCTTTGTAATTTGTTTTGTAGTATTTGTCGTTTTTTTAGCTTGAGAACTAGCTACAAGTTTTAATTCAAAAATATTATCTTCATAGCGAGAATATCCCCATAGTTCGATGTTTTCTGCCATTCTGTTTATAGCATATTGATCGTATTTACTAAAAGTTTGTGCAACAAGCAAAACACGAGGAGAACCAAAATTTACTTCAACATTATTGCCAAGTTTATTTTGCACAAGAAGTTGAAAATCTCCTTTATGATCTACAAGCCAATCAAGATAAAAAAGTCCTTGGTTAATAATATTATCTTTTTCTCCCCAT
>JALVQA010000013.1 GCA_027031495.1 Candidatus Moraniibacteriota bacterium
TGATGTTCCCGTCGCTTTCGCTGTAATCGTTTTTTCCATCTCCTTTTCTATAACAAGCGCACCAATTTTCCTCTCGTCAAATACTGTCGCTGCCTGTGTTGCATCAGCTACTATATGAAGCGTCGCCGAACTCTCATGAACAACAGGTTTTAATGTAACTGTTACACGTGGCAAAAATATAATACTAGATACTACAAAAGAAACAACAAGCACTGCTAGTGCGGAGAGTGTTATTTTCTTCCATCGCGACATTCCTTGACCACTTTGCACATCTCGCGATGACATGCGTGTATATGCAGAAATATCATGACGTGGCGCAAATGACGATCCCCCTTTTTGCTTCACACCCTCTTGACTTGATACATTTTTTGGTGACACTTCTTGCGTTCGTTCACGCGCGCGCCCAAAAAATTCCTGCACCTCCCGCTTTTTGTGTGCATCAAGCGTTTCAACACCTCGCCTCAGTACAGTAATATCATGATTATCTGCCGGCTGCATCGTATGTTGTGTTTGACGCACATCCTTTTGCAACGACGACTCTTCCTGTGTTGCCGTTGTTATAGGGGTCTGAACATGGCGACGTACATCCATAGATGGTCCTTGTTGCATGTGCCGATAGTTTTGCGTACTATTTTGCACGCGTGAATGTGCAAATTGATCTTCTTGTATCGCACTATCATTGTATGCAAGTGAACCAATAACCTTATCGGCTTTATGATTATTATCGCTATCGTCTGCTGCGCCATTGTCTATATCACATTGTGTGTCACCTGTTTCATAGTACGTTGTTGAACCTATGTTATCGACAACATTGTCATGGTCAGTTCTGTCATTGCCGTCAGTATCTTCAATGAAAAGTCCTTCAATCTCATCAAGATTTGCATATGTTTCAACGCCAATCTTTTGTGCCAATATCTGTCCGTACTCATCGGAAGTTACAATTACTAGCTCTTTCCCTTCTTTTTGCGCCTCACGTGCAAGAATGCGCAAATTCACAGCGCTCTGCAAAAGCATCGCGCCAGCAGGTACAACAAATATGACTTTATTCTGTGTAGACAAACGAAGACGATCAATGACTGATGTTATTTCTTCGTCTGCCTCAATATAGAAGGGATTCATATAGTTATTGTAACATAAAATGAAGTTAAAATAATGAGCTATCGTACTTGTTCCATTGCGGTCCGCAAAATCTGCATAATAGCACGCTCTTCACGCGCAAAATCCATTGCTACATGAACAAGACCCATTGGTGTTATATCACGCGGATCACGCAGAGTTCCCGTTGTATCAACAACACTTCGCACATCCTGTGGCTGCAAAAAACGTACTTGTGGTGCGCCCATAAAAGATAGCCTCTGTGTCCAATCACTTTGCATGATCACCTGACTCATGCCAGGCAGAGCGCTCCCGCCACCACAGAGATAAATATGTGACGGTAAGGGATCAGTTTCAGCAAACTCACTCAATGACAATTCGACACCTTCAAGCCAAATTTTACAATCCGCACTAAAAATTTTCTCAATATGCTGTGCAATGTCAGATGCAAGCTCGCCACACGAGTAACGAATCTTCAGTGCCTCTGCTTCTGCAAAATCAATATCAAGATCACGCACGAGACGCTTTGTAAATGTACGCCCACCAATTGCAAACATTTTTGTACCCTCGAGACCACCGCCACGTACAACAGCAATATCCGTTGTGCCACCACCAATATCAATGAAAATTGCACTAAAATCAAGTGCGTCTTCTGGTGATATGCTACTTGCAACAGCGTATGGTTCAGCGATAACACTTACAAGATCAACTTCCAGTGCACGTGCAATCTCCTCTAATGCACCCAAATGGACAAGTGGCGCATAAGCGTTAAAAACGCTGATTGACACATTACGTCCCTGAAAATCAAGTGGATTATTAACGCGATAACCATCAATACGCACATCAACAATTGCAGCGTTGATCAGTTTTATGTCAACTCGACGCCCAACCTCCCACTCTACTTGACCTTGAATGCGCTCATAGGCTTTTTGTTGCACTTTTTTCATGATAGCGCGCAGCTCGGAAAGCGAAATTTTAAGTGCTGGATTAACACGCTCATAATGCACTGTTGTTGTCGTGCCTTTAACTAATTCTCCTGCAATGCCAATAACTGCCTTTTGCGCCTTCTTAACACCGGCATTTTGTTGTGCTTGCGCAATCGCCTCACGTGTCGCCTCAATAACACCACCAATATCGCTTACGGCACCACTGTTCATGTTCTTCGGCATTTGGTGCACACGACCAACGCCACGCACGATCGCTTTCTGCGATTGCTGTTCCACAGTAAAAACAAGTGCCTTAATCACTTCTGTTCCAATATCAAGAGCAAGGAGCGGTCCTGTTAGATTGTTACGATGAAACAATGTCGACAACACAGTTTTTTGTTTGCTTTTTATTTTTCTGTTACCACCCACACAGACACACAATAATATGTGCCTATAATGTTATAAGTAAATATTCACTACCTATCTATCATACCACATTTTCACAATTAAAAACACACCTCGTCAGGTGCGCTTTTACTACTGCAGGACACGTCTTACGTCTATTTTTTAACAAGCTCACGCAGATCGTACTTTTTTCCTTCACGATCCCATTTCGCAAGTGTTCGCAATGCAGCTGTTGAAAGCTTCACGCGCATAAGCGTACCTGTTGCAGGATTAAGCAACGTTCGTCGGTGAACGTTTGCCTTAAATGTACGCTTCGTCTTACGTTGCGAATGACTCACATTGTGCCCAGATACTGTCTTTTTGCCAGTAATTTCACAAACTCGTGCCATAGTATTATTCTAAAATCTAACTAAATATAAAAAATCGCATTGCCAAAGAAAGGAGCTTTTACTTCTTCTCAACGTAAAGCGTATGCTTTCTTATAGTAGGATTAAACTTTTTGAGCGCAAGACGCTCTTTAATCTTTTTTTTGTTCTTGAACGTATAGATGATGTGTCCAGCACCAGATCCGTCATCATCACCTTGCGATACAAGTTTAATTAAATTATCCTGAGACATACTAAAACAAAACTAATAGATTACATTTTTCCGCCTTTTAACTCGTCTTGCCACCGTGCTAACTCATCCCATTTACCATCACGGGCAAGTGCTGCCTGTTGCGGCCATGTTTGTGGGTCATGGTTGCCACGTACATCCTTAAGAAGGTTCGCAATCTTCGCCGGCTTTATGTCAGCAAGTGTGGCAAATGTTTTGATACCAGCATTTGTAAGCATTTGCGCAATTTTCGGTCCGATACCTTCAATCTTCGTCAAGTCATCTGTGGATGCCTTCTCATCACTCACTGCAGGTGTATCAGATGCTTTGAGAATCTTTGCTGCTGCCGCTGATAATGCAATATCATCACCAATAACCAATTTCTTTGTAAGAGTTCCCGTCGCAACAATCTTTGCGCCACGCGCCTTTTGTGATTTACGCAAAACACCATACGCAACTAGTGTATCCATAGAGACTGTTGCACCATCTTCAAAGACACGCTCAAGTGCGGTCAGTGTAACAGTACACCTCGATGCGTGCACAGCCGTGAAACCACGCCTCTTTTTCATACGCTGCACAAGAGACGAGCGCCCGCCCTCAAAAAGCGGATCAACGTTGCCGCCACTGCGCGCCTTCTGCCCCTTTGTGCCACGACCGGCAGTTTTACGAAATTTACCACCGCGTCCAACACGCTTACGACTTTTTTTACTTGTTGTTATTAGTTCATGCATCTGCATATCAGTATGTCTTAATTTATACTTTCTTGATCTGCTTAAGCGCTTCGCATGTAGCACGCGCCACATTAAGCTTATTTGATGTGCCAAGCGACTTCGTTACAATATCGCGAATACCGGCAAGATTGATAATAGTACGTACTGCGCCACCGGCAATCACACCGCGACCTGATTTTGCCGGCTTCATAATAAGACGTGCACTACCATGCTTTAAAATGATATCATGAGGGATTGTGCCATCCTTCATCGGTACAGTAATTAAATTTTTCTTTGCATCATTAATCGCCTTTTGCATTGCACTCGAAACGTCCGTACCTTTTGCAACGCCTACACCTACACGCCCCTTACGATCGCCAATTGCAACCGTTGCACGAAAACTGAAACGGCGTCCACCCTTCACCACACGTGTCACACGTGCAAGATCAAGCAAGCGATTTTCAAATTCCGGTTTTTCACGACGCATAGAACGGCGTCGGCGTTGTCCACGTTGTTGTCGTTGTTCTTGTACCATATAGAGTCAAAATTAAGTTAAGTATGAAGATTACATTTTTATACCACCTGTGCGCAATCCTTCTGCCAAAGCCTTGACCTTGCCATGATACTTATATCCACCACGATCAAAGACAAGTGTTTTAATCTTGAGTGCGTCACATTTCTTTGCAAGAACGTTGCCAACAGCATGCGCACCGTCAACAGTATTCTTTCGCTCATTCTTTGCAAGATCGTAAAGCGATGCGCTACAGAGCGTTTTTCCTGCGTCATCGTCAATAACTTGCGCATAAATATTCGTTAAACTGCGAAAGATACTTACGCGCGGACGAATAACAGTACCGCGCACTTTCGCACGAATACGCCGACATCGCATCTTTCTTTGTTCGTTTCGTGATCGTTTCATAGTAGTATATCAAAGTTATTTGCATTTTACGCAGCCTTCTTACCTTCTTTGCGTCGTACATGCTCACCCTCATAACGAAAGCCCTTACCTTTGTATGGTTCAACAGGCTTCAACGCACGAATTTCCGCAGCAAACTGACCGACACGCTGCTTATCCATACCGGAAATGGTAATTGTCATCCCTTCAACAGCAACAGTTAGATCATCAGGAATATCAACAACAACAGGATGCGAAAAGCCGAGCGCCATGTCCAATTTCTTCCCTTTCAGAGCAACGCGAAAACCAACACCATTCAATTCTAACTTTTTGCTAAATCCTTCTGTTACGCCTGTAATCATATTTGCAATGAGGCGCGTTGTTGTTCCCCACATTGCAGCCGCCATCTTTGAATCATTCTTCTTCTCCACCATCAACTTACCGTCTTCAACAACTACAGTAACACTGTGATGCAACGGCATGGATAACGTACCCTTTGGTCCCGTCACCTTTACATGATTTTTGTCAATGACAACATCGACACCGTTCGGGACAACAACACCATGTTGACCAATTCTACTCATAAGTTTAACGCTAAAATTCTCTTACACTTTACCATACCTCACAAATTACCTCCCCGCCAAGACGCTTCTTGCGTGCCTCCTTTCCTGTCATAATACCCTGTGACGTCGATATAATACTTATGCCAAAACCATTTTTAACAGGACGAATATCACTACTTCGCACATACACGCGCTGACCTTCGCGACTCACACGATTAATTTGACGAATGGCACTTTCCCGTCTTGTACGATCAATATTGTGATACAGAAGATCAATTGTCAGTGTGCGCTTCCCGTTCTTTTTATCGGAAACAGACACACTTCCAACAAAACCTTCCTTTGCGAGTACATCGGCAATCTTTGCCTTCATTTTTGATGATGGCATCGATACGCTTGCATGTCCAGCACGGGATGCATTGCGAATACGGGTTAACATTTCACTGATTGGATCTAACATACGAAGAATCTTTTAGAAAAATAATAACGGCTTACCAACTACTTTTACGTATACCAGGAATTTCACCTTTCTGTGCCAATTCACGTACACAAATACGACACATGTTGAAGAATCGCAGATACCCACGCTTACGGCCACAGCGCCAACAACGCAAGACCTTACGTGTTGAGTATTTTGGTGTTTTCTTTGATCGTGCTATTACTGATTTTTTAGCCATAATCTTTTATGTAGAATAAATATATCTATGAATTATTTTTCATCATCTCTGTGAAGCGGTATACCAAGCGCGCGAAAAAGAGTCTCACCCTCTTCCTTATTACGTGCCGTCGTTTTTACCGTAACTTGCAACCCGAAAATGTGAACAGCTTTCTCCGGCACGATTTCAGGAAATACTGTATGTTCACGGATACCAATATTAAGATTGCCATAACTATCAACTCCTGATAATTTAATACCCTGGAAATCACGTACACGTGGCAATGCTATCACAACCAATCTATCCAAAAAATCCCACATACGGTCACCGCGCAACGTTGCCATCACACCAATATCCTGTCCCTCACGAATTTTAAAACCAGCAATAGATTTTCGTGCTTTTGTTGTTACAGGTTTCTGACCGACGATTGCAGTTATGCCATCAACCACCTCTTTTACAACTGCCCTTTCCTTTGCAAAGCGACCAATGCCGGCGTGTACAACGATACGATCTAGGCGCGGCAAAGCAAGAGGGTTTTTTGTCTTACACAAGGCCTCTAATGCCGGCACAGCATCTTTTACATACTTCTCTCTTGTACTTGGAATTGCTTTCATATTGCTCTAGAAACGAATAATTTAAATCTCTTTACCACTTTTCCTTGATATACGTACTTTTTGACCACCATCTGTTATCTTGTATCCTACGCGCGTCGGCTTGTCAGTATGCGGACACACAAGCATTACGTTTGACGCATCAATTTTGCCGGGAAATTGTATGCGCTCACCAGACGTACCGGCACGACGTACTTTTACATGTTTCGTGACAATATTTACACCATCAACAACAACGCGTCCTTCAGCCGGATACACGCGCAGGATCGTTCCGCGCTTACCTCTATCCTTACCGGCAATTACTTCAACTGTGTCACCTTTTTTAATTCGCATAGGTTTAATTATTGTCATTCTTACAAAACTTCTGGTGCCTGCGAAATAATTTTCGCATACCCTCTCTCACGCAACTCACGTGCAATTGGACCAAAAACACGCGTACCGCGTGGCTGCTTTTGCGCATCAATAATCACTGCAGCATTTTCATCAAAACGGATGTACGACCCGTCCTTTCGGCCAAACGCCTTTTTCTGACGCACGATCACGGCACGAACAACGTCACCCTTCTTCACAGCAGCACGTGGCTCGGCAGATTTTACAGATGCCACAATTACATCACCGATCTGCGCATAGCGACGTCGTGAGCCACCGAGCACCTTGAAACATTCGATGATTTTCGCACCGGAATTATCTGCAACTTTCAATTTTGTCTCTGCCTGAATCATAATTTTAAATTAAATTCCTTCTATAAAAAATTTACTCGGTAACAACAAACTTTTTACGCTTGCTTATCGGCTTTGAGCATGCAAATGTCACAACATCACCCTCCTTATACCGATTATCAGGATCGTGCACAGCATACTTTTTTGTAACACGATATTTTTTACGATATTTTGGATGTGTTACAAAACGCTCAACAGCGACAACAATCGTTTTATCTGCTTTATCGGATACAACTACGCCCTGCCATTGACGCGCCTTTTTTACTTCTACTTTCGACATAATGATTAGATCATTGAGAGTTAACTATTGATTGCGCTCATCCTGCGCACGTTGTGCTAAAACCGTTTTGATGCGAGCGATTGCGCGACGCATCTTGCTGCGAGCACTCGTATCACGTTCTTGCTGAATGGATGTACTAAACCGATGCTCGCGCAACTTACCCTCCAGCACAGCAAGTTCTTTTACAAGATCCTCACTCGTTTTTTCTCGAATTTCTTGCATTGTAATCATACACTTTCTCGTTTAACAAACTTTGTTTTTACAGCTAATTTGTGAGACGCACGCTCAAATGCGCCACGCGCTACGGTTTCAGGTACACCGTCCACTTCAAAGAGGATTGTTCCTGCTTTTACTCTTGCGACATAGTGATCAACAGATCCCTTACCCTTACCCATCGGAACCTCTGCACCCTTTTTCGTCATTGGATGATCAGGAAAAATGCGAATCCACACCTTACCATCACGCTGCATATAGCGAGTGATTGCACGACGTGCAGCCTCAATTTGACGAGCTGATATGAGACCCGGTGTCATTGCCTTAATCCCATAACTCCCAAAACTCACTGTAATTCCACGCGTTGCAACACGCTTAATTGGACCTCCGCGGTGCAACTTACGATGTTTAGTTTTTTTTGGCATTAACATATGTGTGTAGCAATCAGATATTTCTTACTCTTTGGCATCTAGTATAATTTACTTCTTTTCTCGCGTTGTGTCAAATTTTTCACCCTTATAGATCCATACTTTGACACCAATCGCGCCATATGTTGTTCGCGCAGTATCCTTCGCATAATCAATAACAGCGCGCAATGTCTGTAGTGGGATACGACCGTCGGACATCCACTCGCGACGACTCATTTCAGCGCCATCCAGTCGACCGGATACCTCAAGTTTTACACCCTTCACATCACGATTGCGTTTTACACTTTCCAGTGTTGTTTTGAGTGTACGACGAAATGGCATACGCTTCTCAAGAGTTTGTACAATTTGCTGGGCAACTAATGCAGCGTCTTCCTCAACACGACGCACCTCACGCACATCAACTTTCACTTGTGTTGGCTTACCAGCAAAAAATATCTTCTTAATCTTTGTTATCATATCCTCAATGCCAGTGCCACCGCGACCGATGAGAACACCGGGACGCCCTGTGCGTACAATAACATTGACAAGACCAGGTGCGCGCTCAATGCTCACGCTTGAGATGGCGGCATCTTTCCATGTTTTCTTTACATAATTGCGAATTTTTACATCGGATTCGAGGTTTTTTGCAAAGTCTTTTTTTGTATCAAACCATCGCGACTGCCAAGTGCGCGTTATACCGATGCGAAATGAACGTGGATCAACTTTCTGTCCCATAGAGCGGAATTATTTATGATGATTTGCGGCGAAACATACGTTGCTTTTTTGCAGCTGCTGTATCCGCCTTCTTATTACTTACTACATGTGTATCCTGAAAAGTACTGGATTTTGCGGTAGAACCATCCTCCTGCTTTTTTGTATCACTTACCTTTCCTGCATTCTCCTTTGTGCGCGTTTTTTGCTCAGGTTCTACGCGATTCTTACCATCCTCAATCTCTGCAAGCACCATTGTAATGTGAGAAGTTCGTTTAAGAATTTTCGTTGCGCGACCATGTGCACGCGGCATCCACCTTTTGAGCGTCATCCCTTCATTAACATACAACTCCGCAATATAGAGATTATCCGCATCAAAACCATAATTATGACGTGCATTTGCAACACCGCTTTTAAGCAGTTTTTCCATTGGCTGTGCGGAACGCTTTTCCATTACTGCCAGCTGGCGCTGTGCTTCGCGCACGGTTTTGCCTCGTACTGCATCAGCAACCAAGCGCACCTTATATGGCGAGATACGCAACCGATTCAGTTGTACTTTCAGTGTAGCCATTGCTTTATACTAATAATTAAAATTATACCGTAAAACTATGCCGCCTTGCGAAGACGTGCTGCCTCCGCCTCACGCTGCTTTGCAGCCATATCAAGCTCCTTCTGCATTTTACCACCATGGCGTATGAAGCGACGTGTCGGTGCAAATTCACCAAGGCGATGACCAACCATTTCTTCCGTCACATACACTTCGATGAAATCTTTACCATTATGCACATGAAACGTGAAACCAATCATTTCAGGTGTAATTACACACGCACGCGACCATGTTTTAATCGGCGTTTTCTTCTTCGCATTTTTCTGAGCAAGGACTTTTTTCAATACCCGCTCGTCTACGTATGGCCCTTTTTTGAGACTTCTACTCATAAGTCAATCTAGATAAATAATACTTGTAATTATCGACGCTTTCGTTCTTGCCGTCGCTTGAGAATAAACCTGTCACTGAAACGATGTTTGCGACGTGTTTTTGTGCCAAGCGTTGGCTTGCCCCACGGTGTTTTCGGATATTTCAAACCGATTGGCTGTCGTCCTTCGCCACCACCATGCGGATGGTCAACAGGATTCATCGCGCTACCACGTACATGTGGACGACGACGCTTCCATCGACTACGTCCAGCCTTACCAATGCGCTCTGCACTGTGTTCAAAATTACTCATCGCACCAATCGTTGCATAGCACTTCTCATTGATGAGGCGAATCTCACCTGATGGCATTTTAATCTGCGCATAACCATTCTCAAGAGCCATAAGGGTCGCACTACTTCCAGCGCTACGCACAATTTGACCACCTTTGCCAATTTTCATCTCAATATTTGAAATAATCGTACCAGTTGGAATGCGTAGCAACTGGAGACGATTACCCTGCTCAATCGGTGCATCCGGCCCTGACTGTACAACCTGCCCCTTCTTCATACCGGCACTTGCTAAAATATAACGCTTTTCACCATCTGCATAGTGTACTAACGCAATAATCGCTGAACGGTTTGGATCACGTTCAAGCGCAGCAATCGTGCCCGGTATGCCAAACTTATCCTGCTTGAAATCGATTATGCGATACATGCGCTTGTGTCCACCGCCGCGGTGGCGCACAGATATCTTCCCAGCACTCGTGCGACCAGCACGGTTTTTTATTGGCGCGAGCAAGCTTTTTTCCGGTTTCTTGTCAGAAACACCATCCGGCTTCACAATAGACATATTGCGTCGCCCCGCCGTATTTCGTTTGTAGATTTTAATTGCCATATAGGTAAATAATTCTTTATACTACTATTCAAACAAATCTATTTTCTGCCCCTCTTTTACCGTTACAATCGCTTTCTTCTGCGTCTTCGTTTTACCACTTATACCTCTAAACGATGTGTTTTGCTTCTTCTTTACCGTCATATTAACCTTTACGACGTCAACACCGAATATATCAGACACAGCCTTTTGTACTTGAGCTTTTGTCGCACGCGTATGTACACGAAAAACATACTTCCCTTTCTCAGAAAGCGTATATGCCTTCTCTGTCACAACCGGCGAAAGGAGGACATGTGCAAAAACTGATAGTGCAGTCACTTTCTTTTTCTTCTTCGTCTTTGTAGCGTCAGAAGACTTTGTGTTCTTTGCTTTCGCTACATCTTCCTCTTTTTTTCTACTAAACAATGCCATGGCTTATGTACTTTACTAATTCTTTACTGCGCCCGTCTTTTCTGCAAGACGTGCTTCCAATTTTTTTAACGCATCCTTGCTTATCAAAACAATCGCGTGATTAACCATATCATACGCATTAACCGTTGATAGCGATCGGCTTTTCACACGTGGAATGTTGCGCGCTGTTAGTGATACAGCACTCTCATCCTCTGAAAGAACCACAACACATGACTTATCAGCAATTTTCAATGCATTAAGCGCTTGTGCCATATGTTTTGTCTTCATTTCATCGAATGAGAAGCTGTCTACAACTAATAGCTGATCTGCGCGCACCTTCTCGGAAAGCGCTACGGCCATTGCCTTACGGCGCATTTTTACTGTCGTTTTCTTTTTAAAATTCTTTTCACTTCGTGGACCAAATACAACGCCACCACCGCGCCAGATCGGATTACGAATAGATCCTGTCCGCGCATTACCAGTACCTTTCTGCTTCCACGGTTTACGGCCAGAACCTTTGCGCTCACCACGATCCTTTGTGTGCGCCGTCGACTGTCGTCTGTTTGCCGCATAGGCCACAACAACCTGGTGAAGCAGTGTCATATTTTCCGGAACAGAGAAAACGGCATCAGACACATCAACTGTGCCAGACTTCTCTCCCTTAATTGTGTATACATTAAGCTGCGTCATATTCTTCCAATAAACTAATCTTTTACAATAGAAACAATTCTTCCATTTACACCAGGTACTGCCCCCTTCACTGCGATTATGTGGTTTTCTGCGTCAACAAGAACAACTGTCAAACCCTTTGTTGTGTGCTGCACACCACCCATGCGGCCAGCCATTTTTTTTCCCTTTCGCACATGCTGTGGGTATGCGCTACCGATAGAACCTGCTTGACGCAATACATGACGATGACCGTGTGATGCCGGACCACCGGCAAATCCATACCTCTTCACAACGCCCTGGAAACCTTTTGCCTTTGTTGTGCCTGTTACCTTAACAGTATCGCCAACCTCAAAAACATCAACCGTTATTTCTGTCCCCTCTTCCGGCGTTTCATCTGAACGGAATTCTTTGCGCACCTTCTTTTTTAATGTCTTATCAGCCTCAAGTTGCACGGCAGTATATCCATCGCGCTCTTGCGTACGCACCATACGTACAACATTCGGCGTGCAACGAATCAGCGTTACATTAAGCGCGCCCTTCTCTGCATCATACAGAGTTGTCATACCAATTTTTTTGCCAAGAATTGCTTTCATAAAAAAATAATCAATCCGTATCAAATAAAAATCAGCTCTGAAGCTGACCACATTCTCTTCCATAGTGGAAGCGAATTTGCAGGTCGCCCAGTATCCGCAAGATCTGCGGACTTAAACGAGAATACACGTGCAAAAGAAATAAATCTTACAACAACATGGTTTATATTTTAAACCATAATGTAAAATATTGCAAATTTTGCACACCCGCATACAGAAATCACTGTAAAACGGATCCTTTGGGAAAGAGTATCTCTCCCCCACAGGATCCGCCCCCTATCCAGAGACAGGGAGGCACTTTCTTTACAAAGAAGATTGGTTACATTTTAATTTCAACGTCAACACCGGCAGGAAGATCAAGATTTGTTAACTCATCAATTGTCTTTGGTGTTGGATTCCAGATATCAATCAGTCGCTTATGAACACGCATCTCATACTGATCACGTGCCTTCTTGTGTACGAATGTTGACCTATTGACTGTAATTTTGTGAATCTCTGTAGGTAGCGGCACCGGTCCCGAGACCTCAGCACCGCTCCGCAGAGCTGTTTCCACAATTTGCGCAGCTGATCGGTCAATGACCTTGTGATCATATGCCTTAATACGGATACGAATACGCGTCTTTGCTTCTTCCTTCTTTGCCATAAAAATATAACGATGTTCCTGAAAATGTCGTTACACACAAACATGTACGTAAACAGCCCACACTGACAGGTCATCCCTATTCTTAAAAAATCTCCATCCGCATAGCGAGCGCTATGCAACGCTCGCTATGCAATGTAGGTGTAATTACTCAATAATCTTTGTTACAACACCAGCGCCAACAGTGCGACCACCCTCACGAATCGCGAAGCGCATACCATCTTCCATTGCCACAGGCGCAACAAGTTTTACTTTCAATGTAACAGTGTCACCAGGCATTACCATCTCTGTTCCCTCTGGCAACGTTACATCGCCAGTTACATCCGTTGTACGGATATAGAACTGTGGCTTATATCCTTTGAAGAATGGTGTGTGACGACCACCTTCCTCCTTTGTCAAAATATACACCTCACCTTCAAACTCTGTATGTGGTGTAATTGACCCTGGTGCAGCGAGAACTTGTCCACGCTCAACATCTTCTTTCTTGATACCGCGAAGAAGAAGTCCTGCATTGTCACCGGCTTCACCACGATCCAGTTGCTTGTTGAACATCTCAATACCAGTTACAACAGTCTTTTGAGTTTCACGCAAACCAACGATTTCAACTTCATCATTAAGGTTGATTACGCCACGCTCAATACGACCTGTTACAACGGTACCACGACCTTCGATAGAGAAGATATCTTCAATAGGAAGCAAGAATGGCTTCTCCGTGTCACGCACTGGTTCAGGAATTTTTTCGTCAAGTGCTGCAACAAGATCAAGAATTGGCTTTGCATCAGGATCATCAGCGCTTTTTGTCTCAAGTGCCTTAAGAGCACTGCCCTGAATTACTGCAGCATTGTCGCCATCAAAATCATATTTTGAAAGAAGTTCACGCACCTCTGCCTCTACCAACTCAATAAGCTCAGGATCATCAACCATATCGCACTTGTTGATGAATACAACAATCTCAGGCACACCAACCTGACGTGCAAGAAGAATGTGCTCACGCGTCTGTGGCATCGGACCATCTGTTGCAGACACAACAAGAATCGCACCATCCATCTGCGCTGCACCAGTAATCATGTTTTTGATGTAGTCAGCGTGACCAGGACAGTCAACGTGTGCATAGTGACGCTTTTCTGACTCGTACTCACAGTGTGCTGTTGCGATCGTAATCCCGCGCTCTTTCTCCTCCGGCGCGTTATCAATATCATCAACACCACGCTCCTTTGCAAGACCCTTCAAAGAAAGGACGTGCAGAATCGCAGCTGTTGTTGTTGTCTTACCATGGTCAACATGACCAATTGTTCCCACATTCACATGTGGCTTTTTTCGTTCAAACTTCTCTGCCATAGTACTTTAAACTTAAATTGATAACGAAAGAAAGCGGCAACACCTTCTTGTGACTACAGATATCACAATTGAGCACCGCACTATTTTTTCACTATCAATCAATAAATTAATTTATTATTACAATTTTTATATGCACAGAGGTCACGCAAAAACTCGTGCACACTCCTGTATACAGATGGCATTATAGCAAACTGATTTTGTTTGTCAATACTTTACTAAATTCACCAATTTTTCATCACATCTATCCATAAAAACAATCAAGTCCTTCCCTTCAAATGTTTTGATTTTTTTTCATTCTTTGTAGGTGACTTTATTTGCTCATGCGCAATAACACTGCACATTATCGCAAGCGCCACACATCATTATGGACAGTAATCATTTTTTCCTTACGTAACACCCTCAGAAGTTCTTCCAACCATATACGATCCTTTGCCATATCCCAGTCTTTTTTAATTCGCTGCCCAATATCGTTGATATCTAGCGCACCATTGCGCAAAACATCAATAATGCGTCCGCGATAAATACGTCGCGGTACATGCACGCCATTCTCAGTACGACCTGGCTCTTTCTTTTTTGTGCGCACATAATCACACGGATCCGGGTATGATGCACATAGCGTTTTGAGTGGACATGTCGCACACTGCGGTGCTCGTCGCGTGCATACAAGAGATGCAAAATCCATGAGTGCATTGTGCCACTGCCTGCTTTCTCCTCGCGGCAACATTAACTCAGCGCTGACAGAGGCATTTTTGCCGCCGACATGCCATCGTCGCAGCAATCGCTCAACATTCACATCAACAGCAACTGTATCGTCATTGTACCCAAAAACAAGTACAGCATGTGCCGTATATGGCCCGAAACCGGGCAGTGCCATAATTTCTTCTGATGTACGCGGCAATTGTCCGTTATGCTCTTTAACAATAATACGCGCACTTCTGTGAAGATTGAGCGCGCGCCGGTTATAGCCGAGGCCACGCCATTGCGTGAGGACACGCGCCTGCGATGCGCGCGCAAGGTCTTTCCATGTCGGAAACACCTTCAAAAAAGTACTATAGCGCTCAACCACCTTTGGCACATTTGTTTGCTGAAGCATGATCTCCGCAACAGCAATCGCATACAAGTCGCGCGTATGTCGCCACGGCAGCGCACGACGACCACATTCTTTATACCAAGTAAAAACACGTCGCTGTATCGCTTTTCGCGTAGCATGATGCATAACAGAAATTTACACCACCCACCTTAAAGAACGCTTCGCGCCACATCTTGCAAAATGCGCGCACTCTCACGAAGACGACGTTTTTCATCGTCGCTAAGATTAATGCACAACTTACCAAGCACGCCACCGCGCCCGACAACAACCGGCAAACTTAAGCATATATCGCTTACACCATATTCTCCTTCCATGAGATGTGAAACAGGTAGCACTGTTCGCTTGTTGTAGAGAATTGTTCTAACAAGATGTTCCGTTCCAGCGCCAATCGCATAGTATGTTGATTGCTTTCCTTCTATAATAGCGTATGCCGCATTACGCGCCCTTTGTGCAATATCTTCTTTTTCTTCTCGCGAAAGTTCCTCACATGTACCAAGTTTCATATTGCCAATCGCAGCCGTTGACCACAGTGCAAATTCGCTATCACCATGCTCACCAATCATATAGGCATGTACGCTCTTTGGGTTGATATTCATCTCTTCACCGATGAGGTGACGCAAACGTGCGCTATCAAGAATCGTTCCCGTGCCCATTATTTGATTCTTTTTGTCCGGATACATACTCACCGCAATATAGGTCAACACATCTACAGGATTCGTCACCATTACGATAACGGCATGCGGATTTTTCTCAAAAATGCGCGGCACAATATCTTTTATAATCGCCGCGTTCTTTTGTACAAGATCCAAACGCGTCTCGCCCGGCTTTTGCGCGGCACCACATGTAATAACAACAACACTGCTCTCTGCACAATCATCATACGTACCGACCTTTACCGTTGTAGCGCCGGCAAATGGTACTGCATGTTGCAGATCCATAACTTGTGATGCTACAAGCTTTTCATTGATATCAATGAGCGCGATCTCTTCCGCCGTATCTTTTAGAACAAGGCTGTACGCAGTTGTGGCGCCAACCATGCCGGCGCCAATAATTGTAACTTTGTTCTTATGCATATTTTGAAATTTTAAAATAAGTGTAAAATATCACGAACAGTAATAATTGCCATTAAGATAATAAGTGCTACGAAACTTATACCATGCACAACTGATTCCACATTTTTGTTAACAGGTTTTCCACCACGTAATTTCTCAATAAGGATAAAGAAAATGCGCCCACCATCAAGTGCCGGTAACGGCAAGATGTTAATGATAGCAAGATTGACGGAAAGAATAGCGGCGAAATGTGCAAGTTGTGCAAGACCAAGCGCAGCTACTTCGCCGGTCATCTTTGCAATACCGACAGGACCGGCCACATCAGCACTAAGACCAGCGCCTGTAAGTAGATTCCAAAAGAGCTCTGCCAGTCCCGTTGTAATGAGTACAAGATATGTCCACGTCTGATACGCTGCCCCGCCGATAATTTCAAGATTATTCAAATCAGCGATGCGTACATTTGCAAGCTCAATCCCGAGAGCACCGTTTTTATCGGCATTTTCACCACCGCGCAGAACACCTTTTGTTGTAATTTCTTTGCCACCACGTCGCACGGTAATTTCTACTTCTTGCCCTTTGTGTGCCGACGTAAACTCAATAAACATGGCACTTCCTGTAATGGGCGCACAACCATTATCGGCACACGCTTTCAGAAGAATATCCCCCATCTTTAAGCCCATCTCAGTTGCCGGTGAATGTGCATTGGCACCTGTTGTCTGCACTCGCGTAATTTGCACAAAACTATGTGGCGTTCCGTCCGGTACCGGCTCCGGCATGCCAAACGACAGCGCAACCGCAAATAATAGAAACGCTGTGATAACATTCATAACTACGCCGGCAACGAGAATTTTAAATCGCACCCATGCGCTCTGTGCAGCAAAACTGTCTGGATCCTTACTTGTACCATCTTCTCCTTTGATGCGCACAAAACCACCAAGCGGAATCCAGTTTAGTGAGAAAATCGTATTCTTGTATTTTTTCTTCTGCGTACGCCAAACAATCTCCCACTTCCCTTTGTCATTTTTTACAATGCCGACAATGCGCGGCGGAAAACCAAAGCCAAACTCGTGTGCCGTCACACCATTCCTAACTGCCGTTATGTAGTGACCAAACTCATGCACGAAAATTAACAGCGCCAAAACGGCAATAAAAATTAGAATCGTTGTCATATTCTTTAGTAAATACAGTTATATATCATAGACCTCTCCTATACTGTCATAATCTCCTCTTCTTTTTCTTTGCGCAAGGACTCAATTTTTGCATTGTATTCATCAACAACCTCCTGCAAAGCGTCTTTGGCGCTGAATTTTTCATCTTCCGATATATCACCTACCTTTTCTGCTTCCTGAATTGCTTTCCATATATCCTCACGCACGTTCCGTACCGCCACACGCGCATCTTCTGCGCGACGTCCGAGTACCTTTACAAGTTCTTTGCGCTGCTCCTCAGTAAGGGCCGGCAACGTAATGCGAATTGTTGCGCCATCATTATTTGGTTGCACACCAATATTCGCCGCCTTAATCGCTTTTTCAATAGCCGGGAGCATACTGTTATCCCACGGAGCAATCAGCAACTGACGCGGTTCCGGTACAGAAATATTTGCAATCTGTTTGAGTGGCATCATCGCACCATACGATTCAACTTTTATATCTTCCACAAGCATCGGTGTTGCGCGCCCGGTGCGAATGCGCATCATCTCTCTTTTGAAATGCTCAATAGCATTGTTAAACTGTTCTCTTTTTTCTTCAATTAATTCTTTGTACATACTACTTCCTTACTAAATCTACTTACTTGACTTTGTGCCAATATAAATAATGTTTTCATCAACTGTATCGTATTGTATCACAGATGCGGCACGCGATGCACTGATTTGTACCGGCGTCCACTTTGTCATTGTATCGTCAGAGCGATAAAGCAAGCGTCCGATACTGTATATAATCTGGTGTGTGTTATGTGGATTGACGGCAATCGCTTTGACAGGGATTTTTTCCTGCGACTTGATAATATCAAGTTCGCGCCATGTCACACCATAATCATCACTGCGATAAATCCCGCTGTCTGTACCAACATACACGACGCCCGGCGTACGAGGATCTGTCTCCAACGAATAAACACTCGTCGACCGCCGATGGCGCACTGCCGTAACAGACTTATCCGTGCCGGCGAGTTTGCGTGTAAAATCCTGCACGTCTTTGCCAGCGGTACGTGTCTTGAGAAGCCCTTTTTTGTAGAGTGCAAAATACACCGTCTGAGGATCTTGTACATCAAATGCGATTTTTATCACAGGACCACGTGCTTTGTATACATCTGCCCACGTCTTGCCACCATCCGTCGTTTTGATAATAAGACCGGTACTCATACCGACATAGAGCACATTCTGATCACTGGGCTCCATTGCAAGAGCTGTAATCACGGCCTTTTTTACAGGTTCCGTATAAATTTCCTCCCACTCTTCACCGCCATCAACGCTTTTGTAGACACGCGCAAGCCCCTGATAAACGCCTGTTGCGTAAATTGTTTGTGCATCATCCACAGCAATGCCATACACACGCTCTGGCGCAAAGTTAATCGCATGCCAGCTCTCGCCAGCATCATCTGTCATAAAAATACCCTTTTTACGCGTACCGATATAGATCTTTTTTGGATCTTGTGCGCTGTGTGTCATGGAGAGAATATCAACACCGGCAATAGATTCATCCTTTTTACCGACACGTGGCTCAAATGTTTCACCACCATCAATTGACATCAAAAAACTGCCGGCTGTAGAACTGCCTTTACCACAGCCACTCAGCAAACCACCGGCAACAATGACTACGAGAGCAAAAAACACACCACGCCTGCAAAAAGTAAAGATTTGCTTATACATAATTTATAATTTTTACGACTTTTGTTGCCCGCAAGACAGTATTTGGTTACTTTACATATACAGTAATAGTACCATATATTCTTTTTGCTGTCTTGTTTGTTTACATATGCACAGACATTTTTTTGCATAAATAAAAAGATGCGCCTAAAAACGCACCTCTTTACAATTTTACAATAAATTCATTTTAGCAATAGCACTATTATCCTATTTTCCAATAATAAGAGCATTCCACATATCACGCAGATATTCCATCGGATACTTGATAGAATTATCGTCATTATCACCCGTTGAATTTGAAGTAATTTCCAAAAACTCGTTATCAAAGAAAGCGTTACCATCTTCAGCATTTCTAAAATGAAAAACTAACTCATACTTTTGAACATCAATAGGGTTTCCATTTTTTGAGAATATTGTTTCCTTTACAACACGTCTTACGCTCTCAAATTCTATAGAGAAAACTTGTCCCAACCGGTCACTGTACACATTGACAGTATGATATTTTTGAAGTTCCCTGTACTGGTTTGGCGTAACACGTGTTATAAGGCGTGTGCCACTATTGGCAAACATGGAAAAGAGAGTATCTCCTGTATTCACGGAAGAATCTTTTACTTTTGGAACTTCATCAATAACGCCGTCTTGCGGAACGTAGATTTTGTAATTATCAAGCAAATTATTTAAAATGCTTATTTCCGTTCGTGCAGAAACATTTTCCTCTGCAAATTCTTCAAGTGTAGCAATACGCTCTCTTATTTTTGTCGCATCAATAAGCACTGCAAGTTCACCCCTCTTTACATGCTGACCAGAAGATACAAGAATTTCCTTAATTTTCCCAGAAACCTCAGAAGAAACTGAAACATTTTTTTTATCAACATAAAAGAATATTGGGCTACCAATTGTTTGAAGTGTATTCATCTTTCGTGCAAGTGCCTGCGTTGACACAAAAAGGACAAATAAAAAGATGAGGATAAAGGCGAAAACATTGAAAAGCGCTTCTTTTAAATTTTTATTCATAGTAATAGAATACTTATTTGTAAATCGTTTACTTAAACCTCCCTCTCAAGAGAAATGAACCGAGGAGAAAAATTGTAATGACAACCCATATAGAATTAAAAAATGTTGACCAAAATTCCGGTGGGTTATACCACCCAATTACAAGACTTGTAAATGACAGCAGAATAATAAGCATATGTGGCCAAATCCACTTCATAATGGGATCAATGTTACTTCTTCTTGATGTTGTTGCGATCCACCTCTCCTCCGTATTAAAAATAACAGAAAAAAGTCCCATAAGGTAAGGATAAAAACTAGCATACGCTGTTGCCATAGTGGATAAACGCATAGCCTGTCCTAAAAGGAGCCATGTAAGAGAAAAATAAAGAAAAAAGAACGGGAGGTAATGAACAAAATACCAGAGACACTTGTTTATTATTTGACAAGTGTGCAGCATTTTTGATAAAAAAAGTAACCTATTTGAATACTTTTTATTCTTAGTGCTTTTTAGTACGGCGCCATACCACTAGAACACCGTGGCAAATAAACATTCTCAATACATTGACTTATGCACACAAAAATGCTACGATGGCAATCAGTTACAACCACTTACACGTTGTCACTTTCAAAATACATGGGCGCATAGCTCAGTCGGTAGAGCAACGGCCTTTTAAGCCGATGGTCGGGGGTTCGAATCCCTCTGCGCCCACAAAGAAATAAAAACAAGCTCTTGGCTTGTTTTTTAATTATCAATGCTATAAACGCGGTAGTTTATACCTGACTTCACTATTCTTCAGAGGAATATAACACTTTACTACTTGCTGTTATCAACCATCACCGCGTTTGAATTTGACATAGATAAATCTGATATCAGCTTACTTAATTTTACCTTACTGCTCCATACATTCTAAAAACTTGCCGACAATGACAAGATGTTTATCACTGTCTTTAACTACGACTACATCGTCGTCGGAAGGAATAGCTCTCCTATGGGAATTAAAAACTCTATAAACCTTCAAAATTCTTGAAAAGCTTAATAAAGCGACTGAGAGAATGCTACTCCCTCAGTCAAAACGTTACTCCACGAGCAAATCCTTTTGCTCGTGGAAAAAATTTACCCTTCCAAAATCTCCTTCCATGAAGATTGGAAGGGCTTACCAATGACCTTCTTGTCATAGACCAGAGCGTGAGAGCATCAATCAACCTCCTCAAGGTCGCTCCGTCTGCCCCACGCCCATGAACAAGCACGGCGGAGGGGCTTAGCGCCGATAACTCATCCTCTAAGAGCATCCCTTGCAGAAAGGAATGCTCTAAATGAATAAGATGGCTACAATCACCACCTATCGGTAGTGATTCCACCGCGAGATGCCGGGTCATTCGGGTCTGGGATATCATACTCTCTATTGAATATGACTTTCTCTCCCATTGTGGCACATACCCTTATGGTTGTGCCTGAGCCGAAATAAAGGTCCCGATAGCCACCAGCGGGTCTATACCCGTCAGCGCTCTCGTTGCGAAAGTGATTTCTAACAAATCTTATAGAATCACTTTCCCTTTCGGTTACCTCTACGGACCACTGCTCCCGGGGGATTTCAATCTCTTCAACTTTTTCCCCCACTGCTACAAAGGTATCAGTGGTTACTTTCAGGACAACATCAAACTTTTCGTCCCTGAAAGTTGTGCCGGCAGGTAACAACTTGCGCTGTTGTACCTTTTTTTCCATAAAAGCTTTTACGGGAATGTCAATGGAGACATCCTTTCCGTAAACTTTTCTTTTTACTGACTCAGTTTCAATTCTAACCTCGTCAGCAATTAGAAATGTTTCATCCTCAGCAGGTCTCCCATAGGAAGCAACCGCCTTTGCGGCGATGTATTCTTCGAGCTGAGAATTACCCACTTTCCCATCAAAAATAACCTCGGTCGTTTTTGCTGGGGAGAACATCGCCCTTTCCTCAAGGAAAGTGACTGGACCAATATCAAGACTTATCGATCCGTCCATCTCCCCCTTTGGATCTGGTTTGACCCTAATGTCATAAATATGCGCATCAATCACATGGATGCACCTCTTGGCATCATATCTGCCGGCAGCAAGAATGATTTTTTCATCATCATTTACCTCCAGCACGATATCCTCCGGAACAAATATCTGACTATTCTCCATGTCAGGAATAATGTCCCCAGACGCCACCATTTCATCTATGCCATGGTGGCTACTATATCTTATGAGATGTTCCGGATCTATCTTTACCGTCCTTGGTTGAATGACTTCAGCAACCCGCGCTATAACAACCTTGTCAAGTTCGCGAATTACCTCTAAAACAACCTTGCAATTTGCATGGTTGTTTTTTAGCACGTCCATACCACCGGACACGATAATCCATTTATCATGCCTTCTTTTGATAATGCAGTCCCTTGCATTTTTTTTGCTCGGGCTCAACTCCGAGATTTTAAAAATCAGTTCTTTCATCTTTACTCCCTGCGCCATGGACGGCGCGTTGAGGTTGAACCACTACCCTCCATGAGAGGGTAGACTAGACGTCTATGTGCCCGCAACTTGGAAAGTTGCCGGCACAATAAAAGTCCCGAGCAAGTGATGTCACCACAACATCACCGCTCGGGAAAAAAGTGTTTTTTATGTCGTTACCGACTTTCGGGGAACCACCCCTGCGCACGGAACACTAACCGCACGCCCGTGGATAGCCGCCACGGACTTGGATTGCCTCGCCGGCGACGGTTAGGAAACCGTCACGAGGTACCACTTAATGGTGGCACCCTCCGGAAGGCTGGTTGCACCTTCCAGCAGACGAGGGCCGCGATACTGGCCCACCAGCACCGCCTCGCCTTTCTCAAGGGAGACGGTTACACGCTGGCAAGGCACAGCAACGCCGAGCTGCTCACCAAGGACGGCGGCAGTCTCGGCGTGACCGACGGCAGAGTCGAAACCCTGCGCGACGGCCTCGCGAGCCTCGTCAAGCGAGACCTCCTTGATCATGACTGACGCCGGAAAAGACGCCAGCATGTTCAAAGAAAAAGCGTTGAGCAGTTTCATCGCTCAACTCCTCCGGATTAACGCACCGGGGAACAGGTTCTTATTGTACTCGTTCATACATCACTGCATAAACGAGCGGTCACCAATGACCGACCACTTCACTCTTGGGTAACCAAGAGCTTATAGGCCTTTTTCAAACCTGTACTTTCGCGTCCGCAATTCACCAAGGCTTGCGGAGGCCCAAATTTGCCACTCTTCCGAGCGGCACGGTGTAGACAAAGCAAGGAGGAATCCTTTGTCCACACGGTGTCGCCAAGAAGAATTTGTGCGATTGGTTCTGAGAGGTCTGTACTCTCTACCTCCACGCGAGAGGGTTTCTCGTGGGAAGGATAAAGAGGGGGAGAAGTGTGCACCACACGCTTCTCCCCGAAATAACCATGCGTGATTTTTTGTTATCCCCCCTCACGCTGGGGGCTTCCCGCTAGGCAGCTTGTTGTTTCTGCCTAGCGAGAAAAATCAGTTGGGCGGCACGGTGGTGCCGGGTGGCACCCCCGCGATTATTAAGGAAGCGCTGGGCCGTATTCGGCCCAGCTTCCTTTAAAATCTTTTCAACCTTGCGCTCAATCCACGTTTTTTGCATATTCTCTCCCTCCCCATTAACTGAGGAGGGCCTCGTTTTGCCCCTCGCCGTGCGGGGCGTTTAATGTGTCCAACGGGCGGCGAACTCCCGTTGGAAGAATTCTGTGCTCTCACCCGAGAGCGCTGTGGAGGCAATGCGTGTTGTCTCTACAGCGCTATGGGTGAAAGATTAAGTTGTTAAAGAGTCCCTCCACCAGGCAACGCTGCGTGCTGTCTGTGTGGGAGAGTCCCGTTTCGTGAGGGAACCGTAACTGGCGAATTTGTACGCCAGTGAACTGGGGGAAACGCAAAGGGATTGTTATATGACTTCTCTCCCCCTTTCCCCGCAGATCACTGCCACACAAAGCGTCAGTGCTTCTTTGGTAGGTGTCTTTTCTGCTTTTGGAGCGACCTTTTAGAGTGGCTCACGGCATGAGTGTGTGATACAAAAAAGCGATCGGGAGACGTCCTCTCATGTAATCGTTACCTGCACACTGCAGATATTTCTCATCATAAGAAGAGATCTCCCGATCGCTCTGTTATTGACAACGGCCACCTAATGCGCCCGCGTCGTGCTTTCCTGTAGTAAATCAGAAAGACTCTCTCCTCGCCTGTCACACATCTCGTGTGATTTCTCTCATTACACTGCCTAAAGTGTAGTGAGAGAAGTTTTTTGCAATAAATTGTCTAAAAGAACGTGCCCTCAGTCCGTGTCCGTGTCTATCTCAGTGTGAGCTTATAATAGCACACATCCACATCTGTGTCAATACCCTTACTGGAGATTTCTGTGTGCTATCACTACTTCTGACACGCACTCTATACTACCCTTCATTACTGTACTGGTGAGAGTATAGCACATATATATTATCATGTCAAGTACTTTAGGCATATCTTTTGTATCGCGCTTTTGATTGGGTGCGTACGTGATGAAGTTGTCAATACCTGCCGTTTTTATCATCTCTACACAAGCGCCGTGCACTGTGCTATAATCAGTAATCACATCTTTTGCGCCTTTTGTGGTAGTATGGAATTATCATAAACAACACAAAGTATGGCACTCAAAACAATCACAACGGATTTCCTTACGTGGATTGATGTTGACCAGCCAACGGCGCACGATATTGAAACGCTACGTTCGCTCGTCACAATTCACCCGCACGCATTCAAGGAGTTTTCCATCCCAACATCACGCGCGCGCGTTACTCAGTACCCTAATGGCATTTTTCTCGCACTCCACATCCCACTCTACAACAAAGACGAGCATGCAACATACCAGGCGGAGTTTGACGCTATTATTACGGAAACGCACATCATTACCGGTCATGTTGATGCAATCTACCAGCTTGATGCTTTTTTTGAAAAGTTTCAGCAAAACAAAGAATTGCAAACGGATGACATTGGCAAGGGGCCCGCATACCTTTTACATGCGATTCTTACCATTTTGATTGATACGTGTTTTCCGCGCGTTGAGCATATTGCTAAAAAAATTGACGCTGTTGAGGTTGGTGTTTTTCACAACCACGAAGATCACATGGTGCGCGAAATCTCCAACGTAAAACGTGATATTATTAACTTTCGTCGCGCCATCATGCCACAGCGCGCGATTATAGAGTCTCTTATGCGCAAAGATCACCGCTTTATTCCGCGCGAACTTCATCCTTACCTCTATGATCTCGTCGATGCAAATACACATCTGTGGCACATGCTTGAAAGTCACAAGGAGGCAATTGAGTCATTAGAAGATACGAACGACACACTCCTCTCGCACAAGATTAACGAGAAAATGCGTATTATTACGATTTTTTCTGCAATCATTCTTATCCCAACGCTTTACGTAAGCACGCTCGGCATCAGTGCCGATATTCCACTTCATGACCATCCGCATAGTTTCTGGATTCATGTCAGTATCATGTTCGTTATCGGTGTACTCACCATGCTTTTCTTCAAGTGGCGACGGTGGATTTAATTTTACAGAAAAACTTATGACACTTCATCTCTACAATACGCTTACAAAGAAAAAAGAGGTTTTTGTGCCGTGCAAAGATGCTACCGTAACGATGTATGCGTGCGGACCGACAGTTTACAACTACGCACACATCGGCAATCATAAATCTTTTACAACGGCGGACATTTTGCACCGCACACTCTTGGCGTTGGGGTATAAGGTGCAGTTTGTTATGAACATTACCGATGTCGGACACCTTACAGATGACGATATTGCGCAAGCCGATAGTGGCGATGACAAAATTGAGGCGGCGGCACAGCGCGAGGGTAAAACACCGCAAGAAATTGCACACTTCTATGAAGACGCCTTCGTGCGCGATGCGGCGCGTCTTCATTTTTTGCCACCTACCGTTTCGCCACGCGCAACAGAGCATATTGATGACATGATTGCAATGATTCAGAAGCTTATTGACAACGGGCATGCCTACGAAGTAAACGGCAATGTGTTCTATGATGTAACGGCATTTCCCCGCTATGGTGCGCTCAGTGGCAACACATTGGAGAATCTCAAAGTCGGCGCACGCCTCAGTGAGGAACACCCGGATAAGCGCAATCAGTGGGATTTTGCACTCTGGCTCAAAGCACCAGAAAATCACATTATGAAGTGGTCGTCACCATGGTCTGTCGGTTATCCCGGCTGGCATATTGAGTGTTCGGCGATGAGCACACGCTATCTCGGTGATACCATTGACATTCACCTCGGCGGCGAGGATCACGTTTTTCCGCACCATGAGGCGGAGATCGCACAAAGTGAAGGTGCGACGCAGAAACATCCCTTCGCGCGCTATTGGATACACACGCGCCACATGCTCGTCAACGGTAAGAAAATGGCAAAATCGGCGGGAAATTTCTATACACTTGCCGATATTAAAGAGCGCGGGTTTAGCGCTGAAGACCTACGTATTCTCTACTTTCTTTCCCACTATCGTTCGCAGATGAACTTTACATGGGACTCTCTCGCACAAGCGCGCAAAAACCGCATGAGCATTGTCACAACCGCACAACGCCTTCGCACATACAGAGATGCACAGGTTATCGGCACAGAAACAATTGATACGCAGTTTATCTACAGCGACTTTATCACAGTACTTGCAGATGATCTTAACACACCACAAGCAATAACCGTAACGCTCTCTTTTCTTTCTCAAGTCAACGCAATGATTGACGCCGGCACGCTTGCAAATGCCGATGAAGCATATACCCTTCTTGAGAGAATGAATGATATTCTCGGCATCACACTCTTGCCACATGATGCACCTATTCCGGCAGAGATTCTCGCCCTTGTGAGAGAACGTGATGCGGCGCGTGCGCGCAAAGACTTCGCGCAAAGCGACGCACTTCGCGATCGCATCATTGCAGCCGGCTATACCGTTACAGATACACCTGACGGCACACACATTACAAAAAACACGCCAGAAGAAGCGTAAGTTTTCCACACCTTTATCACCACAGTAGCGCTGTTTTGTACACAGTGTTTGCGTATGCATTACGAGCACACTATAATGGGAAGTGCTCTGTGATATTCTGTCTTATTTTTTACCGCCACAAATCTATGTCACAAAAACACTCAACAGACATTCGTGTGCCACCACATAATATAGAAGCTGAACAGTCTGTCCTCGGCGCACTTATGCTTGATAAAGATGCAATTGTCGCCATTGCTGACACGCTCCGTTCCGATGATTTCTATAAAGGCACACATAGCACAATCTACGACGCTATTTTGGACCTTTATGAAAAGGGTGAGCCAATTGATGTTCTCTCTCTATCAAATCGCCTTGACGAGAAAAAGAAACTCTCAGAAGTTGGTGGCGCGACATATCTTGCATCCCTTGCTAACATGGTGCCAAGCGCCTCAAACATTGCGCATTATGCCTCAATTGTCAAGAAAAAAGCAACACTACGTAAACTGATCGCTGCCGCAACGAAAATCGGCGAACTCGGCTATACAGAGGAAGCCGACGATGTGGAAAAGGTCCTTGATCTTGCCGAACAAACGCTCTTTGATGTCTCTCAACACACGACAAAGCAAGACTTCATTACGATGAAAGACGCGCTTTCTACCGCTTTTGATCGCATTGATGAGCTTCATAAAAATCGTGGTGAGATGCGTGGCGTGCCAACCGGGTTTCCTGATGTTGATAATATCCTCTCCGGCCTGCAAAAATCGGACCTCATCATCCTTGCCGCACGTCCGTCCGTTGGTAAAACATCTCTTGCACTTGATATTGCGCGCATGGCAGCAACGCAGTACAAAGTGCCTGTCGGCATCTTTTCGCTAGAGATGAGTAGCGACCAGCTTGTTGATCGTATGATCGCAGCAGAGGGCGATGTTGATCTCTGGCGTTTGCGTACAGGCAATCTCCACGACAGTGCTGATGACAATGACTTTGAACGCATCAATACCGCGATGGGCACCCTCAACGATGCGCCAATTTACATTGATGATGCGTCCAGTGTAAATATCATGAGCATGCGTACAATGGCACGACGTCTGCAATCACAACACAACCTCGGCCTTATTATTATTGATTATCTACAGCTTATGGAAGGTCGCTCCAGTGAAAACCGTGTGCAAGAGATCTCGGAAATCTCACGTGGTCTCAAAACACTTGCAAAGGAGCTCAACATTCCTATTATCGCTCTCTCGCAGCTCTCACGTGCAGTTGAAAGTCGCAATGACCAGCGCCCAAAGCTCTCAGACCTACGTGAGTCCGGCTCCATTGAGCAGGATGCTGACGTGGTAATGTTTCTCTACCGTGAGGACCGTGTCAAACCGGATACGGAAAATAAGGGCATCGCAGAACTTATTATCGCAAAGCATCGCAATGGCCCTATCGGCACAGCAAAACTGTTCTTCAAAGAGGAGTGCGCATCGTACCGTTCCCTAGAACAACATCACATTGAATAGTAAAATTATGTTTCCGGCACAATTCAAAAAACTCATTGACGCGTTTAGTGCGCTACCTGGCATCGGCCCCAAAATGGCGGAGCGCCTCGTGCTCTACCTTTTTAAGCAAAGTGATGACGATATCCACGCTTTTGCGCGCGCACTTAAGGATATTAGTACACTCTCACGCTGCAAGCAGTGCTTTAACATTGCCGACCAAGAACTGTGTACATTTTGTCGTGATCCACATCGCGATAAGACGATCATTTGCGTTGTTCAAGAACCGCTTGACATTATCCCTATTGAACGTACGCGTACATTTCACGGTCTTTACCACGTTCTCGGCGGAACTATTTCACCAAAAATTGACGCAAAAGAACATGCACACTTAACGATTGCGCCCCTTCTAGAGCGTATTAAGCGTAATGCTGTAAAGGAGGTCATTCTCGCAACAAATCCAACAACCGATGGTGACGCAACGGCACTCTACCTCAAAGAAAAACTTTCTCCTCTTGCCATTCACATCTCTCGCCTGGCACGTGGACTGACAACAGGTGCTGATATTGAATATGCTGATGATCTCACACTGCGCAGTGCGCTTATTAATCGCGAGAAACTTGCCTAATTACTTTGTGCTTTTGCTCTCTTTTGCAGCACTTTTTCCTTTTGTCTTTGCACAATAAATTTCATTGATTTTTGCTCGCGTGCTTTTGAGTACATTACCATTTGCTCTTTTGACACCGTATGGTTCCAAAATATCTTTGCGGTACTTTTCCTGAAAACGTTTTACCGCTGCTTGATCCGTACCATCATAAACGCCACCAACGATCAACTTCTCTCCTTCATACGTATTGAGAAATTTTTCAAGCTTAATCACCTCTCGCTTATCATTCGCAGCGTTCGGTTTGATGTCTTTTGTTATAAACGGTTTGCACGTTATCTTCTCCTTTTTTTCTTCGTCACCATCTTTTTTCTGCACATCCCCCTTCTCTTCTAGTGCCTTTTCTTCAGTTTCTTTCTTTGCGTTTTCAGCTTTCTTTGCATCACTCTCTTTCTGTGCACGCGCAAGAGCATCATCAATTGTTATACCTTCTTGGTGACCACCGCACCACGTATGCGCTTTGCAACTGTAAAACCACCCGCTAAACGTCACAACTGCGATAAAGAAAATAATTGCGATATAGTCCATAGGTTTATTTTTTCAAAAGTTTTCAATGCTTCTTTTTTTATTCTAACACATCAACTATAGAGCACCCTACACTACACACTTTTCGTATAATTGTGGATAGCACGTGCAATTGTTTTACATGTGTGTATAAAAGCACCATCATTTAACTCCAAAAGTGTCATGCGAAGACCATGAATATGTGTATTAAAACTTGATAACGGCACTGTACATACACCTGTCGCACCCAAAAGATAATATACAAAGCGCGCATCTTTGCGAACACCTTTAACAGCATCCTCAACTAATGCACGCACAGCAACGTTATCAATGTGCAAAGTTTGCGCATTGTTAAACACAGTATCATCAAAGACAACAGAAAGGTAAAATGCGCCCTGCGGTGGCACGACAGATACACCCGGCACAGTGGAAAGAATTGCGCATGCCTGCTGTGCACGTTTTTTATAGAAATCGCATTGCATCGCACAGTGCTCTGCAAACCGCGCATCACCATAAATCTGTGGCAAAACGTATTGTGGCAATGTTGTGGCACATACCTCAAGCATTTTTGCATCATGAAGCGTTTGTGCGTAACGTGCAAAGTCGACATCTTTGTCGCTATTGTAAAATTCAGCCCATCCGCATCGTGCGCCAGGCCACGGCACTTCTTTTGAAAGTCCGCGCAGAGCGATGCCCGGCACATCACCAATGACACGCGCAAGTGACACAAATGGCTCACAACCATATGTTAAATGTGCATAAATTTCATCGGAAATAACAAATAAGTCGTATTCTTTGGCAATCGCCATAATTTCTTCCAAAATCGCACGCGGATAGACAACGCCTGTTGGATTATCTGGATTGATAATGAGAATCCCGGCAATCGTCGGGTTATAGCGGACTTTATTGCGAATGTCCTCCACATCGGGCAACCACTTGTTTGTCGGATCAAGCTCGTATGTCAAGTGATGCTGATGTGCGTGCGCTCCTTCCGCTGATGAATGTGTTGGATATGCCGGCGATGGTCCGAGAATACGCGCAGTTTCGTTAAGGTAAGTATAAATGATAGAAATTGCATCACCAAGACCATTAAAAAAGAGAATATTATCTGACGATAGCGCAACACCACCCTCACGCGTCCGCTGTTGCGCAATAAAGTGACGCGCCGCCTCAACGCCACGCGTCGGTGAGTAGCCGAAAGAAAGATCGTCCGCAATAGCGTTGGCAACGATTTTTTTAATCCACTGCGGCACTGTGTGGCCTTTTGCAATTGGGTCACCAATATTCTCCCATGTAATATTTACACCGTGCGCCGCGATTTCTTGTGCCCGCGCAACAATACCACGGATGTCGTATGTTAATTCCTGTGCTCCGCTGTGAATAATGTTTGTTCTCATAAAATCCTCTTGTTACTCTCGTACAATCTCTACTGCGCCATCTATTAAACGTACAATACGAGACGGTAGTGCACACACGCGCCGGCGCGCACTCACATAAAAATCTACACTACCACCAAAGTACGCACGTGCTTGCCGTATAGTGCATGCCGGCTGTGCGCCTTGTGGATTCGCGCTTGGCGCTACGAGTGGTCCAACATGACGTATGAGTGCTGTTAAAAGTTTTGTGCGCACAAGTCGAAATGCAAGCGTATTCGCACCACGATGCAAATAGTACCACTTTCGTGCTGTTGTATGCGCACACGGCATAATAACACTTGTCTTACGACGTTGTCGCGGTCGCCACAGATCATTAAGAATACGCCTTTCTCTCCCGGTAAGGCGTATGTCAAAGCGTGCAATATCGCTGTATGATGCAATCAATATAATAAGTGGCTTGTTCTTATCACGAGCACGAACCGCAAAAATACGCTCAACTGTAGATGGTAGCAATGCGCTTCCCACAATACCATAGATCGTGTCAGTTGGAACAACACCTATACCACCATTTTCGAGAATGTTGATAATATATGTATACTCCGCCTCATTCATAATTGCATAACTATCACCATACTACCGCCCTATCCCCTTGCTCTTCACGGGCATTGGCAATACATGCTTTCAAACCCGCTGTCTGCGTCCATCCACACTGCCCGTCCGCCTGTTGTTCGCATACGGCATCTTTATAACATGCATATTCAGCACGCCACTCACATGTCGTGTTAAGATCTCTATCAGCACAGATCTGTCCGCTACACCCGGTCGGATGGCATTTTTTCGCTGTTTTCTTTTTATTTTGCTTATTTTTCGGACACGCACCTTTTCTGATATCGGTTGCTTTATCAGCTTTTGCATAGCACTCATTCTTATATGTTTTCCTACAATATTGTTCCTGTAATTTTTTGTCCTCTGCACTATCACCATCAAAAACACATTTTTGGATCATGGCGCATACAGGCTCACGTTTCTGTGGGCACGTACCATGCCCCGGTGCAAACACAATGCAACCCGGCTCTTTCTTTTCTTCTTCTCTGCATGCTCGTAGCGTACATATCATAGGTCTACCATTCTCTATACCACATGTGTTACACCCATCAAACCACGTTATGCAATCTTCTGGAATTGTCGGCCTTTCTTCATTTTCTTTTTTTCTATCATGCTCAATGCTGTTATTGAGACCAACAATAGTCCATCGATATTCACCATTTTGTGTATCAGAACATGCGCCATCTTGCGAACATCCACATTTCCATGCGCCATCCTCATAGATACACATGTAGTACGCAAGATATTGCGTATTACCTTTCATATGTTCACGTGATACATCTGCACGCGCAGCACCAACAACCCACTTACCACTCGTATCACGTGGACCGTGCAGACGCACACTATTTTCTTCTGTAAAGGTTTTACCATCCGTTGTGTAGTACGCGCGATGCCAAATATAGTATCGTTGGTCATGTGGTTCGCTTCCAATAAACACTCTAAAAAGATCCTTATCATCTGCACAATTAACATACGCCAATGAGCGATTGTTCCTAAACGGATCAACCGGTTGTACAAAAAGTGAACCTTTCAGTTCCACATCACGCTGACATATGTCATTCTTTATGCTTTTTAAATCAGGACACACAAATTCACACTTTTTACCGGAACGACCAACAACCGTGCCATCCGCACAAATCTTCACATCGTCAGGGCATACCACTTTCTCGCCAAGAACACCAACTTTTATCGTGCGTTTTTGTGACTGCAAAATGCCATAAAAGCATCGTAATGAAAAAGACGCATGCTCAGTATCTATATTTTTAACCACCTTTCTTCCACTCTTTTTGCGCAAACCATGCCATCCACCGGAGGCAAAGCACCACTTCGCATCGGGCACATCCCACGCAAGAACAACACTTCCACCAGGCGTAACCGTTCGTGGCACTGCCACAAAGAAGAAATCGTCATCATCGTCTTCTTGCCCACTCAAATCATCAACAGAAAAAATCTCATTCAGTAGCGCCACTTCCACCTGCGCTTCCTTCGTATTTTCCTTTGTATGTGAACATGATGTTACACGTATAACATCATGATCCTCACTGTCTTTAAGAATTACGCCACTACTATCACGTACATGGTTTGCGTAGACAATGTATTCCGTATTTGGTTTAAATGAATAGCCGCAAAGCGACGACGTACCGGGCGTCTCTACAGTCACGGTATGCACCGTATTATCAAGACCGGTCCACACCTGCATAACATCAAAGCGAATGAATTTCTTGTCATCAAAAGTAATGCTTGTCACATTATCACTCACACTCTCTTTTACACGACCAACAGGGTGTGCTGTGCCCATAAATATAACATCATATCCTCTTATCACATCAGCGGAGAGTTTTGATTTTACGCATGAACATGCACGTGCCGTCTGCACATAGACAAAACACAAGCTCATTACAAGTGTGGCTAGTACAAAAAAACGATACGCTTTTGACATAGTTATTCAAAATTTACTTATCATTTTCGCCCGTAAATACACGATACGCCTCGCGTAGTATGCATGCATCAGCAAGAGCATCATGCTTTGCAAATGCATCAACATCAATACCAAGCTCACTGAGAAATGCATCACGGTGCGCTGCGCTATGCTTCTCTGGATCAATGCCCAGCGCAAAAAGCATGCTGGCAAAATCTAAAATAATCCGGTGCGTCAACTCGTCCTCGTAACCAAAAAGTTTATACCAATGATATGAATCATACTTGTACACAAACGTCATTAGATACGGTGTGTGACTCCCGTAGTGTTTTTTTATAAATGCGGCAATTTCTGTACGCGCTTGCGCCATACTTATTTTTGGTCCCGTTAGCGTTGTCAGTATATGCTCCTTCACAAAATCACTTGCCTGCGCAAGCACATCGTCACTTTGTTGAATTTCGCAATAATACTTTTCGCCGGAAAGCGTGACGGCACCAAAAGAGAGAAGAGCGCTCTTTTCGTATTCAAGCGAGGTGAATTCTGCATCAAAAAAGAGAATTTTATCTGAAAACGGTACGATTTTTCTCATTACATGTATTGTTATGTGATAGTATCATTGTATCACGAAAAATGTGCTATAGTAAACAAAGAATATTATTATGAAAATTCTATGCTTTCTCTCAAAAATTTCAGTGTATCAGTTGGTGATAAAGAAATTCTCCATAATCTTTCTGTCGTATTTCATCCCGGAAAAATCTATGCCATTATGGGTCCGAACGGCTCAGGCAAATCAACGCTTGCACGTGCTATTATGGGTGACCCTTCCTTTCATATTGGCACAGACGCTCTCATGACACTAACATGCGAGAACACAACACATGATCTCAAAGAGCTAAGCACCGACAAACGTGCGCGTCTCGGCATCTTTCTCTCGCAACAGTCACCGCCAACCATTGATGGCGTTACCGTACGCGATGTACTGCGCGCGTCACTTATGGATGTACGCAAAAAGGCCGGCCACAGTGCCCTTGACCTTAAAAAGGAGATTGAAAAAACGGCGCGCACACTTGCCATTCCGGTAGAGCTTCTTGATCGGTCACTCAATGACGGTTTCAGTGGTGGCGAGCGTAAAAAAATGGAAGTCTTGCAAATGGCACTCCTTGATCCGCACCATATTATTTTGGATGAGATTGATACCGGCGTGGATGTGGATGCGCTCAAAACTATTGCCACATTTCTTGCAGATTATATCAAGGATACCACAAAAACACTGATCATCATTACACATTCAACACGCATTCTTCACCACCTTCCACCGGAACAGACAATCATCCTTCGCAACGGACAGATTGTCGCTACAGGTGATATAACGCTCGCACAGCGCATTGAAGAACATGGCTTTGATGTTATTGCTAGTTAGGCCTCGTTTATGAATAACCCATCACGACACAATCAGATCACAGCAAAGCATGACTTTTCCATGCCGGAGGTGTTTGTGGCGAAAACCGAGCGCGGCTTAGATGAGAATGTCGTCGCAAAAATTAGCGCACTCAAGAAAGAACCGGCGTGGATGCGTGAGCGTCGCATTGCCGCATACAAAATGTTTAAACAGAAAAAGCTTCCAACATGGGGTGCCGACCTTTCCGGCATCAAATTTGACGATATCATCTATTACTTGCGCGCCACGGATGAACGGAAACACTCCTGGGACGAACTGCCACCGGAAGTCAAAGAGACCTATGACCGCATCGGTGTCCCGGCGCATGAAAAAGAGTGGCTCGCCGGTGTAAGCGCCCAGTACGAAAGCGAAGTTGTCTATGAGAACATCACCAAGGAACTTGCTAAGCAGGGTGTGATTTTTTGTGACATGGATACAGCTGTCAAAAAATATTCCTCACTCGTCAAAAAATACTTTGGTACACTCGTCCCTGATAGCGATAACACTTTTGCTGCGCTCAATGGTGCGGTCTGGAGCGGTGGCTCTTTTGTCTACGTGCCAAAAGGCGTAAAAGTTACCATGCCGCTACAGGCATACTTTCGCATCAACACGGAACGCTTCGGACAGTTTGAGCGCACCATCATCATCGCTGATGAAGGCGCAGATGTGCACTATATGGAGGGCTGCACTGCGCCGACGTATGGGAATGCGTCGCTACACGCTGCCGTCGTGGAGGTTTTCGCTCTTAAGAACGCACGCGTGCGTTATACAACTGTGCAAAACTGGAGTACAAATATTTACAACCTCGTGACTAAACGCGCACAAGCGGCAGAGAATGCAACTGTCACGTGGGTTGACTGTAACCTCGGCAGCGGTGTAACGATGAAGTACCCGGCGGTATATCTCATTGGCAAACGTGCGCGTGGCGAGGTTCTCTCTATTGCACTGGCCGGCAAGGAGCAACATCAAGACGCCGGTGCCAAGATGATCCATCTCGCACCACATACCAGAAGCCGTATTATTTCTAAATCCATCTCTAAGGATGGCGGACGCAGTAGCTATCGCGGACGCGTTTTTATCGCCAACGGTGCAAAGTACGCAAAAAACTACGTTCAGTGTGATGCGCTTCTTCTTGATGACCGCTCTCGTTCCGATACATACCCAACAATAGCTGTCCATGAAAAAACGGCGCATGTTGAGCATGAAGCAAGTGTTGCAACGATTGACAAAGAAAAGCTCTTCTACCTTGTCTCACGCGGTCTCTCAGAAACACACGCGCGCGGCCTCATTGTCAATGGCTTTATTGATACGGTCGCCAAAGAAATTCCTTTTGAATACGCTGTTGAACTCTACCGCCTCATTAACCTTGAGATGGAGAAAAGTATTGGCTAATCTTGTAATTTTTGCATTATACATCTTACTATGGAAAGGAAAACACCAACACACCAATCACATGACAAAAAATCTGATATACCACGCCTTGAGGATACTATCTTTAAAAAAGAAGATGCGCTGAAGCTTCTTCGCAGTGGGAGCAAAGAAACACACGCGACAAAACAAAGAGATACAGAAAAAGAGATGTATATTGCATCACCTACAGAGAATACTCGCAAACGTAGGCGCTCAACCATTATGTCATCAACGCTTAACGCACCGCCACGACGCCGCCAACCACACACAATAAAGAAACATGGCACTGTTGTCTCATCAGCACGTTATGGCTTTAATGTAAATGCCTCTGACCAAAGAGCGCGACAAGTACGGGAAGAGATATCTTTACCAAAAGCAAAAGAACACGATGAGATACAACAGCATGAAAGAAATGTTGGACGCATTACTAATGAAAAAGTGGAAAATCCAAAACGTCGCGCCTTTTTAAAGAAAACTCTTTACTTTGGGGGTGGTTTTGCGACTGGTTTACTTGGTGGCTACAAAACACTTGAGACACTTTCTCGAAAAAAAGAACACGAAAAGCGCGAAAAGCGCGAGGCGTCACATCCGATTGAATGGTATATTGAAAATGGGAAGATTCCAACCGCAGAGGACGGTCCTCGCCTTGCACAAGCAGCATATGAGCGTCAACTACATCATCTATTAAGTTATGATGAACGCAACGAAGCTGATGATTTTAAGGCGGCAGTGTATCGTATAGCTGCTGCACAGCCGGAAAGAATTGCGGCCACTTTTGCAGAGAGGGGGTTTTCTATGAAAGTAGCATTTGGCCTTCCTATTCAGGAGTCGTTTTTCAGAACCGGTATACGGTCGCGATCAGATGCGCTCGGTCCGTATCAGATCAAAGAGCGCACAGCGCGCGCAATTATTCACCAAGATCCGGATCTTGAAGATTATGCCGCTCTCTCACGCGCAACACTGCGCAAAGAGCTCCTCAATAACCCTCTCCTTAGCGCAAAAATTTCCGCCGCAATTCTTGCCGCAGAAAAAGAAGCTTATCAAGACGAAAAACTTGCATTGACCGCATATAACACAGGACGCTCCCTTGGTGGCGTACGAGAAGAGCTTATCAAAAGAAAACTGCCTTTCACTTATGAAAATTTCACAAAGATCATAGCGGAAAGAATTGCAAATGTTATGCAACAAGAGTACGCGCATGGTTTTTACACAATCAAACGTGGCGATACATTTACACACCTCCACCGCATTTTTCCACAATACTCAAAAGAAAAACTTTTGGAGATGGTTGGTGGTTCCGTTAATCTCATTGCCGGCGCACAAACAAAAATACCCCTTTCGCAACACATGATCGCAAAGCGCATCAAAGAAAAAGTGAAAAAAGATATTGAAATGCTGGAATATGCCGCAAAAGTACGCGCCGCCGGCGATGCACTTGACTATACGCCGCTTTTTCAGGTTGCAAGAGAATTTGCTGAAGAATCAGGTATAAATATTGCACTAAATTAAGAAATGCCTATCGGGAAAAAACCATGACATTACACGACATCACAACTGAAAATAACACAACGTATACCATTACCAGTGGTGGCACGCACATATTCTACTTTACAAATAAAAGTGAAACTTTGACCTTCCGGATTAAGCATTCTGAGGCACGTGTATACATCTTTGGGTCTTATGATATGTCAGACACTCAGAAATGCACGCTTTCAACAATACAACACCACACTGTTCGTGGCGCACAAAGTCACGTACTTATCAAAAGCGTACTGCGTGATAGCGCACGCCTCGTATACAACGGTATGATTCGCGTCGATGCTTCCGCAGGTAAAACACGCGCAACACTCGCGCATCATTCACTTCTGTTAAGTAATGACATATTTGTTAGAACATCGCCACAACTGGAGGTATTGCCATCAACCGTTTCGTGTACACATGCCGCAACAATTACCATGCCAAATCCACTGCATGTATACTATCTGATGAGTCGCGGTATAGCAGAAAAAAAAGCGCATGCCATTATCGCAGAAGAATTCCTCAATGAACTTAAACAAAAAATTACAGAATACGCTACATAAAAAAAGCCCTGCATATGCAGGGCTTTTATTCTCTCTCGTCGCATCTACGTACTAGCGAACCGTTACCCTCACAACTCTATCGGCCTTGTTGCCCGCCTTGTCGTAGGCGCGTACCTCAAGTTTGTATGTACCGCGCGGTGTATGTGCCGGAACAACAAAATATGCATTGCGTGTTTTCACCTTTTTGCCACGCCAGAAATAGCGGTAGCGTTTTATTTTGTGATTATCCGTCACCTTCCACCAAATTCGCTGCCCGGGACGTTTTGTGAGTTTTCGCGGCAGATCCGTAAATACCGGCTTCTCTGTATCCACAAAGATTTTATATGCACCCTTTGTATCTATTTTATTGCCATGTTTGTCGTAGAACCTAAACGTTAATTTATACGACCTTCCATTACGGAATGCGATTGTTCCACTCCACTTACCGGTTGCATTTGAGATTGTTGTTTCGCCAATTTTTTCCTTCTTGTTATAGATTTTTACCTTACCGCCTTTAAGATATTCGTTTGTGCCACTAAATGTTACATGACGCTTTGTGATGTACGTTGTATGATGCTTTGATAATTTAACTTTTTTCTTCTGATTGCTAATTTTTGTTCGCGGTCGCTCAGCTTCTATATTTGTATTGATACTATATCCCGTTTCGGTTGCTGTTGCACTGCCACCAACATTGTCCACTGCGCGTATTACAAGAGAGCCCTTTCCATCAATCGACATTGTGCACGTTACTTTTGTGCTACTTACCTGCGTACAGGAAAAGTCTGTCACTGTTACAGTCGTATCACTGTCCACTGTAACATTTGCTGCCGCAATAGCCGTATCGTCAGTTACCGTCACAGTTGTGTCCGTAATTGCGACCGTATCCTCCTTTGTGTCCGCATCGATGGTTATAACGGGTGGACGAACGATTGTATAACTTTCCGATGTACCAACCGCGTCATCGTAATCATTGCCGGCAAGGTCCTCAATATTATCAACTGCCGTGCGCACGACAAGCGACAATATACCGTCCGCCGTTTCCACCTCAACATCGTAAATGCTTTGAGAAATTTCGGTCACACTTTTGATACTGCTCTTTGTAGCGCCTGTGCCTGCAAGTGCAAAGTCACCGCTACTTACATTCATCACAGCCTCACTGAATGTTATACGAAACGTTACAGTCTCTGCATCTGTTGTTGCGGATGTCGGTGATTGCCGAACAATGCTCGTGATCGTTGGCGCTGTTGTATCAGCGGCATATGCACTTCCCGTACCACCAAGCAAGCACATTGTCACAAGAAGACCGATGCTTCTGATAAGAATGTTTTTTCGTACAAACATAATATTATGCTGAAAATAATAAAGGTTGTATACTGTATTCTTAAAGTATAACACATAATAATATACTATTTATTGCAATTTGTCAATGTTGCAAACACTATCCTCTCCAAAATCACCAGCAAGAAAACGTGCACGCTGTTGTTGTGGCATGCGTTCAATAGCATAACGAAGCATCGTGCGAGGCATATACTGGTAATTGCGCTCTATAAATGCTTCAACACACTCTTGTGCGCGCGTGCCAGCGTCTGCGTGCTTTTTATTCTCGCCTACTTTCCAGCACTCGCGCAGCATCCATCCGACCGCTTTGTGAATAAGATCCTCTGTATCCGAAAGAAGATGCTGTGCAAGACTAAGTGTTACACGCACATCTCCCTCTTTAATAAATGCCCATGACGCGACAATACCAATGCGCCGCTCCCACAAGAGTGGCGACTTTACCAAACGCGTAAGAAGTGCGCGTTCTTTGAGGCTATCATAGACTGCATAACCAACAAGTTGCCGTGCCGAGACATCCACCAAATCCCAACTATTAACCCATTGTGTGTTTTTCAAGTAGAAATCGACGCATGCACGCTGGTGTTTGCGATCACCTCTTTGTCGCGCGCGCATACTCTGCATAACAACTATAATAATTGCAAGAAGGCGTTCTTCATGTATTGCAGAATGAAGCAAGTGCTCCACATCATCTAGAGACATGTTCACATACTGGCGCGCTACACGTCGTACATCAGGTACACGTACACCGATAAATTGATCACCCTCGCCATAGCATCCCTTTCCCGTTTTGAAAAAACGCTCATTAATTGCTTTACGTTCTTTGTTGACATAAGAATGCAAGAGTCGCCGCACAGAAGAAACATCCATAAACTTTTAAGAATTATTAGTCATTTTTTTCCTCTATCCAATGCGCGCGTAATAAGGTGTGTAATAAACGCTGTATACGACACACCGATCGCTGCAAGTGCTTGTGGCACAAAAGACGTCGGCGTCATGCCCGGCAGTGTATTAACTTCAAGAAAGACAATAGTACCATCATCACCAACAATAAAGTCACTGCGTGAGTAATCGCGCAAACCAAGTGTTGCATGTATCGTTATCGCCGCATTAGCGATAGCACGCCTCGTCTGTGCATCTACTCTTGCAGGACATATCTCTCGTGTTTTACCGCTGTATTTTGCATCATAATCAAAGAACGGCTGATTTTCATCAAGTACAACTTCTACAAGTGGCAATGCTTGGATATCTTTACCATTTAGCCCTTCCACTACAGCGCATGTTACTTCACGACCAGCGCTATAGCGCTCAATAACAGCATCATCTCCATCATCCACAACCACACTAATAGCATCTTCACATTTTTTAATTGTATCAGTAGTTATATCATCGCGTATAATTGTCACACCCAAAGAGGAGCCGCCATGTACCGGCTTTACCACACACGGAAAACCGACAGTATGCTTTAATGTTGTCATACACATATCTCCTTGTGTGCGCCACATATCTTGTGCGATGACGTAACGCGGTGCAACTACTACAGGGGACTTTAGCACATCGACTACTTTGGCATGTGTAAGCGCCTTACTCATACCAATGCGCGATGCTGCCGCACCCGTACCTACATATGGTATATTGTTTTCATCAAGAAGCGCTTGAACAGTACCATCCTCTCCATACGTGCCGTGCAGACCAATTAATGCGACGTCAACACCATCAAGAGCCTCTTGCGGTGATGCAAACACTCTCCCATTACTTGTCCATGTGATATCTTTACGGATAACAATATCACGCACCGCAAAACGCTCTCTATCTATATGCGAGAGCATGCCAGCACCGGTGCGCAGTGAAACGTCGTATTCACTTGATGGCCCGCCGCGCAATACGGCAACAAGTGGCTTTGTCATAATATTCCTTGCACTTTAATTACATAATCAATAATAACCATTCACACCTTTCATAATACCATCAAAAACAAAAACTCCCCGCACCTGTATGGAGGAATTTTTGTCGCATATTACCACTTAGAACAACGAAATAAATACCGATGCTTTCTCATTACTTATCTGCATCATCCTCATCAGACACTTTACGTTCTTTGTGTGAACGTGAGCGCTTCGCCTTCTTTCCTTGTGAGGTGCGATGACGCACTGTTGTTATGTACCAAAGAAGTGCGGCAATAAGCGCTAAGAGTGCAACGACAACAAGTCTGTATACTACAAGTAGCCGAGAGTTCTGCACACTAGAAGATTGTGCACCTTGCGACGTATTTTGCTGCGTATCTGTCACCGCGCTCGTTGGTGCCGTATGTACAGCACTGTCCTCGGATGACGAACGTGTAGATACGTCATTGGACGCAGACGCATCGCTTCCACCATTGCTATGCGTTACATTCTGTTCATTCTCTGTGCTACTACCTGATTCTTCAATAATAAAAGCATGCTCCTCCGTTTGTAACACTTGCTCACCATCACGATATCCAACGAGATACCACCGATACCATCGTCCCGGTGTCAACAGCGCACGTGAGAGTGTGTAGCGATCTGCTTCCTTATCCACTTCCGTATCAAAGAACACAACACCTGTCATGTTTTTCATTGCGAGAACAACTTTATCGAGATGCTCCGTGCCAGCTGCCTGCCAACGAAATGTTGGTGTTACACTATTGATGTGCTCTCCATCCATTGGTGATAGCGGCACCAGCTGTACAGTTGATGCCGTCTCATCAGCACTGTCAACGTTATCACTGGCAGTGCTAGATTCATCGTCAGTATCATCACTAGAAGAATCACTTTCTTCCTCTTCTGTTAAAGCAGAATCTTCTTCCGGAGCAACGCCATCGTCAGATGCATCAGAACTTTCATCCGCATCATCATCACCAGTTGCATCTTCGACACTGCCGACGCCCGGCACAATATCCATTATATCACCAAGAAATCTGCCAAGAGGCAATGTATTGCTGTATTCTACCGTAATATACGCTGGTGTCGTATTATCATCAATTGCGATGAGCCAACCGGCATCTCTACGACCAAGAGAGAGGCCATTTGACAAATTGACATGCCCATCCAACCATTCTTTTATCAGTGGTGTAATATCAACAAAATGCCAGCCACTGTCAAATGTTAAAGGCGCTGATATGACATCATGACCAACAACTGAAGCCGGTTGATGTGCCCATGTTACATCAGTGCCATCACTCCATGGATGTGCGGCCGGTGCGATGCGCAAACGACCATGATCTGTCCCCATATGCGACAGTATACGAAAGTAGAGACGAGCACGCACAACATCACTTGATGAGCGACGTTCTATGGCATCGAGATCAAACCGAACATAACTGTGCGCCAGCGTTCGCTCAGATGTGTGTGGATCTGTATAATCCGCAATAAGAATAAATGGACGCGACGCAAAACTCGTATGTTGGTGTGCAAAATCAATATACGTGCCAGCTACGCGATCTGCGCGGAAGGTTTTCGCGACAGCATCATGCGCACCAAACAAAAGCACCGCAACAATTATACTGGTGGCTGCAGCGCGTGTAACTGTTTCAATAGACATAGTCGTATGGTGTTTAATAAACAACATGCCACTATCTCCACTTTCACGCGCCAACGATCCACAGCCCTTTTTGTCTATTGTATACCTGTTGTCAGGTACTGTCCAGGAATGCCAATGCAGTGACGATGCTTGCAATATACGTTAGAATGCACCGATATTACCACCATCTGTCGCCGCACCTTTTGCCGGAGAACCATCCTTGAGATGAAAATCCCCCGCCGCCGGATTGACAAACTGCGGATCGCCAACAATCGTGTTAATGCCATCGTACGGCACCATATCACTGTCCCATTTATGTGCACCATTTTGCGGACCATTGATGAGGTTGTTTTCTATCTTGATATTCTTTGCAAGAAGATCCGCCTCACCGCCACCATATTGATCCTTTGCATAGGCAATCTGAAAGTCTGCACTGTCACTGATAATATTGTCATGGATTGCAACATTCTTAATATTAGCACTATAGATGTTAAGACCGCCACCAATCCATCCGCCATCTATGCCATGCCCACTGTGCACGATTGTGTTCTTGTAAATCTTAACATTTTCACGTGGACCATTTGCGCCAAAGCGTGAGATATAGATGCCATTGCCAGCATTGTTATACAGGAGATTATGGTGGAATGATATATTTTTTGCAAGATCGGGGTTTTCAGAACTCAGCGCAAATCCCATAAAGCCGCATCCTCGCCCGATGTTGCTGTAAATTTCAATATCATGCAGTCCACCAAATCCAGCGTCCACATAGTAACATTGTCGCGCAATATTTTCTACGAGGTTGTGATGCACTTTACCATTGCCACTATTCTCTTTTACGTCAATACCTTCTTTGTGAGAGTCGTGGATATGATTGTATGCAATTTCAAAATTTTGCACACCCATTGTGCTAATTGCTTCATGCGGCGCTTCTCCACCACCATAACCCGCCATTGCCATACTGTTGTCCGTCGCGCCGATAATCGTATTGTGTAAGATGCGCACATCATGCGGGTTCTGACAGCCGTTATTGGCAATGCTCAGTGTGTTAATGCCGGATGAAAAGGTATGTTTGGTTGTATTGCCGATAATATCCACGTGGTGTGCACTGCACACAGAAATGCCACTGCTTTGTGCATTGTGCACCTGCAAATTCTCAATACGAATATAGCTCACCCCATTGCTGATAAGAATCGCACCATAGTCACGATCATCAAGCGCAACGCTTCTGCCAGAAAAGTCCAGAATTACCGTTTCCCCTGGATAGCCGGCAAACGTAATCCACGCGTCCGGTGTGCCAGAGTTTTTCGGCTCCACGCGCTCTGTCAACTGGTATGTCCCATCGCGCACATAGACGGTCTGCCCCGCTGTTAGTGTTTCTGCTGCATGCTGTAGCGTTGCCCACGGCTTGTCTTTTGTGCCGGGATTGCTATCAGAGCCATTTGGCGCGACATAAAATGCTCCCGCCACTTCCGGCTGTGGCGTATAGTTCTCCGCACCGTAGATACTCTCATCCATTACAGGCGGCTCTACATTGTCCGTGTCTGCCATAGTAGATGATGCTGTGCGTTGTGTTGTACCCGTATCAACAACAATCCTGTTTGCGCCGCCAATTGCAACAAGAGAACTACTACTGCCCCCGGTAGAGCTCCTTGTTGAAATACGAACATTGTTACTGCCGGTCCCTCCTCCGTTCGTTGTTGACGTATCCGTACCCACACTCGTCGTTGTACTTAATGGCGCTGTCGGTGCAACTGGCACACCCATTGACTGCACCGTTCTTTGTAACGCCTGGACACGTGCCTGGAGTTGATCGTGCGTTTGCAAATCTGATTGCTGTGGCTGTGTAATAACACCCTTCCCCACAAAATACGTCGTGATTAACGCTATGAGCGTAAGAACGATTTTTAATAATTGCTGTAGGATTGCTTGCATAAAGTATATTTTTGTTTATGTAAAAAAGTCTATCTCTATAATACATTAAGATGCACATCTGTGCCACATATACTACAACGTGTATCTAAAATTAAAAGCAATAAAAAGACAGAGCAGCGTATCTTATTGTAAGAAAAAAAAGAAAGATAAAAGAAAAAAGTGAAAAGAAGTATAAAAAGCGCTTTCATCAAATCTTACATAGATATCATTATAGTACTTACTATAGCTCTGTTTTTTTGTGTATTTTCTGGTTTTTTAAGTAATGCAACCGTTTTTTTGATTTCAAAGATAGAAAAAATCAAAAAATATTGTTGCGTGGCACATCACCAGAAAATCTTATTTGCTTTTTTAATGAACTGCTTTTTTATGACAATACAAGTGCGTTGACTTGTTTACTCCTATTATACTACCATCTTTTATTTTGTGCAATTTTGCCAAAAATACTTTTTATTGAATATCTTTTTGTGGCATAAATGCGCACACTCCTTTTTTACAAGCTGTCCATTTTGACTTTCATACCATACTCACGTACCCTAAAAGTATACATTTGTAACAGTGCAACACCATGTTAGAAAATATACGGCGTGATTTTCCCGTTCTCAGGCATCACAAAAAACTTATCTATCTTGATACGGCAGCAAGTGCGCTCACACCACGACCTGTTATCGCGGCGGTGCGTGACTACTATGAGCACTGCAGCGCCAATGTCGCACGTGGCATCTATGATCTCAGTGAAGCTGCAACTGCATCTTATGAAAACGCGCGTACGGAAGTTGCCACTTTTCTCGGCACACGTGCTGATAATATTGTTTTTACATCAGGTACAACCATGTCACTTAACATAGTTGCACACGGCCTTGCCCACACACTTACGCGCCGTGCCAACATCGTTGTAACCGCAATGGATCACCATGCAAATTTTGTGCCGTGGCAACAACTTGCGCACACCATCGGCTGCGATTTTCGCATTGTTAATATTACGAAGGATGGTGAGATTGACATGAATGACATGCGCGCAAAAATTGACAGACATACCGCCATTTTCGCATTTCCCTTTGTTTCCAATGTTCTCGGCACCATTACGCCCGCTGCCAACATCATTCAAACTGTCAAAACAATTAATCCGTCACTCCTTACAGTCGTTGATGCAGCACAAGCAGCGCCCCATATTACACTTGACGTAGAGCGCCTCGGCTGTGATTTTCTCGCATTTAGCGGGCACAAACTTTACGGGCCAACCGGCATCGGCGTTCTCTACGGCACATCATCGGCACTTGCAACACTCTCGCCACTCTTTACAGGTGGTGAAATGGTGCACACCGTAACGCAAACAGCAAGTACATTTAAAGCACCGCCTCACTGCTTTGAGGCCGGCACGCCACCGATTGCACAAGCGATCGGACTTGGACGCGCTGTGCGCTACCTCAAAGAAATTGGCATGGAAAATATAGAAGCACATGACCGCACACTTACCACATACGCGCTTACGCGTCTTCACACCACTTTTGATAACGACATTCTTACGGTCTATGGTCCACAAGCGCCACAGTCACGCAGTGGTCTCATCAGTCTTACACTTGCGCACATTCATCCACATGATATTGCCGATATTCTTAACAGCACGCACAATATCGCCGTACGTGCCGGCGCGCATTGTGCGCAACCGCTCCATACATGTCTTAATACACATGCAACAGTGCGTATGAGTTTCGGTGTCTACACGACACGCGCCGATATCGATGCGTTTATCGACGGCCTCAAAGATGTGCTAAAAATCTTTCACAGAAATAAATACTCTACTTCTCACTCTTAGAAAGAGATGTGTCAATTTCTTTCGCAAGAATATTGTATGTTTGTACACCATCAAAACGTTGCGTCCCAATAAAGAGTACAGGCACCGCTGTTACACCGAATTGATTAAAGAGATGATCATCTGTGTCAATGTACGCAGAAAGTGTATTTTCATCAGCAAGACATGCATCAAAAGTATTTAGGTCAAGATTGCTAAGACGCGCATACGTCATACGCACAGCATCAGCATCTTTTACCGCACGCCATGCTACAATACGCGAAAAAATACGCGCCATATACGCTTGCGCTTTTTTCTGCTCATGTGCACATATAAGTCCAGCATGGAGTGCGTCAGCTTGTGCTGTCTGCCGTGCAAAGTGGTAGACAATGCGCAGTTTCCGCGCACCGTATTTTTTATAAAGAGCGTTGAGTACTGTATACTGCGTCGCGCAAAGAGCACAGTCCAATCCCATAAATGCGTGTATGGTGACAGATGCATCATCACTGCCTATGGATATACCACTATCTGTCGGCGGAGCACTCTTGTAGTGCCGTGGTATAATGCCAGCCATGCTGTATGGATAAAAAGTTGCACTATTACCCTTTCGCATAAAAAATTGACGTGCCCTTTTGTAGAAATTTGTTTGTACAATCGTATCGTCAAACACAACTGCCGGCGCTGCTACAATACCATGCTCGCGTGCCCACTGAACATCATCCTCTCTTGCTATATCACGCACACCAACCACAAAAGCCGTTGGTACGTATACATCAACATACGTGCGCACTTTTTCAAGAAATGCCTTACATTTATCGCACTGCGTGTCTGTCACAAGCGTCATTGCAACCGGCGATTCATCATAACGTACGAATGTACGCCCATTGTATGTAATAACTTTCTGGTCAGTATGAAAAAGTGCAAATTCTCGCGTAAGGCGAGTGATTGTGTATATGCTGTAAATAATCCATATAAACGCTACAAGAAAAATTGCACACACTACGCCATACCAAAGATACTTCTGTAGAAGTCTGTTGTTATTACGCAAGATATCTTTTACTTTTCTGTAGGCATCACAGAAGAAAAGCACTAGCTTTTCTTTTAACGCTATCAATTTTTTATACCTTGCCATGAAGCTTAAACTAAAACAACACTCTCACGGTACTACACTTTTTACTAGACTGCAATACTATTTATGCTAGGATAGAGAAAGATTTATGTGACATGCGCTCCTATGAAAAATATGACGTTATATACATTTTTTCTCTTTCTATTTGCTACACTTATTCCATCCATCGTTGGTGCTGCAGCATGGTGGGGTGAAGGGTATAGACCACCGGCATGGGTTCTGTCACATGGTGGTACAATCATCCGCTACACCATTCACAATGGCAATCCCGATAAATACAAGGCAATAATGTACCGCAATGGTGCATATGTTGAGATAGAATTTGGCAAGAAAGCAATTTTTGACGATGCAAAAAACGGTCTTTATACAATTGTTTTCTACAAATGCCACGAGAGTTGTCGTCATCATAAATTTCACAAAAAGCAAAAATTGCGCTCAAAAGATAAGAAAGTTGCGCAACTGTCCGTTTATGCACGCCCCGGTGAAACAATTGACATTTCTTTTAATGCTAAAGCAAAACGTGCTACCATTATCAGTCGCAGCACACACGCACACCAAAATACAAGGACATCTAACCAAAAGAGAGATATCCTCTCTCTCAAAGGACGTACGCAACCTATTCATCCAGATAACACATCAAACAAGAGCACACCACATTCCACGACACACGTCCTTCAGCAACACACCTTTCCACACATAATCCTTACATCAAAATAGCTTATGCATGCTTATCAGGACAACATCTTGGATCACTATCACAATCCGCGTTATGCCGGTACACTCACACACCCAACACATGTAGCCGACGGACATAATGCTCAGTGCGGTGACACAATGCACATTGTCTTGCGCGTTGACAATGGTGTCATTGCCGATGCGGCGTTCAGTGGTGAGGGTTGCGCCATATCACAAGCGACCGCCTCAATGCTTCTTGAACATGTCGTGCAAAAACCGGTAGATGTTTTGGCAAATATGGATGCGTCTGCTATGCTGGAATTGTTGGGAGCAGAACTCTCCCCCGCGCGTCTCAAATGCGCTCTCCTTGCGCTCGAGACCGCGCACAAAGCTCTAAAAAATGAAGTGTAAAAAATATGAATCCACGTGATCCACAGAAGCCATTTGGCCCCGTTGTCGTTGGCGACCTTGAAATTACCGTTGATAAAGATGTGTGCATTGGTGCAAGTGCATGTATCGCAATGGCAGCGCACACATACGCGCTTGATAATGATGGCAAAGCTGTCATTCTCGACTCAGCAGATCAAGATAGCGAAGAAGCTATCATTGATTCTGCACGCGCATGCCCTGTTCAGGCCATCAAGATTAAACGCGTCTCCACCGGTGAAGAGATTGTGTAATACGTCACGCTTTTTATCATGGACAAAAGAGAGGAAAAAGCTAACAAAGATACGCTAAAAAAACATGTCCGTGAAGCGCTGGCGCGTGTGATTGATCCGGAGCTTAATATCCCTATTACGGACATGGGCCTTGTTTATGGTATAGATATACGTGATGATACTACCGCTGTCATTACGATTACACTCACAACAATCGGCTGTCCTCTCTACGAGACGATTCATGAAGATATTACGCGTGCTGTCAAAGCCATACCCGGCATTAAAGATGTTGAGATTGATCTTACATTTGATCCGCCATGGCATCCGGAAATGATGAGTGATAGTGCCAAAGCAGAGCTTGGCCTTATCTGACGAGAAATGCATACATGACAGCAAAACAAAAAACGAATACTGCATGTATTCGTTTTTTATTGAGATAAAATACTTCTATCGTTTCATTGCGAGTAGCGCCTTAACCGCCGCAACCTGTGGCTTGCGCTCATAGAGCGGACGCTTATCATCATCATAAACACCGACTTCATCCTCAAAGACAGCACGTGTATCGGTACGATAGAAAATGCCGAGGCCGTAGCGACCCTCTTCCGTTGCACGCGCAAACGCAGCCATACGATCAGTTGGATCATAATCATCGTCGAGAAAATACGTATGCTCCTTAAACCATTGATACGTATTTACTTTGTTAAAAACGACACATGGCTGAAATATATCAACAAGCGAGAAACCCTTGTGCGCAATCGCAGCTGCGATTGTTTCTCTCATATGTTGCGGTTCTCCCGCACTTGTCCGCGCAACAAACGGCGCATCAAGACTGATCGCAAGTGCAAGCGGATTGATCGGATCAACATAGACGCCTCGTGGCTGTATGGGTGTTACAAGACCTTCTTCGGATGTTGGTGACGCCTGTCCTTTCGTTAGTCCGTAAATCATATTGTCATGCACGAGAACAGTAATGTCAGGATTACGTCGTATTGTGTGAATAAGGTGGTTGCCACCCTCACCGTACACATCACCATCACCGCTTGTAACAACAACCGTCAGGTGGGGATTGGCAGCTTTGATACCGGTTGCAACAGGCAAGGCACGTCCATGAAGACCATTGAAATAGTGGCACTTGAGATACTGCGGCAGTTTTCCTGCTTGCCCAATACCGGAAACAAGTGTCAACATGCGCTGATCAACACCGGCATCAGCCAATGCACCTTTGATAACGCGTAAAATGGGAAAGTTGCCACACCCTGGACACCACGCAATATCTGTCTGCGGTGGCATGTCAAATACGTTTTCTTGCAATGATTGATTAAGCATATATTATAGTTGTGTAATATGATTTATAACTTCTTCCACAGTAAACGGCGCGCCGTTGTACTTTGCGATACGCGTATCAACTTTTATACCCAGATCACGCTCGAGAAGATCCGCAAACTGTCCCGTTACATTATTTTCCATCACCGCAATTTTCTCCAAGCCGTCGAGCATTTCTTTTACACGTGGGTTAAGCGGATAGACTTGCGCAAAGTGCACTGCAATCACATCGTCTCTCTCCGTATGCGCAAGCGCTTCTTGAGCGACCGCGCGATTTGACCCCCACACAATCAATGCTTTTTTTGCACTCCCATCACACGCGCCGCTACACGACGGCATCAATGCCTCTTGCGCAAGCGCTTCAAGACGTTTACGTCGCTTCTGCACCATCTGCACACGTACATCAAGGTCCTCCGTTATATGGCCGCTTTCATCGTGCTCGTCACTATCTGCACACACAAAACCGTAGCCATAGCCCGGAATGCCACGTGGCGTAATGCCATTTTCCGTCAAAGCATATCGCTTATATCCTTGATCTGTCTCCACAATATGCTTCTTGATCGGCATAAACGTAAAATCATCCTCATGTGCAAGCGCAAGTGAATCCATAAAATACTGATCTGTCAAAATAAATGTCGGTATTTGATATGCATCTGCCAGCGCAACCGCACGCTGTGTACAGACAAACGCTTCCGCCGTCGTCCCCGGTGCAAAGATTGCACGCGCAAACTCGCCATGTCCCGCATGGAGGACGAGATTAAGATCTTCCTGCGCTGTTCGTGTCGGCAAACCTGTTGCCGGTCCCGGACGCTGTGCAATGTGCACTGTCACCGGCGTCTCCGTCATCGCAGCAAGGGAAACCGCTTCTTCCATCAGCGCAAAGCCACCACCGCTCGTTGTAATAATCGGTCGTGCACCAGCATACGATGCACCAAGTGACATGTTTATCGCACCGATCTCATCCGTTGCCTGCTCTACTACAACACCACATTCTTTGCCGTGTTGAGCGATATACGTCAATACACCCGTTGACGGCGACATTGGATATGATGTACAAAAATCAACACCACCGGCAAGCGCGCCAAGACCAACCGCCTCATAACCTGCCATAAAAACATGTTTTTTGTTATCTTCTTTTTGCGTACGGGCAACAGTGTCAATCTGAATATTTTGCGAGAACACCGCATGAGAACCATGTTTGTACCCACGTTCCAGAGCTGTAATATTATGCGTAATAACATCCTGCCCCTTACTCACAAAAAGCGTCTGCAACGCGTCACGCGCACCATCTAATGGCACATCAAGTAGCGCAAGAATTGCGCCCGCCGCAACTGTATTTGCATAAACACTTCGTCCAATATCACTAGCAATCTCACGTAGCGGAATAGTTACAATGTTTTTACACGCCGCAGAACACTGACACATATCCGCCACATGTTTGTCACCGATGATAACTGTCTTATCCGTTAAACGCGAACAATATCGCTCAAATGCGTGTCCATCAAGTGCAACGAACACGTCAACACGCTCCACAGGCGCAGCAATCGACGCATCAGCTATGCGAACTTGCGTACTGTTGACACCGCCACGTACGCGTGACATGTACTCTCGCGTCGCAAAAACGGAAAAACCTTCCTCTTTAAACGCACGCGTAAGAATCTTCTCAATTGTCATAATACCCTGTCCGGCCTGTCCGGCAAGAAGAATGGAGACGTCGTGAGATTCTTTTTTCGTATAGTTTGTCATAATAAAATGCGTTTTTAAAACAAAATAACTAATTCATATATATTGAGAAATGTGGCGCTGATATATGATTACCAAGATCATTACCTCTCTTGTCTGTACCTATCACATTTTTCCGTGGCACGCCCGCTTTGATAAGCGCCTCAGCCTCTTTCTTAGTTTTAACCTCATACACAGGACGTAAACCAGCTTTTTCTGCGGCCTCAATAAATTTTTTAATATTTTCCGGTGTTGGTTGCGTCCCACCGGTGAAGTTCGCATCAATGCACGTTCCATTTTGATGACATTTATCATAGTGCTTAACTGTCGGTGGCCATGCTTCTGTAATATGCCAATCAATACTCTCTTCGTCTAATTTCATTTCTAAACCCTCAAGACGTGCCGCAAGAACCGAATTGACAGCACAGTCATTTACGTCACCCTTACATGCACCTCTCTTCACTGGAAGACCATGCTCTGCAAGTTTTGTGCCATTTTCAAGTTGTGTAGAAGGGACCACCGTATCACCACCAGTATTGGCATTGCCTGTGCCGCCGGCATTGGCATTGCCTGTGCCGCCGGCAGCTCTCTCGCGACTTATATCATCGGAAACAGCAGTAAGTTTCTCAAGATTTTCCGCAATACCGACAAGGTCGGGATTGATCGTAAAGAGAATGACCCACGAAAAGAATGCAAGAAGAAGACCAAGTGTTGCATCCGTAATCATTTTCTTTGCGCTACCGGCCGTCGCTTGATTGCCGGCGCTAAAAATATACGTAATGCCACCAATCGTCATCATGAAAAGTGCTGCCAAGCCAACAATTGCAATACCAACATTAAAGATAAACTTAAGGAAATTTGGCAATTTTGCATTTTCCTTACTGATGAACATACTCTCCAACGGCTCATAATCGTAACGGCCATTGAGAATGATTGTTGAATTAACAATGATACCTGTAGCTTTTTCTACACCTTCTCTCAAGTTTTTACTCTTTGAAACATCAACAAACGTGCAATCATTTGAGTTAAAACCAGTAGTATGAGTCCACCCATAACTTTTACAGCTATCAAGATCCTTAAAACAGTTAATAGCGCTGTCTTCTTTAAAACAATATGCCTCAGTTTGTTTTACGCACGTTGCTGCTACACCACTGTTTTCACATTCTTTAATAGTGTCAAAACACCTTCCAGAAGCCATAGCATTGTTACACCATACCTCCCCGGTCGGCTTTCCATACTCCTTAGCATGTGCATCAGCTTCAAATATGTTTATGCATTTGCTATCATTACACAGATCAGCAGATTGATAACACGCAAACCCATTGTCTATAAATTTGCAAAATTTCATTCCCTCCTTTTCTGCAAAAGCACGCTGATCATCAACTTTCTGACATGTAGCACTATTACATTGTTCTTTTTGTGCGTAACAGAACAGTGAAACATCTGTTTTTACACAGTACGCCTCTGCATGTGCACTCTGTGGCACGAGGAACACAAAGCCACTCACAAGCACTGTGAGTGCAAGAGATAGACTTCCAAGAATGTGACGCATACTACTCTTCATTGATTTGTTTTTTGATTTCTTCAAAAGCATTCTCCACTTCACCAAGGCGCTTCTTGCTCTGCGCAATCAACTCCGCACCCTTCTTGATCTTCATGAGCCCCTCCTCTACATCCACATCATCGTGCGCCTCAAACCATGCTGCAATTGCATCCAGTTCTTTAAGTGCTTCTGTCAAATTGATCTTTTTGTTTACTGTTTTATTATTCATAGTTTACCGCTTGCGACTCACAACTACCACTATTGTACCATCACTCAGTTGGACATTCAACTCTTCGCCACTATAGACATCTGCAACGTGACGCACAACACCGCGCTGACCGCGCACAATTGCATACCCGCGCGCAAGAAGTCTCTGTGGATTATGCATCATAAGCATTTTTTCTATCGTTACTATATGTGCATGCGCACGACGTAGCAGTTGCTTCTGCGCAGTACACAGATACTTCGCTACACGTACAATATGCTCTCGCCGTGCACGTATCGCTTGTGCATACACAAAAATACACTGCACAAACCTTTGTTGCACACGTGTATAACGCGCCAGCACATCACTAAAACGTTGCGTCAATGCTGTCGCGGCATGTGTTATGTGATTGCGCGTATTTGTGAGTACAGTGTCATACGCATTGAACAGATCATATTGTCTTTGCCGTACGTGTGTGCGTGCCTGTGTCCACGACACACATAGTGCCTTTGCCGCAGCTGTCGGTGTAGAAACACCAACGTCCGCCACAAGCGTTGTCAATGTTTCGTCACGCTCGTGCCCAATGCCAGCAATCACCGGCACGGGAAAAGTGGCAAGTGCGCGTACGATTTTCTCGTTATTAAACGCTTGCAAACTCTCCAGCGACCCGCCGCCACGCGTAACGACAAGTACGTCAATGTCACCACGCTGTGCCAGCGCATGCATCATGCGAATGGCACCTATCAGTTCATGTATTGCATGTTGTCCCTCAACAGCACTGTGCACAAAACGTATATGCAGGCCGTGTGCGCCGAGATTTGTCATAAAATCACCGATCGCCGCACCATCACGTGACGTAATTAGACCAATGCGTGTTGCAAAATCTGGTATTGGACGTTTACGTTCAGGTGCAAAAAGTCCCTCTTTGGCGCATTTCTCCTTTAGGGCATCATACGCCTTTTTTAGCGCGCCCTCACCGGCAAGTTCTACTGTCTCGCCGATAAAACTAAAGCCGTACTGCGCGTGATGTTGCGGACGTCCCGTCACAATTACTTCCATCCCATCGGCAAGCTCCACACCAGAGAGTTCGTAAGCGTTACGAAAGACTGTCACGCGCATCACACCCGTTGCATCTTTGATGTGAAAGTATGCATGCCCCGTATGATTGCGTCTGTAGTCAACAACTTCGCCACGCACGCGCACGTGTTGAAAATGTGCCGCCATCAACATGTTGAGAGCACCGAGAAAATCACCCACAGAAAATGTTGTTTCTTCCGGCGACGCAAGAACCTCGCCTGTTTCAGCGTTATGCGCAACCGATTCAAGTGGAACTGTCTGTATATCATCGCACGTGCGCGTCGCACGCATGGGCGAGGTCATGTTCTCATCATTAAGTAATGCCAAAAGTGCCGCTCCATAGCGACGCACTTTAATCGCACCAATACCCTTTATACCAAGAAGTTCTTGTTCATTGCGTGGCACAGCATGCGAAAGCTCAACAAGTGTTTTGTATGGCAATACACGAAACGGCTCAACGCCCTCGCGTGCCGCTTGTTGTTGTTGCCATGTCACCAGTCGCTCTAGAAGTGTCATACGTATCTATATTTATGCGTATATCATTATATCATACAAAACTCTTTACAAAATGTACTTTTTATGTTTTTATATAGTAAAGACTGTAATATATATTATCATTGCAATTACCATGAAATTTTCACCAGAAGAAGCGCTGTTGTCACCACATAGACAGGAAACGACAGATCCACGTGAGAGAGAACAGCAGCCAGTCGTAGAAAGAATACGCACAGCTCTTGCAACGATGCGCGAAAACGTTGGGTCATCCTATCACACCGTGTGTGACAGATTGCGTATGTACAGACAGCGCATGCTAGATGATAGCAAAAAAGAGGATGTACCAAAAGAAGATCATATTGACGAAGGACGTCGTCGTTTCGTAGGCGCGCTTGGTGCCGCTGTACTTGTCGGCGCACTTCCAAAGAGTGTGCGCGCATTAGACCGCATTGACAGTAGCAATGAAGGAGAGGTTTGCCCTATTAATTTACTGCGCGGGTACGTGGAAATATATGTTTGTGATGAAAATGGTAAAAATTGTGAGTTTAAGTACACTGACCCAAAAACCGGTGAAACTTACTCTCGTGATGAAGCACTTCGCCGTGCCGGCATGTCATCACAAGAACCCACACAGCCAGTAGAGAAAACAGGAGAAAAACAGCAAGATCTTGACAGTGAGACAAGAGCTCGCATGAACACACAGAGGTACAGAGATGTAAAAGAACGTGAACGATGGCGGAAACCAGTCAGATTGACAGAGCAAGAACGCGCGCTTCTGAGAGAACAATTGGCAAACACTCCCATTGATGGATTGAGTGAGAGGGAGCTTGAAAAGCTCTACAGGCGTGCTAACTTAACACAAAAGCGTCTAGAAAAGGATTCTTCCGCTGATTTATTTATCAGTGTTTTCAGTAAAAAATATGGCATCCCAAAGGATCTCATCCGCGCTGTAATCACGATGGAATCAAATGGTATGCGTACAGCGCTTAATCTTAACAGTGCATGCGCCGGATATATGGGTGTCTCACCAATCGCCGCACGTGATGTAGGACGCGGGGTAATGGATCATCTTGTTACAGACAGAGAAACCTTAAAAAAAATTCACAGAATTATTGAAACTAACGATAAAAAGGCGATTGCCAGCCTGAGCTACGATGAAAAAACGACACTTAAAACACTTTCTACCATAATGGACACTGCGCTTAATATCGCTAGCGGTACCGGCTACCTTGCACGCACATTTCATGAGACAGGATCGCTTGTTGATGCGCTTAAAAAGTATAATTATAGCACGGATCCGCGCGCATACGCTTACCCTGTTATCGCTATTGCTCGCTACTTACGTAAGAAAAGAGAGCGACAGCAAAAATAAACATCATCAGCGTTCTTTTTGGCACGTGCCCCACAAACCACGTTGTGCGGCGCGTGCATTTTTTTGTGCACTTTCTAAGATACGTGCATATTTTATATCCGGCCTGTATCGCCGCGCCTTAGCAAAACCCTCTTCTACAAGAGCTTTATTAACAAAAACATTATCCACATAAACATACCGCAAAAGCCGTCCATATTTATCAACATCCGACACATCTCGCTCCAGCGTCACATCTCTACCGCCGACAAGTGCACGATTGCGCGCTGTTGCCTCCTGCGCGTAGCATTCTTTCGTGTGTGTATAGCCAGTGCCAGTCTCCGGTGCATCAATACCAATGTAGCGCACACGCCGCCCATCGCGCAAAACGACTGTATCACCATCAATAACGTATGCAACGTGCGCGCGCTCGCGTTGCTGCTGTGCATTTTTTGCAGTAGGAGAATTATTGAAGAATGATGTGTGTGTGGTGACAAAAACACTCCCTAACACACATACAACACTGACAATAATGATCTTTATGCGCCTAAGGTTCATCTCGTGTATTTCTATTTACACGCTTATTACATCACCGATGTACGGCGTATATATATCACTTGAGACATGCGTACGTGCGTACTGCGCAACGGCATCAAGCGCGCTATGATCGCCGTGTTGCAAGATCAATTTTTTGTGCGGAATTTTCTCAATTGTTTCATGAATTGCGCTCATGCCGTAGTGTGCGCTAAAATCAAACTTTTGCACATCGCATGAAACGGAAAATGCCTTGCCGTGACGATAGAAGAGGCGATCTTCCCACAGTGAACGTCCGCGCGTCCCTTCCACCTGGTATCCTGTAAGAATAATCGTGCTATCCTGTCGCGTATACATTCTTTCCGTATAAAAGACCGATGGACCACCTTGTAGCATGCCGGATGTTGAAACAATCACAGCACCGCGTCCGTCAGCGATTGCCTCGCGTGTTTGGCGTGTCGCAATATTTACACGGTGCATTACTCCTTTGAGTGCGTCACGCGCACGTACGTATGGATCGTCATCATGTATAATCACCTGTGCAATTTTGCGCGCCATTCCATCAAGATAAATCGGTATATGCTGTGGTAGTTGTGCAAGAATAAGTAAAATCTCCTGCGCCCGTCCCACGCCAAACGCCGGTATGAGCACATTGCCACCACGTGCATGCGCCGTGCGCACAGCTGTCAAGAATCTCTTTTCTGTTTCTGCACGTGGCGGGTGTTCACGATTGCCATAAGTTGTCTCTACAATGAGCACATCCAGTGGCGCACCCCATGTGTGCGTCATAGCAATCATCTGTTGCATAATTGTTGATGCACTCATCAAGCGCGTCGGCTCAGAGCTCATATCCGCTGTATACAATATGCGCTTTCCTTCAAGTTCAAGCAAGATAGATGCACTGCCCGGGATATGCCCAGCATTGAGATAGCGAAAACGCACGTTGCCATCCGGTGTTGTATATTCGTGATCATACTCCACGTTTTTTACGTCGCGTGTTGCACGCCGAATATCACGTTTCTTGTAGGCAGGATGCATTTTTGACAGCTGTGCGATGTGATACGCATCTTCCAGCAAAAGATTTGCAATCTTCCACGTCATTGGCGTTGTGTAGATGGGACAGTCAAGTTTTTTGTGCTCAAAAAACGGTAACGCCCCAGCATGATCCATATGCGCATGTGACAAAAAAACCGCATCCACCTTACTGATACGATCTAAAAATTCCGGATAAATAACGCCACCCTGAATAAATTTTACACCGGCATCAAGAAGGTACTGCGCACCGGCACTTTCTATTTCAATGCAACTTTTGCCAACCTCATGTGCCGCGCCGTGAAAAATGATATTCATATTTTTTGATTTTTACATACGGATCATTTTTTCATTGTACCATGTCTATAAAAAACGAGGGCACGTGTTTATACGTGCCCTCTGAATTTGTTCTATCTACCAGACATACACAACACATACACCCAGTGTAGTGAAGCACGCTCTCAGCGTCGTACAACGATTAATCGTATATACTCCACTGGTAGTCAATATGTGCACACCTGGGTATAGTATTTTTGGCGTTAGTGGCGTCTGCGCTAGTCCAAAAAATTTCACACACCCTATACCGGGCATTACAGTAAAGCCGTTTTTGTAACGGCACAATTTTCTGCACGCACACTGCCCCTCTCGCAATTGCGTGAGAAAAAAGAGATTATCTACTTGTACTGACTCCTCCTGATACAGCGGCAGTATGTTTGTTCCCATCGGCACACCTCCTTGCAAAACAAAAGAACCAGTCGCAGTGTAAAACAAAAAAGCACAAAGATCAAGTGTAAAAAATAGTACAGCAATGTTACTTGGCGTCCACACTGTCAGGTACGCGGTTTTTCTCGCGCGTAGCAATCCAATCCTGCGTCTTGGCAATACCGCGATGTGCGCGATTTGTAAGGTCATTGATGATATGGAAGCGACGCTTCTTCTCTTTCCATGGAATTGTATCTTCCATGTCACGCGTCGCCGCCGTACCCGGGCGCGGCGAATAGCACGCAATAAATGCTTTTACGAAACCAACACGTTTCACCATCGCTACCGTTTCTTGAAAATCCTCTTCCGTTTCATCGGGAAAACCAACGATAATGTCCGTAATGAACTGCACACCCGGCACACGCTCCTTTATCTTGTCAGTCAGTGCAATGTAATCATCGCGCGTATACCAGCGGTTCATTTTTTTGAGGATTTTTGTACTTCCGGCCTGTACCGGTAGATGCAAGAGCCGATCAATATTTTTATGCTGTGCGATTACATCAATCAATTCGTCAGAAAAATCCCACGGGTTGGAACTTGTAAATGTCACTTTCTTTATGCCGGGTATTTGTGCAACGTCCGCCAAGAGATACGGAAAAAGCGTTGGAATGCGTGTGCGCCCAAGGTGTGAAACCCATACCGGCAAAACCGCTGTCCCATTCGGCAAAACATATTGAGCACCCTCCTCCTCCGTCATATTTTTCTTTGTTGCGAGAACAAGATCACTGCCATAAGAGTTAACATTTTGCCCCAAGAGCGTCACACTCGTGTACCCGTCTTTAACCAATTGCTTCACTTCAGCAATAATTTCATCATATGGACGTGATACTTCACGTCCGCGTGCGAACGGCACAATGCAAAATGTACAGTAATTATTGCAACCGCTTGAAATCACTACCCACGCATGGCGCGTATTATTTTCCTGTCGCTCCGGTATGTATTCAAAACCAACATCCTCAATCGGTAGAAGCTCTACATCAGGGATGCGTCGCGACAGTTTTCGTGCCAGCTTCCCACTCGGCTCACGCGCTGCGGCACCAACGATGCATCCCGTAAGCACAAAGTGTGGTTGTGGCCGTCCCTGTTTCGTACGTGTTTTTTTGATGTTGTGAATATAGCCATACACACGTTCCTCAGCCATTTCACGCACCATACATGAATTTATTACCACAATGTCTGCAGTATCCACATCATCAGTCGGCATAAAGCCACGCGCGCGGTAATATGTTACCACGCGCTCAGAATCGGCTACATTTTGTTGACACCCAAATGTGCGTATAAAAAATGTTTTCCTCATACCATCCATACTACGCACAAAAAGACAATTGCACAATATGCATACCTCTCTTATGCTTTCTCAGCACCACGCTCTTGCGCACTTACACCGTACAAGACAATGCCACCGCCAGTTATAATGAGACTTCCTATAACGAACCACCAATATACACGACAGTTATCAAAGAAATACCATGCCACGAGAGCACCCACAAGTGCTAAAACACTTATCACAAGAGCATTGCGTCGTTGCATGCGCTTGAGTATGACGGCAGCATTTATACCAAAGAGTGCGCCGAGGAAGAGAACCCATAGCCACCATGGGAGGAGATTGCTACATGACTGTGCGCCACGCACTTCCCCGCTCGTACTGTCACTACTCGTCGCCTCGCTACCGGCAACAGTACCATTTGTATCTATCGTCTCTTCGCCGTCACTTTCCGTCTCAGCACCAAGCACTTCACCTGCCGGTGCCGGATTACCACCAGCAATCTGACCGGCGCGCAGTGGTAGTGGCGCAGTTGTTGTCGTCGGCTTACCCTTAAAACCAAACCTTATATCAAAGGATGTCTTTTGTCGCTGAAACTCATTACCGGCGTCTTCATTAAACTTTATCTTCAAAGTATAGCGATTTTTTTCGCCGGTCTCCAATCGCTCCACAAAAACACTGCCTTCCTTATAAAGCTCATCAAGCGTGAATCTGTCGCCACTGCCACCGATATAATATTTTCCGGAGCTCTTATCAATAAGGTATACCTTGAGCTGACTTGCAAACTTCTTATTCTTTAGGTCTTCAATTTTGAAATAGAGATCTTGTGGTTCACCAACGTTTTTGACAGTAATATCATGAACTATACTGTCACCGGGCTTCATATTCTTCTCATTAACTATCGCATTTTTGTCACCATGCCAATCAACGTCAATGATAACCTCGGCAGACACGGTGGACGCCATACCCAACACCATCGCTATAGCCGCAAAAAACGTTACTACTTTTTTGATACCCTGTTGCATAAACTACAGTACTATTTTCTTAAATTAGGACGCTTATCTTTTTTATATACTATACACTCTCTGATCCCGGCGCTACGACGCCGTCAACCAATTTTGGTGCTTGTTGATCGTCACCATCATTTCCATCACGATCCACATCACCGTCATCCTTGCTCTCATCAAGACCTTTCTCTTCCTTTTTTTCTGGTGATTTTACCTTTTGACCGGCCTTGTCCTTATTTGACTTATTCTCCTTTCTTTCATTATCACCGTCTTTTTCTTCTTCTTTCTTTTCTTTTTTCCGAGCCTCTTTCTTATCGCTCTTCTCAGCACCCTTGTCTACCTCCTTCTCGCCATCTTTCTCTTTCATACTTTCTTGCATTTCTCGTTCATCGTCTTGTGCTTTCTTGTTATCAGCGTCAGTGCCATTCCCGCCATCTTTATCTTTTTTCTCACTGTTAGCGCTATCACCATATTTACCACCCTCCTTGTCCGCGTCTTCGTCGTCACTCTTCTCATCACCCTTTGTAGCGCCTGTTGCCACACCGCCTTCATCGTGTGCACCTGCGACGTCAGTACCCTCTTTTTTGTCACCACTTTCTTTATCGCCACCGTTTTTATCATCACTCTTGTCTGTCACATCACCTTTTGTTTCGGTATCAGCTACGCCGGCGCTATCTGTCGCATCATGCGTATCACCTGCAACACCGTCATGCTTTTCTTGACCATCTTTTTTCTTATCGTCACTACCAGAAGCAGACGCATCTTGCGCACCATCTTCATGCATGTCGCCACCAGCTGCTTCTTTTTCTCCCACTTCATGATCTGCTTGACGCGTCTTCAAGACACGCTGTGTATCACCTTCTTCTTGACGCTCATCAAACAAGTCATACTTCTTCATGAAATCTTTGCTACACAGCGGTGCACCACTCTCGTCAAAGCAATGCTCTTTATAGTACGCTCGCATCTCATCTTTGTCGTTGCTGATATTATTCTTTTTGCCCGGTGTTGGAATCGGATCTACCCATGCACCATCATGATCCCAGTCGCGTGCAATAGACTTTCCTTCCTCTACAGCATCAGCATCGTACTCGTATTCATCAACCAGATTACCCTCATTATCAAAGAGTTTTACAGCATCACCGTTGTTGTTAAGGTAGAAGCTTCTGTAGTTTTGTATAACAAGACGCTCACCCGGTTCAATAGTTGTTGAACCAGTGTTTGTGTGTTTAACATCAATCACTCTCTGCTGACCATTACTATCAGCAATATACCATCCGTCAACGTCAACATTATCATTGCTAATATTGCGAAGCTCTACCCACTCCTTGCCTACTGCCGGCTGTGGCATAAATTCGTTAAGTACAACCTGTGTATTCTCAATCTCTGTTGGAAAACCGGCATCTACAAGGTCTCGCGTTTCATACTGGCGCGCGTTGCTGACAACATCGCCGAGCCACACATCCACAACCGTCCACGTTCCCGGGTAAGACCCCTTTCTTAAGGTAATGCTACCGGTACACTCAACTTCACCACTTGTGCCGGTTGGCGTGCAGTCTGCTCCATTGATATGCAGAAAACCATCCTCCTCGCCATTTGCTGCTTCTATTTCAACATTCATGCCATCAAGACCAGACATGTCGTCACGTACACGTGCTGTGAAGGTAATTTCTTTTGCGCCGTCAACCGTATTAACTACTTTTGGCGTAAAGTCAAATGCTTCAAGCACCGGCGCCTCAGTATCAGACACCATCGCTTTATTAGTAATTTTCAGATAATCACTATACACCGCCACATTCCCGGCATAATCAGGGAGATAGAACATTAACATCCACTCACCTGATCGCGCACCTCGTGGGAATGTCACCGTTATGCTGTACGTACCATCCTGATCTGTCCCGCTTGTACGATCATCATCTGTAATTGGATAACGAAGACCGGTGCCACCTCCCACAGGATAGAACATAAGATACGGTCGGTATGTGGCATAGCCATCACCGGCAGCAAGGCCTGTTATATTGTCCGTCACACGAAATTGTACAGTTACATCTTGCACATGATCTTCTGTATTAATCACCATCGGTGTGACTGTTGTTGCGTCCTCAAGTACCGGGTGCTGTGTATCTGCAGGCGATTCTGCATGATTAGTAACAATTAGATCACCAAAGTCGCCCAGGTCACCTACCTCATATCTCCTTGTATTACCCATGTTGTCGGTAAGCGCAATATACGTAAACGTCCATTCGCCTTGTGCTGCCCATTGTGGTATATCAACGGTGATTTCATACTTACCATCCTGTTGTGTACCGGAAGTACGATGTTCATCTCTGATAAATTTCTCAACCGCGTTTATTCTGCCATCTTGATATGTGCCCGCATTACCAATAATAAACTTTGTTCCAGAGTACGTGCTTGTATCAAGACCTGTTCCTCTATCTGTTATATGCATTCTTACAGTAACTGTCTGTGGCCCATAATCAGTATTCACATCATGTGGTGCGATAGAAATACTCTCAAGAATCGGCGCTTCGGTATCCACTGAAGCGGACACGCCATTGTAAATTGTCACCGGAAGCTCCTGTCGCAAGAGATCATCCGTCAGCCACTGCGCATAATTGCCATTATCATCCACCAAGAAGAAACGACGCAATACCCACTCACCTTGCTCAGCATCGCGTGGGAAAGTAACACTCGCCTTATACACACCGTCGCCCTCGGCAGTCGCATCTTGCAAGAGCGCAGTCACAGACTTGTTACCGGACGGTGATACAAAGAGAATGTATGACGGTACAGAACTTGTGCGAGACGGCCCGCCAATATGACTATCACTTGCGGTCTTAAAGTATACATCAACTGTCTGCTCACTGTCTGTCGTATCTATTTCGTTTGGATCAAAGCGCAAGATTGCCAAGGCCGGTGCAATGCGCCTGTATGTTATACCTTTTACAATCGGGCTGTGCTCGCTATTGCCAACGTTATCCGTCGCACTTGCTTTGATGCAGTACGTACCATCTGTCGACGGCGTCCACGAATAACTCCACGTAAAAGATGTGTTGTTATTAGGATCGTCGGCATCTGGATTGGAAATTGTTCCGATGTGCGTGTAACCAACGCCAGAAGGATCGCATGTATCCGTATTCTCATCGTAAGGCGCATACGATAGGTCAACATGATCAACACCACTGAGCGCATCCACTGACTGCCCCTGAATAGTAATGCTCGTATTTTGATAGAATACTCCTTCAACCGGTGTGCTAATAGTGGATGTTGGCTCCGTAGCATCGTATGTTACTTGACAGCTACCGTCTAGCGACTCGTCACTCACTGCCCATGCTGACTTATTGCCGGCTGTATCCACGGCGCGCACCGCAAAGCCGTACGTGCCCTCATGTGGCAACCACACACCATTGTACTGGAATATTGAATCAGTGAACACTCTCTTTTCTATGCCAATAGAACCGTCCGGCGCATTAAACGACGTGTACTCATAGTGGTCAAAGTCGGGTTCTGTATTATCATCCCAATCAGGCCACATCTTTTGAATCTTTGAGTATACAGGACGATCGTCAGTACCACATTCATATACTTTATTACCCTCATGCGGTGCGATGCGACGCAATCCTGTTGGACGTGCCGGCGGACCATCATACGTAATAGAGCATTCATTACTCCACTCAGAAACGGGCTCATCGGCGTCTACAACGTTGTCATTATCCTCATCAAACCATGCACGTACACGTGAGCCGTATGTCCCATCATGTCCAGGGTTACCACCAAATGTTCTGTAATTTGTGTATGGGTGTGTGTAAATCTCGCTACCACGCCAACCATATGCACCTTCCTTCTTATACTGTCGCTGGTACTTGATCTTCGCATTGCCATGCGCAACATCCGTCCAGTGGATTGATATAGCATTAATATGTGTTACACCACCCATACATGCGAATTCATTCGGATCACGTGGCGTTGCAGGATCATCACTACTGCTGTTTTTCTCGTTATATCCTGTCTGAACAGGTGTTGGGATGCCTGTATGAATAGTGTTATCATCAATAGTTTCTCCATCAACCCATCCACTTGTAGGATTGTCAAATTCTGTCTGCCATGCTGTAAAAGCAAATCTAAAAGAGCACTCTTCGTTTAGAGGTGTATCGTCCGGTGCGGTGATTGTAAAAATCCACTCATCGTGCGCATCCACCGCCAACATATGCGTCTCACTATCTAAATCAGAAAGGCCTCCATCATACACAACACTACCATTCCGCTGCACTTCAACTTTCAGCGCTTCACACAATGCATCATCACCGTCAACTTTCTCAAAGACAACATTGTAATGAAAATCAACGCCACCGACATTCTCCACTTTTGCCGTTCGCGTAACACTGTCACCCGGCACCATATTCTCGGCAACTGTCGACAATTGCAATCCTGCATCCTGGCTCGTTGCTTTCATATCAAGACTGCTGGCACCTATGCTCCCGGTAGCTGTTTCATGATCAATGTATGCTGCGTGCACATCTGTACTCAGCGCACTTACACACACAAAAACAGCAGCGCCACTCAGCAGTGTCTTTAACGCCACTTTTAGAAGTTTCTCACAATGTTTTTGACTACAGTATCCTTTCTTCATACTCTTTTTCACATGTCTTATATTATATGGCACCATCATATACTTTTAGTAGTTTACTCCCCTTTTCTTTCACTACCCCTTATTGCTCTCTTTCTTATTTTTAAAATCGCAGAAATCGTGACATACAGCGCCGGCACCAGAACACATAGAACAACACCCGTCCTCGTCTGCAAAAATGCTATCACATAACCGAGATACGGCAGCGACAACACAACCACCCCCTTTACCGCACTGTGTGGCACCGCATCCATGTCTGCTGTATTATTCGCATCACCCTTGGTGGTGTACACATCACCATCATTGCGTACAATACGATGTGTCACCAGATCGCGTTCTTTGTCATGAAAAGTAACAACATCGCCAACCGCATATGTTGCTTGTCTGCGCACAATAACGATGCTCCCTGTCTTTATCGTCGGCTCCATGGAACCGGAGCGAATAATGAGTAGGTGATAATCAGAGTGTGGCAGGGCAATCATCGCACCCATAAAGAGTATTAGCCCGCCTGCAAACACAACAACCGTCCACTCAATAATCTTTCCTACTTTTTTTACACTACTCATGCACTAATCACATCATCAAAGAACACTCTCTCCATCAACAATATCCCCTTTGGAAATTCAATCTTTACAAGATTCAATCGCCCAAAGAGAAGCGGAAGAGCTCTTCCGCTCCATAAAAATACTAGTTGTTGTGTACTTGATTGTCTACATTTTGTGTTAATGTAGCTACAAGGTTAACAACCACAGCGTCAGTCATGTAGACGTTGTCATTGCTACTTTCGGGAAGTGACCAATGAACTGTTACCTCAACAGTTTCCCCCTCTCCCAGTTCAGCAGAAGGAGTAATGCCGCTATCTACAAGTGCCTTGAGGCTCTTATCAGGAAGCGGGTTAACAAATGTTTCCGTTGATGATGTTGAGCCATCAAATCTTGTAATATCCACACTGTCAATCATGATGTGCTCTGAAAGCTCGCCATTACCTGGTCCAACAAATTGACTTGGATCTTGTATTGCCTTTGCGGCAGCACCATTTAAGGTACATGTCGTATCGCCACCTTCGTTATTCTCCGGTTCTACACAGTAGTTCTCATAATCTATAAGACCTTCGAAACTCACTTCTACAACACCATTAACTGCATTAGAGTCATTTGTCACCTCTCTTGTAACAGTACCAGAGTCACCTGGCGCTACATTGGAGATTACAATCTCTTCATCATCTAGCAGAAGTTCCATGTATCCGCTTTGGATAGAACCGCTTGCACTCTTTGTGCTTGTCCATGCGGCATAGGAGCCAACACCTGCCACAGCTGCCACCGCTGCAACAGCAAATGCGCTCATAAGAATCTTTTTCATAAACTTTATATTTATTACATTTGTTACAAATCTTTTGCCACACACATGCAATTTGCGAGGCGACCCGGATATGCGTAGCGCATATTTCTCGCACGACACTGCCGGCGTGTGGTGAGACTTTATCATCTCACAGAACCTTCCAAAATATGTATTTCCGACGCTTTATTTTGATATTGCTTCCGCTGCCTTGGGAAGTTATGTGATGTATAAAGTAGGCACTGATGACTCTCTTTCCCTTAAAGAACATCATTGCATCCAAGACAACCCTATCAACTCGTATACTACAGTATACACCTATGCGCATGGTCGTCAAGTATTTTCCACACCACAGCATGCCGCTCTCATTATAGCACTCTCACACATCATGTTATACTAAAGGAGCGTAAGTTTTTAATTGAGAATATACTTATGAGTACACTCCACGATGTTTTGGACGCGGCTGTTACGCAGTTGCACACCGACGCCGGCGAGGCAACTGTAGATACAGCGCTCCTTGAAGCTGTCGCAAAGGGTCTTGGTCCTGCAATCTATAATGATGATGCATCCACTGTGTCATGCTCTGACAAAGATGAGCTCGCACGTGTGCGTGAAAGTTTTGTTAAAGAAAAACTCGGCGTTGGCGCTCCTGATGAAGAGATTGACGCCGCGATTGCGTCAGTGTGCGAGAAACTCGGCACAAGCAACCGCAACAAACTGCGCGTTGTTTTCTATTATCTCCTCACACGTTACTTTGGCAAAGAAGATATCTACAAGGCATAGTCTTTGTATGAAACGTAAAAAAGAAAGCCCTGGTGGTTATTACCGCCAGGGCTTTTTAGTGTGCAGGCCTTCGTCCTATTTTGCCCGCACAAAGTTAATGATTGCCGCATGCACGTCATCATCCATGATGAGGGCGCGGTGATCAACGCCTGCACTGTTTCGGTACGTCACAAAGCGTGACGCAACAGGAAACGACGCAGAATCCGCTATAACCACGCCGTCGCCGTTTGCATACCACACACGCTGCGGCGCGTTTGCAAGGACAACGGAGCGCGGATCACCGTTTGGCCAGCGCGTACGTGCTTTACACGGCACGATACCGAGATCACGCACAAGAATTTCTTGTGGCGTCTTTGTGCCCGTGCCTGTAATGTTCAGCACCGTCGCACCATTTGCAAAGAGCGCACCGGCATTTGCATTAAGATCTTCCAGCCACGTATTGTGACGGCAGAGATCTTCGTATGCGACCGGCTCGGCAATCTTTTTTAGCGGATGCCAGCGACGGATGTAGTCAAACGTCGGTGTCAGTTTACCAACCGACGGTACATACTCCTGCACGTACTGATAGTCAAACAGCGCAGGACCATTCGTACTGACACCATCAAGAAACGCGCTGACGTCTTGGTTGATTTGCGCCCACTTCATGACGCCAAGAAGCGTCTCTTTGAGCGCACGTTCACCGCGCGTACCCATGACATCACCACCGTAGAGGTAGTACGCCTCTACAGCACCACGGTGTGGCGTGCCAACGAAGATGGCTTTTGCCACTTGCGCGCAGAGGCCCTTTTGCATGCATGCACGCACGACGAGACCGCCGTAGCTGTGCGCAACGATCGCAATAGTGCCACTGTCCGTTTGCTCCGCAAGGGCTCTGACCTGTGCATCAAGATACGGTACCAGCGCATCCGGCGTGTCACGCCAATCATATGGAAATGTCCATACGATATGGCCGGCATTTTCCAGTGCCGTGATGAGCGGATCGTAGGTGCACCGCAGTGGATCCACTGTCCACGTCCGTGGGATTGTTGTCCCACAGAGCGTGCCGGGAAATCGTTTATCCACGATCTCCAGTGCCTTCTCAGCCGCTCTCACGTAGCGCTCCTTGTTGCCAAGAAAGTGTGTTGAAAATGAGCCAAAAAGGCCCGGCACAACGAGTACCGCCATCTTTTGCTGTACTGGTTGTTGTTGCGCATGTGACGTCTCATCATGCGCAGTTTGTGCGCGTGACGTATCCGCAGTAACAGTGGATGTATCCACTGTATCGGTAGCAATACTGCCACCACCGGTGCAGCCAACAGAAAAAAGAAGTACCAGAATAAAAATAATTACTCTCATGCATGCCCACCTCCTCGGGGGCGCTTTAAAAAAGAACAACCGTTACATATGTAACGGTGGTAGCATTATGGCACAAAAGCTATTTGTAAGCAAGAGCGCTTTTTTTGGTTATGTAGCCGTATCCAGCCAATCTTGCAGAATGATACGTGCAGCATCTGCATCATCATCGCCACCGCTTTTACCAGCAGCAACACGCCCTGCGCGGGCTAGACGCGTTGTAAACATTTCGTCCACACACTGCACCGTGACCGTCGGCAATGCTTCACGGATCTTTTGCGCGAAGGCGCGTGCGCCCTCACCCGTATTGCCATGCGCCGTGTGCAACGGAACACCTATGACAATCGTGCTCACGTTGTACTCTGCAACTATCTGCGCAAGTGTATCCAGTACAGCCGCATCGTTCGGCATAATCGTATGTGCATACGCAATGCGCGTTTCATCATCGGAGAGCGCTATACCAATTTTTCGCTCGCCCCAGTCAAGTCCGAGATAGTGCATAATCCCTACTTCTTTAATTTAACGCTATTTTTTCTCCCGTGCGACGTGTAAGAACCTCGCAACCATCCTCCGTCACGAGTACCGTATGCTCCCACTGTGCGCTCAGTGACCCATCCACCGTCTCCACCGTCCAGTTATCATCCAAAACACGTGTGTGATAGTTGCCGACATTGATCATCGGCTCAATCGTAAAGGTCATACCCGGCACAAGGCGCATGCCACTACCCGGCGTACCGTAGTGCAAAATCTGCGGCTCCTCATGAAAACCACGCCCAATACCGTGACCACAGTAATCACGTACGACACTAAAACCCTGCGCTTCTACATACGACTGAATCGCATAACCAATATCGCCCGTAAAAGCACCACCATGCACTGCGCGAATGCCGCGTAGTAACGCTTCGTATGCTACGTCTACGAGTCGTTGCGCTTGTGGCGTAACTGTGCCAATACACACCATCACACTTGTATCCCCATGAAAACCATCTTTTTTGGTCGTTACATCAATATTAACAATATCACCATCACGCAACACATACTTACCCGGAATACCGTGACACACAACATTGTTTACCGATGTGCACACACTCTTTGGAAATCCGTGATAATTAAGCGGTGCCGGCGTCGCATGTTGCACATTGACCGTATAGTTGTGTACAAGTGTGTTGATATCATCCGTTGTCATGCCCGCTTTGACCTGCGGGATAAGCCATTCTAAAAGCGCCGCTGCCAGACGGCCGACAGCGCGCATCTTTGCAATTTCTTGCGGTGTTTTAACAAGCCCGTTTATATTCATATCTCCACACTACACTACTGGTACGATTTATGCAAAACAAAACCGCCATATCGTGGCAGTTTTGTACATAAAGCATGTCATCAGCAATGGAGATTTTTGTGTCCCCTTTAGATATTGTCCAGCTCACTCATGAGGTCATCAACATCCCTTACAACATCATCGGCAGATTTATACGTCTCAAGTGGCGCAACGTTTGGATCAATTGTTGGCTCTGTCGCCGGCTGACCATCCGGACCAGTTGTTGGTGCCGGTGGAACATCCTGCGCATCAACTGACGTAGTAGACGTTGCACCGACCGATGCATCTTCATCGGCATACTCAGCTGTGATTGCGTCACTATCGCTTTCGTCTACCTGTTCTTTTGACGGTGTTTGCACTGTGGTGTCAGTTGCGCCATTATCACGCGCGGTACTGCACCCGCTCAGCACAAGCAGTGCAATCGCCGAAAGGATAAAATATTTTTTCATAGACGTTGTTTTTATAGAAATTGTTTGTGTGTTACTGCGCCTGCCGTGCCGTCGCTTTTGCGCGAATTGCCTCTTTGATCGCTTCTATAACAGTTGGACGTACCGTTGTGCGGTAGTATGTGCGAAAATCGTTGCGCGCCGCAATGAGGTTTTTGCGTGCCTCCACACGTGCAGCAGCATCGTCACCATCTTGCGCGTCTTCAAACGCCTTAAAAGCCGCTGCAACAGCTTTTGCTTTTGTATTAAGTGTCCCCAATAGCGGTGTGATTTTTGTTGTATCCACGCCGGCAGCTTTCAGGCGTGCAAGAACATTTTTGAGTTTCTGTGAAGCATGAGCATAGCGTTCTTCAAAGCGTTTTGCGCGTCGCTGCGCTGCCGCCTTGTGCGCTTCTCTCCGCAACTGCGCGCGCTCCTCTCTCTTTTCGGCATGTAGCTTCATGCGCTCTTCCACTCTCTCCGCACGCAGACGCGCACGCTCATCCACCTTTTTAATGCGCTCTTCTACACGCTGTGTTTTGCGTGCCGCGCGCTCCTGTGCTTCCTGCGTACGCACATGTGCCGCCTCTGTACGTTGCGCCGCATCATACTGCACACTGTACTCACCTGACATAGCAGATGCAACGCCATAGCTAAGCGCAAAGACGGTTACCACAAGCGTGGCTGTTATCATTTTTTTCTTTTGCATATTTTTACGTTCTTTATTTGCTTACCCCTCCTTATGTCCTCTTCCAGTATACACTATAATTCTGCACTTGTTCGGAATGTGCCACAAAGAACACACATCTTTACAAAAAACAGCCGTTCTGACTGTTTTTTTTGATATGTAAGGTTTAGCGATCTGCGTGGCGCCGTGATGTGCGCACGTCGCGTATTGCGTGTGTCCGTGCCGTACGGCGCTGTGACTGACGCTGACGCGTGCGATAATCACGACGCGATACGCCTTGCTCACCGGTACGACGCTGTTTGTCGCGTTCGCTTTCATGCACAAATGTCAGCGCTTGCCCCGTTTTACCGGCACGCCCGGCGCGTCCAATGCGGTGCGTGTAGTCCTGATAGCTTTGCGGTGTCGTGTAGTTGATCACGTGCGTGACATCCGGCACATCAATACCGCGCGCCGCCACATCCGTCGCCACAAGGATATCGGTTGCATTGCGCTTGAACTTGCTCAGCGCGCGCTGTCGCTGGTTTTGCGACTTGTTACCATGGATAGCATCGCTACGAAAGCCGCGCGCATTGAGCGTCTTGCTAAGGCGATCGGCGCCACGCTTGGTTTCTTCAAAAATAATTGTCTTACCAGTGCCTTTATCTGCAAGAACACTGTGTAACTTCTCCAACTTGTCCTCACGCTCGCCATGAAAAATAACGTTTTGTTCTACGTTATCGCTCGTATCACTTGTTCTGACAGAGATTACTTTCGGCCTATTGCCAAAATCGTCAATCAGACCGCGCACGCGCGCATCCATCGTTGCAGAGAAAAAGTATGACTGGCGACGTGTAGCACATGCACCGAGAATTGTGCGCATATCGCCCACAAATCCCATATCCAGCATGCGATCCACTTCGTCCAAGACGATGATATTGAAGGTTTTGAGCATCAGCGTGTTACGCTCCATGTGATCTTTGATGCGCCCCGGTGTGCCAACAACAAGTCGTGGCATGCGCTTAAGACTCCTTATCTGCGGACCCATGGCGGCACCTCCGATAAGCAGTGCCGTCGGCACATGAGGTACGCCTTGGATAAGTGTACGAATCTCGTCCATGATCTGCTGTGCAAGCTCGCGCGTCGGCGCAATCATCAGCACACGCGCTGTGGGCTCTTGGATGAGGCGGTTGATAATAGGGATGGCAAATGCCATCGTCTTGCCGGTGCCCGTGTTGGCGATGCCGATCACGTCACGCCCTGTCAGTGCCACGGGAATAGCTTGGTCCTGAATGGGCGACGGTGTCGTAAAGCCACGCGTCGCGAGATTCTTTTTGATGCGCGCTGCCACAGCAAAGTCCGCAAACGTATGCATTGGAACATATGTCGCTGCCGACGCTACCGGCCGTGCGGGCTTGATAAACTTTGAGTGGTGAATGTACTGTTTGCGCGGACCACGCTTGTGTCCACCGCCGGTCTGCGCGCGCCGTGCGCTGTTACCAAAGGAACGCCGCGACGTATGTGAGCGACGTGAAGATATTTGTGTCATAAAAAAATTAGATGAATCTACGAATTACGATTCCATGTTCACAAGATGAACATCGCGTCTCGGTCCCCACTCGGATTCATCCAATTCACAAGACTTGAACTTTAGCATCTTTTTGTAATTTGGTCAAATATTGCTTTGAGCTAGTTATTACACAGCTCTCCTCAATAAAAAAAGATCTCGCCCGTTATAGAAACACGTGCGAGACCAAAACAAGGTGATTCACTTCATCTTATGCCCTTAATTGTGCCGCATATTGCTCTAGACGCGACTGGGTCTTATTTGCAAAATAGCGCACGAGCGCAAACGCAATCATAAACCCAGACGCCAAAGCGATGATGACAAGTATGATAACGATAGCAACAATTTTTACTCTCGCATCATCACTCCTGCCAATACCATCAAAAAGTGCGCCAACATTTTTAAACGCCCCACCAAGATTGTTAATGGCAGATAACGTATTGTGTATCTGGGCAAATGAATTCCATCCGGCAATGGCGATGCTTCTGAAATCACGGCGCTGATAGGCAATGTAAAGGGAGTGCGCGGTAATCGCGAACCCCGTACCAATGACGGGAAAAATAACAGCAACGTACCATAGTGAAAAGATTGATTGCAAAACCTGTTGTCCCTCCGCTGGTGTAAGCGTCGGCTTTTCCCCAACTGTGAGGACAGAAATTGTAACATACGTCAACGCTATCAGAATTGGCATCGAAAAACCGACACCGGATTGCACAAGAGCTGACCATGCCACAAGTTTTTCAAACTTGCTGCCTAGCGCCATTACATCTTTCCATGCCGTGCCAACAGCGTAGCAGTTCCAGAGCGATATAATGACGTTTAAAGCAAGAACGAGGACAATTAGAATTGCGTCCATTATTAGGATCTCCTCATTTTAAAAAAACAGAACACACATCGTCAGCGCAATGTAGCAACGCCGACAATACCACCAGTTTTTATTTAAAAACTATTTTAATATTTTGTCACTAATAACTATCTCCATTTCATTTTGTTTACATAATGAATGCGCGCAGTGATATCGTGGACGCGGCGCACAACTTTCTCGTTTAGAAACTTTTGGATGGTGGAAGGATTCATTCTAACACTTCTAAGAAACTCCCTTACACGAGGCACTGTCACGTGCCACTTACCTTTTTAAAACCTCCGCGAGCGGAATAATCCCGCGCACCATTTGGCTCATAATGAACTGCTTTTCCGAACACTTCACTAGCCACACCCATCGGTTACCATCTTAATCTTCAAAGACCTCATTGTCATAAAAAGCATTTCCATTAAGTTCTCTGACCGTACCAATAGAACGCAACCCCCCACCACCGCCGCCGACACGGTTGAAAACTTTGCCGGATCAAGGGCGTCGTAGGTCTCTTTTATCGCTGCAGCATCATCATCCTTCTTTGCCTCAACCTCATTGTGGCAGTGATCAAAAAATTTGAGCATGATTTCTTCTCCTGTAGTTTACTTCTCACTGTTGCCAAATTTCACACAGCTATCATCCTTTACAATTCTCATCAATTACGATATACCATTACATCAATCAGTTAGTGCCATGTTATATTTATATAATAATGCTTTATCGCCACACAGGCATGCCGCACACTTACAAAGCATTGCTACCGCACAAACTCCTCTGCAAGAAGCTCACTTTGCGCGAGCACGCGGTCGGCCTCCATGCGCGCCAAATCCGGCGGGTAGCCGTAGCGCACCAAAAGGCGCTTGACTGTTACGCGTAATTTGGCGCGGATGTCTTCGCGTTTTTCCCAGTTAACCGTGGCGTTGTTGCGCACCGTCTCCACAATGCGGTGAATTAACTCACGCATTTTCTCATCACTCAAAAATGCCGTAGACTCATTCTCCGCCAAAACGGTGTAAAACGCATATTCCGCTTCCGTCATTCCCAGCTCCTGCGCGCGTTTGTCCTCGCGTTTAATTTCCCGTGCAATTTCGGTTAGCTCCTCTATCACCTGCGCCGTGGTGATTTGATTGTTGTGATATTTCTTTATTGCCGACTCCAGCATCTCAGAAAACTTCTTCCCCTGCACCAAGTTGCGCTTTTTTCGCACTTTCACCTCATCGGAAAGCAACTTTTTCAAAAACTCAAATGCCAAGTGCTCTTGCTTCATTTTCTTTACCCCTTCCAAAAACTCTTCCGACAAAATCTCCAAGCTCGGCGCTTTTACTCCCGCCGCTTGAAAAATATCCACCACGCCATCACTGGAAAGCGCTTCATCCACAATCTGCTTGACTGCCATGTTCACCTCCGCATCGGTCTTACCACCTGCAGGAGTAAACTTGGCGATTCTTGATTTAATTGCTTGGAAAAACGCCACGTCTTCCCGTATCTGCTCCGCTTCAAAGCTCGGCGTTGCCATCGCAAATAGTTTTGAAAGCTTTGTTACTTCAGAGACAAAACGCTTTTTCAAATCCTCATCAGAAAGCACAAAGTTTGTCGCATCAAGCAGAACCTGCAACTTCCCTTTGTCATCTTCTGTAAAATATTTTTTCCAATCAAAGCCGTGAAGCATCTGCACAACCACTTCGTATTTTTCTTTCATGCCGGCGATGATTTCCGCAATATCCGTTACCGCCTCTCCTTCGCCACCGCTTTCGGTATACACCGCCATGGCATTTTTCAAGTCCTGCCCAATGCCGATATAGTCCACAATTAATCCGCCCGGCTTATCTTTGTACACCCGGTTGACGCGCGCAATCGCCTGCATCAAGTTTGCGCCTTGCATTTTCTTGTCAATATACATTGTATGAAGCGGCGGCGCGTCAAACCCCGTCAGCCACATAGACTGCACAATCACCATTTGCAATTCGTCATTCGGGTCTTTCAGGCGCACAGCAAGGCGCTTTCTCTGTTCTTTGGTCGTGCGGTGCTTTTGGAAAGATTCCGGGTCATCACTACTGCCGGTCATCACCACTTTTATCTTTCCTTTCATCAAATCGTCACTCTCCCAACCCGGCCGCAGTGCCACAATCTTTTCATACAAATCAACGGCGATTTGTCGCGTCATCACTACTACCATTGCTTTTCCTGCAAAAACTTCTTGACGCGTTTCAAAATGCGCCACAATGTCAGATGCCAAATCCTGCAAACGCTCCGGATGTCCGACAATAGCGTTAATCTGCGCGTATTTTTTCTTCGCTTTTTCTATCTGCTCCTCGGTGGCGTTGGAAATTTCTTCAATAGCTCTGTCTATGTCGCCTGCCGTCTTTTTGTCCATTCGCACTTTTATCAACCGCGACTCATACGAAATCGGCACCGTCGCTCCATCCTCCACCGCGCGCTTGATGTCGTAAATGTCAATATAGTCGCCAAAAACTTTCTTTGTGTTGCGGTCTTCCAACTCAACCGGCGTTCCGGTAAAGCCGACAAACGATGCGTTTGGCAATGCGTCGCGCAAATACTTCGCGTTGCCGTAGCGCGTTTTGGCTCCGTCCTCCGTCTCCACTACCCGCGCCTTAAAGCCGTATTGACTGCGGTGCGCCTCATCGGCAATCACCACCACATTTTCTCTGTCGGTCAAAACCGCAAACTCTTCTCCGCCGTCCTCGGGATAAAATTTCTGAATAGTGGTAAAAATAATTCCTCCGCCGGTTGTTTGCAAAAGCTCCCTCAAATGCACCCGGCTTTGTGCCTGCACCGGCTCTCCACGCAACAGCGACTTACAACTGGCAAAGACACCAAAAAGCTGATCATCCAAATCATTTCTGTCGGTCAAAATCACCACAGTTGGATTTTTCATCTTTGGATGCACCACCAACTGCCCCACATAAAAAACCATGGAAAGCGACTTCCCACTCCCTTGCGTGTGCCAAACCACACCAATTTTGCGGTCGCCCGCTTTTTCTTCCGTTGCGCGCAAAGTCTCTTCAAGCGTCTTTTTGACTGCGTAATACTGATGATACGCCGCCACTTTTTTGACCTTTACCTGCCGAATCTGACCTGTCTTTTCATCTTTTACCTCCTCCGTCTCAAACACGGTGTTAAAGCGAATTAAATCAAGCAAAACATTGCGCCGTAGCATCTCCTCGCTCATCATTTGCAGCTCCGGGATATTTTCCCCGCGACGCTCTTTCAGTCCGCGCCACGGCAAAAAGCGCGCAAACGGCGCCGACAAAGAAGACACCCGCGCCTCCACTCCGTCTGAGAGCACAACCAATGCGTTGTAGTAAAAAATACTCGGAATATCTTTTTTGTAAGTTTGAATTTGTTGGTATGCTTTCTGCAAAGTCGCTTCCTCGGAAGTAGCAGACTTGAGCTCCACCACAACCAACGGAAAGCTGTTTACAAACAGCACCACATCGGGAATGCGCTTTTTGTTGTTCTCGCGCACTTCAAACTGCCGCACCGCCCAAAAAGAATTGTTTGCCAAATTTTCAAAATCAAAGAGTTTGACAATCTCCGCGCGCGTCTTGCCGGAAGTGGTGTCAAAATATTCAATCGTCACTCCGTCAGTAAGCATCTGGTGGAAGTGCTCATTGTTGCTCATCAGGTCATTTGTGCCGAGGTTTAAAACTTTCACAAACGCTTCATCCAAGGCGCTCTGCGGCAAATCGGGATTAACCTTGCGCAAAGATCTTTTCACCTCCTCTTCCAGCAAAACCGAAGAAAAACTCTCCCGTTGCGGATTCTCCCCATACGGCGAAATGTCCTCACCAACAAAAGTCTGCCACCCCTCTTCGGTCAGCATTTGCATTAGCGCGTTTTCTACATTGTGTTCTTGGTAGGTCATAGATCAACAAATATTAAATGCGCAACTCTCTTGCTCTTTCCAGGGCATCATAAATAACATTCATTTCATCCTCAAATTGTTCTTTGCTTATATTATTGGCAACCTCTCGTGCATAGGGAACCTTGTCGCTACTCTGTAATTCCCCTTTTTCTTTTTTGAACGGTTCAGGGTAATATTCTTCAAGGGATTCTGTAGGCAGTTCAAATACTTGCCTGTTAGCGAATAAATAAGGGTAGCCACTTTTAAATAAATTATACTTATTCATTTGTTCGCTATTTGGCTTATCAATAAGCACAACGGATCTGTTTTTATATATCGGGTTATCTATCGATGCTAACGGAGAAAACAGTTTGTGAACAGCATGTAAACTTGGTTCTTGCTCTGACAAATCACCACCAGCAAATATTATCTTTATCCCCTGATATCTATCTCCATAAAATCTCTTAATAACTTCTTTAATAAAAGTAAACTCACTCTTTCCTTCAACTATCAAGAAGTTTCGAGGCAATAATAGATCTGCCGGACTTCCGCCAAGAAGTTCATAGATTATGTCCATCCTGTCGTTATCATCAATTATTTCAGTAATATCAGATGTGCCTTCGTGCTTCTCAACTTTAAATATCTTTTGTAGTTCATGATTATCTGCCACAAAAACAGATGAGTGCGTATTGATTAAAACTTGATCAACTTCAGCTATATCCAACAGTGCTCTTTTTAATAACCTTTGCGCAGACGGATGCAGATGTAGTTCTGCTTCATCTATCAAAAAAAGAAAATTGCCACCACCGACTTGCTCTTTTCTGTAATCAGCAAAAGCTTGAATGATTGACAGCATCAGTGCTCTTTGCATTCCATCTCCTTTATCCTCTGCTTTTGTCTCTATTCCATCATAAACCAATGTATCAAAGCTTTTTAGAAGGTCACTAAAATCTGGCTGATTTACTTTAAATTTAACTTGCGTGCCGTCAGGAAATTGTTTTTGTAAATAAATCTCAACCTTAGACCCCAAATCATCAAACGCTTTCCTAACCTCAGAGTCAGAATCATCGAATAATCTTTCAAATTCTTCTTTAAACTTTTGATAATCCTCAGAAGACTCTATAATCACCGCCAAAACACCAGAAAGCATCGCGCCGATTGGATTTTTTGCCTTATATGATGAGACATCCTCCAGTCTGATTTTTGTATTAACATATTCAAGCTTCGGTATAAATTCATTTATGGCAGTATCTAAACCTTGAGGATTTCCTTTATTTTCACCTTCCACTATATATTCTCTTTTATTATTCACACTTGTTTTGAGTATACAAAAAGAAGTAGCATCACCCAACAAATTTCTGATTTTTGTTTTACTGGCCTCTGCTTTTAGTTTGTCTATGTCTTGTTCAGCAACATCATCAAAATGTATTTCAACCTTAACGGTATTTGAAGTGTCTTGTTGGTAATGCTCATCATCCTTTGTACTTTTTGCATTGTAAAACCATTCAATAGCTTCAAAAAAGTTAGTTTTCCCGTGATTGTTTTGTCCAACAAAAACAGAAAATTTTGCAGGGTCAATTTCTGCCCTTTTAATTGATCTGTAATTTTCAATTATGATTTTTGAAATATGCATATGCGTTTAAAACTTAATCTAATAATATCATATTAACACCTCCCCCTTAATCAACTTTGGAAGCAAAGTGTCGAGGGTTTTGGTGAGGGTTTGGATTTGTAAGTTGTTGTTTTTAATTTTATCAAACAAGGGTTTGGCAGCTTTATTAAACTTTTCTAGAAACAACTTATTTGGAATGATAATGGGTATATCTTTTATCATTCTAGAATTTATAGCTGTAACAATAGAAGACGTACTTCCTAATGAATGAAAGTCTATGTTCTTTAAATAAAAATAAATAAATTCTGATGACAAATTTCCAGACAAATATTTCATTTGTGCTATTGCTTCATTTGACACCATTTCCTCTGTTGTTATTGCCACTTCACCAACAGTCATTTTAAAGCTTAATATAACTGTGTTTTCATTAATTATAGGGATATTGAATTTATTTATTGCATCATCTGTGAGATACTCAGAAGTATCAAAAATGTAGATACCAGAATTAACCATATCTTTAATTGAAATCCATTTCTTTCCATTTACCGGTACTTTTGAAAACCATTTTGTCTCCTTTCTTGGAGGTGTTCTCCCAATTTTAATTTCAAATTCTCCCCCCATTTTTCCAACCCTCCACCCCTTCGGCAGGTTGTCGGGGCGGGAGGGGGAGTATTTCCCAAACCGCTCTTTAAACAGCGTTTGACCGATTTGTTCCAAGGTTTCGTTTTGCTCGCGCAAAAGCTCTATCTTGTCATCAAAAGCCGACAGCACCCCTGCAATGGCTTTTTGGGTTGGGAGTGATGGAAGAGGAAATCTTAGACTTAGCAGATGAGGAACTTTAACACTGGGCTGAAC
>JALVQA010000014.1 GCA_027031495.1 Candidatus Moraniibacteriota bacterium
AATCACGACTACTCTGATAGCTGTGTGCGCTTCTGTAGAATCGCAAAGTGTGGCGACGGCTACCTGCATAGCGGTGTAGAGCAGTGCGATGATGGTAATACGAAGGATGGTGATGGTTGCAGTAGCAGTTGCACGTCCGAGATTACCAGCGGTATCTGTGGCAGCGCTGAAGATGTTTCATCATGCTCCATGCCAACACTAAACCTCTGTAGTTCTGGCGTTGCTACAATGCCACAATATGATCCAACAACGCGACAATGGCGATGGCAATGTGGCTCAGCGAGTTGTTTATCACGTAAGCGATGTAATTTTAGTGAAATATCACCGTAGAACATAGTTTATTATTTACATACCAAGTGGCGTTTCTTATTTGCGCATTTCTCGTAGTTGCTCGGTGTCATTGTATATGCAATGCTGTAGCTGCTCGGCACATTACCGATTGCCTCGCTTACTATCGTGTTGTCAATTGTTTGCATGTAGTTTGTAATGACGTAAAGTGTTTAATAACGTAGATATGGCAACAGCACGTGTGTGTCCCATCCTTGTAAACGCTGCATACATTGTTCTTGCTGAGATACTATACCTCATCGGCGTTGTTGCTTTTGAACATGCTTTATCAATATGAGAGAGCATATAAATAAAAAGCTCCAAACTTTGTTTGGAGCTTTTTGTCTGTCAGTATTTAATCACATTTAACGATGGTTATTGGTTGCAAGTGCCTTTCATCCCTTACAAAAAGCATTGCCTCGCGCCATGTGCCAATGAACACCCTTTGTGTGGTACCATCTAGCCATGCATGCATACGATATATGAGACCACTTTTGAGAACGGTGAAAAATTTTATTCTCTCCCAAAGCTCATGAAGACATGGTGGATAGGGATATTTTGCTAAGCTAGTGTGTTGACCATAGTAGTGTCTCATCCATCTTAGTTCATCTTGAGAATAGCGCCATTTAGGAGGCCCGCATTTGATAGTATCACGCGGTACCCAAAAAATCCATAAGAGTTCACTAATCTCGCAATCGATTTCAGATATACGTAAATACTTTACTATTTTGCGCGCAAAATCTGGATACATTACAAATGCTGCATTTTGTGTATGTGAATAATTCATGCTAATCTCCTTTTTCCTGTTTTTGAAAGAAACGATGTATCTTCAGTATAGGTGAAACAGTAATATTTTGCCAAGTGTGAATGGGCATAGATAGCGCTAATTTGACAAATTTTTGTATCGTGCTAGAATGAGTCTATCACGAATTAGGAAAGAGATTTACTTCTTTATAGGGCATTGTTTTGCATCAGATCTGTTTCTGTGCAAAACGAGAGAAATGACACGCACGTGGCAAAAATCTCACGTCACAATGTGAAAGACAATTAACTTATCCCACTTGTAGAGATTACAGCGGGCTTTTTTGTGCTTGTCAGAGTTTTCTTGCTCTCTTCGTAAAATTAATGTTGCGTAGAGAGTGGGGAAACTCTGTGTAAACGGTAATCTGTACAATAACGTAATACATATCTGCACTATGCAAGAAAAGACTCTCAAGGTCCGCACACGCTTTAGCGGCCATTCGTCACTGACGAAACGTAAATTTTTTGGGAAGCGTATTATGGTATCGCTTCCAAATCTTATCGAATCCCAGTTGAAAAGCCATAGGTGGTTCCTTGAAAAGGGACTTCAAGAACTTCTTGATGAGGTAAACCCGATCAAGGATTTTACGGGAAAAGATCTGGAGCTTTCAATTGTTGATTACTATCTCGATGAACCGAAGTGTGATGAGCGAACGGCGAAAGATAAAAATATTTCTTATGAAGCGCCGTTGCGCGCAAAAGCACGTCTGACTCTCAAGAAAACTGGTGAAGTAAAGGAGCAAGAGATTTATCTGTGCGATTTTCCACTCATGACGCCGCGCGGTACATACATCATTAACGGTGTCGAGCGTGTTGTTGTAAGTCAGTTAGTGCGTAGTGCCGGTGTATTCTTCACAATGGAATATCAAAAAGGGCAGAAACTTTTTGGTGCAAAGGTAATTCCAAATCGTGGTGCATGGATTGAGATTGATACCGATATCTCAGGCGTGATTTCTGTTAAAATTGACCGTAAGCGTAAAATTCCTGTGACAGCGCTGTTGCGTGCTTTTGGTTATGAGACAAATGATGCAATTGAGAAGCTATTTAGTGATGTTGATACTGATGATAAGCGCTATATTGCAGAGACACTTGCAAAGGATATAACGACAAATCAAGGCGAAGCATACCTTGAGATTTACAGACGTTTGCGTCCGGGTGACCTTGCAACAGATGAGAACGCGCGTCAAATGATTAATAGCATGTTCTTTTCATTTGATCGCTACGATGTCGGCGCGGTCGGTCGCTACCGTCTCAATCAACGCCTCAATGTTGACTTGCCAAATAATGAGGAAGGACGTGTTTTAAATATTACGGATTTTGTGGCGATTGTACGTGAGATTATTCGTATGAATAACGATCCGCACGCTGTTGCTGATGATATTGATCATTTAGGTAATCGTCGTGTGCGTGGTGTAGGTGAGCTTGTGCAAAATAAGATGCGCGTTGGTTTCGCACGCATGGTGCGCAATATTCGTGATCGTATGAGTACATGTGATAAAACGACAGTCGTGCCGGGACAACTCATAAACTCCCGACCTGTTGCGGCAACAGTCAAGGAGTTTTTCTCAAGCTCACAGCTTTCACAGTTCATGGATCAGGTCAACCCTCTTGCAGAATTGGAGCATAAGCGCCGCCTCAGTGCACTTGGTCCTGGTGGCCTGACGCGTGAACGTGCCGGCTTTGAAGTACGTGATGTTCATCATTCTCATTATGGTCGTATCTGTCCTGTGCAGACGCCGGAAGGTCCAAATATTGGTTTGGTTGGGCATATGGCAACATATGCGCGCATAAATGATTATGGCTTTCTTGAAACGCCGTACTTACCGGTGCTGCATGAAGTAGAGCCAACGCAAAAGGCGTTGAAGGGACGTATTCTTGCAGAGGATGTTGGTGGCATAAAAGAAGGCACACTTGTTGATGATAAAAATGTGGCGACTGTTGCAGCGACAGCGAAGAAAATGGGGAAAGAAACCGTAAAGGTTGTGCCTTTTGTAGGAGATGAAATTACATATATCAATGCAACTGTAGAGGATCGTATGACAATTGCTCACGCCGGTGTTGCACTTGATGATAATCGTAACTTTACGACAAAGATGGTTGGTGCGCGTGCAAAAGGGCATCCTGGTATGGTATCGGCTACCGATGTTAATTATATTGATGTATCGCCAAAACAGTGCATTTCTGTCGCAACATCATTGATTCCTTTCCTTGAGCATGATGACGCAAACCGCGCATTGATGGGATCAAACATGCAACGACAGGCAGTGAGTTGCATCAAGCCACAGACACCGTTAGTTGGTACGGGTATTGAAGATAAGGCAGCTGCCGATTCCGGTCAGGTTGTTCTTGCGGAAAATGATGGTGAGGTTGTTGAGATTGACAGCATGCATATCGTTGTTAAGGAAAAAGCGCCTGCCGGTGCAAAGGCAAAGACATTTAAACGTGTGTATCGTCTGCAGAGTTTTGTGCGCTCTAATACGATGACAAGTATGAATCAAGTGCCACGTGTGCAGAAAGGGCAGATGGTAAAGAAGGGTGACCTACTTGCCGACGGTGCATCAACGGATCATGGTGAACTTGCGCTGGGGCAAAATATTCTTGTGGCCTTTATGCCGTGGCAAGGATATAACTTTGAAGATGCGATTATCATTTCTGAAGATGTGCTGCAAAATGATCGCTATACATCTATTCATATTGAAGACTTTACATTAGATGTGCGTGACACAAAGTTGGGACCGGAAGTGGTAACACGCGACATCCCTAATATTGGTGAGGATCGTCTTAAAGATCTTGATGAAGATGGTATCATTCGCATCGGTGCGGAAGTTTCCAGCGGTGCAATTCTTGTTGGAAAGATTACGCCGAAAGGTGAAGGTGATCTTACTGCAGAGGAGCGTCTGTTGCGTGCGATCTTTGGTGAGAAGGCACGTGATGTGAAGGACTCATCACTCTATTTGCCACATGGTGAGAATGGTAAGGTTGTAGATGTTAAAATTTTCTCTCGTGAGCAAGGTGATCGCTTGCCAACCGGTGTTGTGAAGCAAATTCAGGTGTCAATTGCACAGTTGCGCAAAATTTCCGTTGGCGACAAGCTTGCCGGTCGCCATGGTAATAAAGGTGTGATTTCACGTATTGCACCACGTGAAGATATGCCATACTTGCCGGACGGCACACCGGTTGATATGATCCTAAACCCGCTCGGTGTTGCTTCTCGTATGAATATTGGTCAGATTCTGGAAACGCATATCGGATGGGCAGCACGTGAGCTTGGGTACACGGTAGCATCACCGGCACTTGATGGTATTAGCGAAGATGATATTCGTGCTGAGTTGAAAGCGGCCGGTTTGCCGGAATCAGGGAAGATTCGCCTGATTGATGGGCGCACGGGTGAACAGTATGACAATCCATCAACAGTTGGTGTGATGTATGTCATGAAGCTTAATCACTTAGTAGATGATAAACTGCACATGCGTTCTATCGGACCATATTCGTTGATTACACAGCAACCCCTCGGTGGTAAGGCGCAACATGGTGGTCAGCGCTTTGGAGAAATGGAAGTGTGGGCACTTGAAGGCTATGGTGCAGCACATACACTGCAAGAGATTATTACAATTAAGTCCGATGATGTTGTTGGTCGCTCACGTGCCTATGAATCAATTATTAAGGGTGAATCAATCAAGAGCCCGAACTTGCCGGCATCATTCTACGTGCTTGTGAGTGAACTGAAGGGTCTGTGTTTGGATGTTGAACTTATACATAATAATAAACCAGTTGTAGCTGTTCGTTCAGCAGATGATGCTGATGACAGTCGTAACCGGTCGTAATTCACTTTAAAATATATAAATATGATGGAAAATAGTCTTAAAGTAAGTGATTTCGACAGCGTACGGTTACGCTTGGCTTCACCGGAAGATATTATCAACTGGTCAAGTGGCGAAGTCACAAAGCCTGAAACAATTAACTATCGTACGCAGCGCTATGAGATGGATGGTCTTTTTTGTGAAAAGATTTTCGGACCATCAAAAGATTGGGAGTGTTACTGCGGTAAATACAAGCGCATTCGTTACAAAGGTATCGTCTGCGATAAGTGTGGCGTTGAAGTAACAAAGAGTTCTGTGCGTCGTGAGCGCATGGGGCATATTGCGCTTGCTGCGCCGGTAAGTCATATTTGGTTCTTGCGTAATGTGCCAAGTAAAATTGGTCTTGCACTTGATATTCCGCTCGGTGAAGTAGAGCGTGTAATTTACTTTTCTGCGTATATTGTGACACATGTTGACGAAGAGGCGCGTGCACGCGTGCTCAAGCAGCTGTCACATGAATACAAAGCAAAGCGAAAAGAGATTGAAGATGGTGGCGGCTCCACAAAAGCACTGGAAGAGTTGGAAGAAGCGTTTAAAACTGCAAAAGAAGAGTTAAAGAGTTTGCGCAAATTTATGACGCTCTCCGAAGTAAAGTACTTTAGCTTGTCGCAGCAGTTTGCACAAGTCTTTACTGCCGGTATCGGTGCTGAGGTTATTCGCGCGCTTTTGGAAGAGATGGATGTTGATGCTGAAATTACACGTTTGCAAGATGCGCTTGAAAACGTAAAAGGCGCCGGTGATCGCAAGAAGATGTTAAAGCGCTTGAAGTTCCTGCAAGGTACGGTAAAAGCCGGTGTACGTCTTGAGTGGATGTTGCCAACAGTGATTCCTGTGATTCCGCCGGATTTGCGACCGATGGTTGCTCTGGATGGCGGTCGCTTTGCAACATCTGATCTTAACGATCTTTACCGTCGTATCATCAATAGAAATAACCGTCTTAAGAAATTGCAAAGTCTCGGTGCGCCAGAAGTGATTACGCGTAATGAAAAGCGTATGTTGCAGGAGGCGGTTGACGCACTCTTTGACAATTCAGCGCGTCGTGGACAGGCTTCTGTTTCAGCAAGTACGGGACAGCGTCGTGCGTTGCGCTCGCTTGCTGACTCTCTTAAGGGTAAGCAGGGACGCTTCCGCCAAAACTTGCTCGGAAAGCGTGTTGATTATTCCGGGCGTAGCGTAATCGTTGTAGGACCAAATCTTCAGCTGCACCAAGTTGGTATTCCAAAGAAGATGGGTCTGGAGCTTTTCAAGCCGTTTATTATCAATAAGTTGATTGAGCGCGATCTTGCACATAATGTGCGTACAGCTGGTCGTATGGTTGATAACGAAGTGGAGGAAGCGTATGCTATCCTTGAAGAAATTATCGCTGATCATTACGTACTCCTTAATCGTGCGCCAACCCTTCACCGTCTTTCAATTCAGGCATTCCAGCCTGTGTTAATTGAGGGTAAGGCAATTCGTCTCCATCCAATGGTGTGTGCTGCGTTCAATGCCGACTTCGACGGTGATCAGATGGCTGTACATGTGCCATTGACAGATCAAGCGCGATGGGAAAGTGAGAATCTCATGCTCTCGCGCAAAAACTTACTCAAGCCATCCAGTGGTGATCCAATCATGTCACCGTCTCTTGATGTTGTGCTTGGTATTTATTATTTGACGCACATGAAGGATGGTGCGAAGGGTGAGGGACGCATGTTCGCTGATATGGATGAGGTTATCCTTGCATATGATAATGGCATGGTAGCGGTTAATGCGAAAGTTAAACTTCTATGGGATGGTGAAGTTATCGAAACATCTGCCGGACGTGTTATCCTGAACAATATTTTGCCAGAGGAGATGCGCTATGTGAATAAGGAGATGACAAAGAAAGAATTGCGTGAACTTGTTGCGCAATGTCTTGCAACGTTGGGACCTGAAGTAACAGCCGATTTTGTTGATCGCATCAAGGACCTTGGTTTTGCCGGTGTGTCAAAATCCGGTATTAGTTGGGGTATGGCAGATTTGCATGTTCCGAGTGAGAAAGAGACGATTCTTAAAAAAGCTGAAGAAAAAGTTAGCAAAATTACAGAACAGTACAACATGGGTCTGTTAACTGATGCTGAGCGCAAAAACCAGTCTATTGAAGTATGGAATGAAGCAAAAAATGCCATTACGGAAGTTGTACGTGAAAGTATTGATAAAGAGGGTCCTGTTTACGCTATGGTGTACTCAAAAGCGCGTGGTAGCGAATCTGTCGTTGTGCAGATGATGGGTATGAAAGGTTTGATGGCCGGTGCAACCGGTGAGACGATTGAATTGCCGGTGCGTAGTTCATACAAGGAGGGTCTTAACGTGTTGGAGTACTTTATCTCAACACACGGCGCACGTAAAGGTATGGCTGATACGGCATTGCGTACGGCAACAGCCGGCTACTTGACGCGTCGCCTCGTTGATGTATCACAGGATGTCATTGTGCGTGAGGTTGATTGCGGTACGGGTGAGAGTGCTGTTGTTTATCGTGAGGATGCCGAGAGTGTCGGGCAGACACTAGCTGATCATATTGTTGGACGCACACTGGCGGAGACGATTAAAGATGCTAACGGTACGGTTGTTTGTCGCAAGGGGACACTTCTTTCTGAAGAGCAAGCTGCTGCAATAGACGCGACGGGTATTGATAAGGTGCGTATCTATTCTGTTGTGACGTGTCAGACGCGACGTGGTGTATGTCAGAAGTGTTATGGTATGGATCTTGGACGTAATGTGCCGGTGCAACCTGGCTCAACAGTTGGTATCGTTGCTGCACAGGCAATTGGTGAACCTGGTACGCAGTTGACGATGCGCACATTCCATATCGGTGGTGTTGCCGGCAGTGATATTACGCAAGGTCTTCCACGTGTTGAGGAGATCTTTGAGGCACGTCCGCCAAAGGGTGAGGCCGCTATCTGCGAAGTTGCCGGTAAAGTCGTAAAGATTGACTCGACAGAGGGTGCAAAGACAGCAGCAATTACAATTGAGAGTGATGATGCGGAAAAAACAGTCAAGACTTATCACGTGCCGGCAAATTCAACACTGCGTGTAGCAGAAGGTGATCTTGTGCCGAAGGGCGCGCAACTTAATGATGGTCATATTGACTTGAAGAAATTGTATGCCACAATGGGGCGTGAAGAATTGCACCGTTACATCGTACGTGAGATTCAAGATGTATATGCTTCGCAGGGTGAGATGATTAACGATAAGCACATCGAAGTTATTGTCAAACAGATGCTTTCACGTATGACGGTGATTGAGCCGGGTGATACAACACTCTTGCCGGGTGATATCGTAGAGCGTGATGAGTTCCTTGATGCGAATGAAGAAGTGGAGCGTACAGGTGGGCAAAAAGCAACCGGTGAGCCGATGCTTCTTGGTATTACGAAAGTTTCTCTTACAACGGAATCTTTCCTCTCAGCAGCATCCTTCCAGGAGACAGCGCGTGTCTTGATTAACGCGGCGATGACCGGTAAAGAAGACAAACTTCAGGGACTTAAGGAGAATGTGATTATCGGACGCTTGATTCCTGCCGGTACCGGTTTTCGTGGTAACGGCGCAAAGAGCCCTATTCCGGCTGATCAAAATGTAACCGATAGTGAAATTGATGCACGTCGTGAAGAGGTACGTCGCACCGCAATGAATGAGCCACAAGATGGTGCGATAGAGTGATAGTCTAAAAAAGTGTACAATCTTCGTGTAGAGTATATAAAAACCCCTCAAATGAGGGGTTTTTATTGATGTTTTACGTGATGTATGTATATTGACAAATGTTAAAATATATGTTAGTATCGCGGTGCGTATGCAGTACGACTCATATCGTGAAATGGAGTTTCTGTTGAACTTTCCCGTTATAAAAATTCAACTTTTTATTCTGACTATAAAATTTGTTGTAGTCAGATAGAAAATATTCATTGGAAAATCAAGCTATGTTGAGAATAAAGTATTTTTAAGAATATTTTATTCTCAACATAGTGTTGGGAACTTCGGGCTATACGCTTGGAGTAAATTTTTTTGCCCCAGTGGGGCAGGAGGACACAATGTGTATTTTCAAATTTTTTTCTTTTTTTTCTTCCAAAAAAGTCGAGACTGATCCTCAGAAAGTAGAGGCTCAGTCTCAACAGAAAAATAGGAAAAAACCTTCTTTCCTCTTTCCTGAAACCTTCAAGAAGTATGAAGAATTCTTGAGGGAGGCCGCGGAAATCAATGACGCGGCCAAGAAAAAGAGGAGAGATGAGCTCCTCAAGAAAAAAAGAGAAAAAGAAGAGAGGCTCCGGCTGGCAAAGGAGGTGCTGGCTAAGGCCCATGAGGGTCTTAACAACGAGATGCCGGCCCTTGCCGAACTGGCAAGGAGACGGCATGAAAAGCTGGAGAAGGAAATCCGGCTCTTGGAGAAGGAAATCCGGGAGCTGGATGAAAAACTCCTCGCCCTGCCGGAGGAGGATGAAATCCCAGACATCTTCTCATGGGCTGAGAAAAAGGCCCGGAAAGAGGAACTCTGGGAAATCGTCCGGAACGGGGAACGCCTGACCTCATGGGAAAGCGTTACCGTATGGAAGGAATATCCTCCTACCGGATCGGTTAAAAAGGCGGATATCTTTTTTTACCGGGAAAGGTATTTCCTGGTAAATCAAAAAGTAATAACGAATATTAATCCGACCGGCAAAACAAGGGAGAATAAGAAGATGCCGGCCGATATATACAAGGCGGCGGGGTTGATCGAATACCAAGAGAGTGAGTATTTGATCGAGTACCTCGAACCCGTCGCCATGCTCTGGGGAACGGATTCCCCGGAACAAATGAGCATGGACCAACTGGAGCTGATTGAAGAACATCAGCAACAGTTGGTCTCATCATAACTCTCCCTTTCGCAACCGAGATAGCGAAGTAAAATAAACTCGGCCCGGTGCCTGTGTAGTGCAGGCGCCGGGAGGTTTGGGAAGATTGATTCTTAATTCTTAATTTTGGACGAGCCATGTTATTTAGCGCTCGTCCCATTTTTTGAGTAGTGCAGTACAATACGCTGGAATACTCAAAAAGATGAACAGGTTCTTTGAAAATCCTCCCTCCTTTTTTATATGTGGCGCTGTGAGTGTATGTATCCAGTATATACACGTACCCAGAGCGCCACTCGTAAGCGGGTGGTGAGAATTTAAGTAATCTCACTTTTACCTTAACTTCTGATCTGCAGGAGGTGTTTTAAGAGGTAGATGTGAGATAATTTTTTTCAGGGCGCCAGGCCCCTCCGCCACGCTTTCATGGGCGTGGAGCAGACGGAGTAGACACCCAAGGAGGTGTAACATGAATGCACAAGTACAAGAACATGAAATAGAAGAGATCACTCTTGCATCTTCTGGTGTGGTCACCGAGAAATATGCACGTGTTCTTACTGCCGCACACGCGTATGGTGTGCTTGGCGATGTTGCAAAGGTGGTTGCGATAATGTTGGTTGGCGGCATTGTGACGCCACCGGCAAGTCATAAATACCCCAACCGCGGTGATTGGCGCAAACTTGTGCCACAGGAAAAGGAGTCTGATATTCTTGGGCAACTTGCCGTTTGGTCAATCGCTGAAGGAATGCCGGCTGAGGAAATGTTTGAAAACGGCATAAACAAAAGGAATTTCGCCAGGGCACAGGTGTTGTATGGCAAAATCTGTGACGTCCTTATTGGTGTATACAATGACTGTACAACAACGGACGGTAACCGTGAAAACATTATAAAGTCTGTCTGCGCTGGTGGAGTGTTGTGTCTGTATGAAAGACGCACGAGATACCAAGGCGACTATTACGAAGATCGTGACCTCAGAGAGCGTGATCTCAGTAACGCTTCATGTGTGAGCGGTGATGCGCAGTGGATTATTGGCTTGCCACGTGACTTTACTGTTCCTGAAGGTGATAAGAAAATTTCTTTTAGGATTATTGAGATGGCAAGTGCTGTTGAGCCGCTGTGGGTTGCTGAAGCAACTCCCAATGCGGTGTCTTTAAAGGAAGTCGGTTTGGAGCCGTTTTATGATCAGCAGAAAGATTGTGTTAGATCAACAACCAAAATACATTTTGGTAAACTAGTGTATAAAATGGTTGTTGACGATCCCGCACATCCAGACGCTGCGGAGCAGTTTGCGCTGTGGCTTGCAAAGCAAAAAAGACTTTCTGTCTCACATGACACATCACCACGTGTGTGCATGCTTGCGCAAATTGTCGCAACAAATGCACTAGTGCAGGAGCGCGCAGAAATGCTTAATATGCGCGCAGGAAAGGATCTCTTTAAAGTTTACACGGAGACGGAGCTTAAGGAGCGTTACAAAATGGCGCTTTTTGGTGCGCGCTCTCTTGCGGAAGTTGTTTTCCCTGAACCATTGCGTTTGATGCCGCCTGATAAACGCATGGCAGAGGAAATTCTTCGTAATAATCCGGATACAATTGTTGTGTTGGGCAAAGAATTTGCCGTCATGTATACCCGCAACGACGAGGGGTTTTACATGGACCCGATGATTGTACTTGATTCCAAAACGAGTGAACGCTGGCGTGAGCTACCTGATGACGGTATTTTTTTGCCAAGTGGTCGCGCTGTGTGTGTTAAGACGCGCTTTTTTGGTTTATCATGTTGTGAGGCCAACATCCGCGATTTGAAGGACTGCATTGTCGGTGCGTTTATTTGTAAAGCACGGCAGGAGTGGCGGCGTCGCAGGGTACCGGCACCAACATTTGACATGGATAATGATAAGAATATTCCGTTTGTCAAAGATATGTTCTACCGTGATGTGAACGGTGAGGAACATTTTATGTACGGTACAGTCGTATGGGATGAGTACGAGTACCGCTTTGAGGGTCGCTGGTATGATTACGAAGAATATGCACAAAGTGCATATGAGAAGAGCGTTGAAAAACTCAAACTCCTTCGTGCGCAGAATCGTGCCACAAATGCAATCAGGGAAAGATTGTTAGTGGCTGCTGATGACTATCATCATAAACACACCTGCATTATGCTGGCAGATGCGTTTATGAGCGCATATGATGACTGTGAAGTTGTCATTAACGCAATAGAAAAGGCGCTGGCAGAAGTGGTGAGCAGGAAGAGATACGGCGTGTTTGATGAAAACTTGCCAAGGCCGGCGGTTCGTGATGGTTATCGTATAGATAATCCATTCGATACGACGTATACGGCAAGGTTTAGCACAGATAACACGTCGACACCGCAGTGTGTTCTGAGGTGTCTGAAAATCATGATGGGCGGCAAATAGCAGTTAGTATAGTTCTTTTTTGGCCACAATGCGCACATGTGTATTGTGGCCCTTCATAACCTTGCTGATTTTTTTGGAGAAAATCGGCGGTGTTTAGAGGATCTTGCGCGATCAATAACTGTTAAAGCATAGAAAAACAGGCTCTCTGAGAACCTGTTTTTTGCGTTTGCGCACCTCGGGAGGGATTCGAACCCCCGACCGACGGGATAGAAGCCCGCTGCTCTCATCCACTGAGCTACCGAGGCAAATACAGTACGTACCCATTGTAAACGATATTTACGATTTATTCAACTGCTGTATCGGTGTTTTCGTCTTTCTTTGCCTGCGCGTCTATAAAGATTGTGAAGAAAACAGCAGTAAGCGCAAAGAGTGTAATTGTGCTGAGAAGAAAGAGTTGTGGCGGTGATGACGGCGCGTAGTGTGTGAGCGCAAGGATGTTGTAACTTGCATGGAGAAGTATTGTCACAATTAGTGGTACGGCTATGCGCACAAGTCTGTGTGCGTGCTTAAGTGTGACGAGAAATGCCGCAAAGATCAACGGTGTGCATATGTGGATAATGAATGTTCCGAGCGCTGCTGTCGGTACGGCAATAGCATTGTCGTACGGTGTAAGTGCAATAGTACTGTATTCAATAGCAATGAAACCGCAACCAACGAAAAATGCGTGAAAAAATGTGCTGTAAAGGCGTGGCGGGTAATGCAGACCTTTGATAACAGCAACAAATTTGAACATTTCCTCCATCGATGCAAAAAGGAGAATGAGCGCCGTTGCAGCCGTGGCGTTGATATTATCGGCAAGTAAAAAATTGTGTGTATTGAGCGTGCTGTTGACGGCAACCTGCAAAAGAAGTGCGCCCAGCGCGGCGACGATGCCATAGATAAAAGAGAAGAAGTACATGGTAGATATTTATGTCAGATTTTCACGTGCGTTGTGAAGTTCTGTCACACGCTTTTGCGCTTCTGCCAAAAGCGCTTTCTCTTTTGCGACGACGTCTTGCGGTGCGCGTGTAACAAAGCTTTCCTGTGAGAGACGCTTTTGTTTTGCTGTGATGTTCTCAGTGAGCTCTGCGATTTCTTTGCTGAGACGCTCTCTCTCGCGTGCAGTGTCTACAAGGCCTTCAAGGAGGAGATAGCCGGTGCCGTGTGCCGTTGTAAGCGCGGCACTTTCGCGCGGTGGTGTAGTATTTGTGTGTGCGATAACGTCTGCTACGCGTCCAAGGCGCATGATAATATCCTTATGTTTTGCTGCAATAGCACAAAGGTTCGTGTCACATGTGAGAAGTGGTTTTTTATCCGGTGTAATGTTGTAGAGCGCGCGCAGGGCACGGATTTTTGCGATGAGATCTTTAAGGATGTCAAATTGCATCACATCATCCTGTGCAATATTTGCATAGAGTGTATTATCGTGTTGTGGCCACTGTGACACCATGAGAAAATCACGGTCACCTTTTTGTTTTATGTGCGTGAAGAGTTCTTCTGTAACAAACGGCATAAACGGGTGCCAGAGGTGGAGGAGTGTGCGGAATACAGTATGGAGAAGTGCGTCATTACGTTCAATCTTGTGTGCTTCAATGTACCAGTCGGCAAAATCATTCCATGTAAAGTCACGGAGCACTTCGCCCGCCTGCGAGAAGCGGAACTTCTCTAGATGCTCTGTGACAGTCGCGACGGTGTTTTGGAGATGCGCGAGGATCCAGTGATCTGCCGGCGTGCGTGCTTCAGCGATGTGTGCATTTTTCGCATCTTGTGAGAGAACGTAGCGCCCGATATTCCACAACTTATTTGTAAAATTGCGATACCCGGCAATTTTTTCTTTCCCAAGGCGCATATCTTGACCTGGTGTTGAGCCGATAAGAAGAGAGAGGCGCACGGCATCCGTGCCGTATCGTACACTTACGTCAAGCGGATCAATAGCATTACCGAGCGATTTACTCATTTTGCGTCCTTTTTCGTCACGAATGAGACCGTGGAGATAGACTGTTCTGAAAGGAACATCGCCGATAAGGTATGTGCTCATCAAGATCATGCGCGCAACCCAGAAAAAGAGAATGTCATAACCGGTCTCAAGGACATTTGTTGGATGGTATGTGCGAAAATCCGGTGTATCATCCGGCCAACCGAGTGTGGAGAACGTCCAGAGACCGGATGAAAACCACGTATCAAGCGTATCAGGATCTTGCTTCCATCCGTCACCGTCAGGTGCGTGTTCGCTAACAACAATTTCATTACCGCGATACCATACCGGAATGCGGTGCCCGTACCAGATTTGTCGCGAGATACACCAGTCGCGGAGGTTATCAATCCAGTGAAAGTAAATCTTTTCAAAGCGTTGAGGAATAATGTCAATTGCACCGCTCTTGACGGCGTTTGCTATGAGTTCTTTGAGTGTTGTCTTTTTTCCGTCGCGCTCAAAAGGTTTATTAACAGCAACAAACCACTGTTTCTTCGGAAGTGGTTCAATAATACCACCGGTGCGTTCCGCTACGGAAACGCTCTGCGTTATCGTTTCTTCTCCTTCCAAAAGATCGTTATCACGAAGCCACTGTACGACACGCTCACGTGCTTCAGTGGTTGTTTTTCCACGAAGATATGGTCCCGCTTCTTCTGTCATACGTGCATCTTCGTTGATAACACGTCTGCGTGGGAGATTATGTCGCTCACTCATTTCCCAGTCAATATGACTATGTGCCGGCGTGACACCAAGTGCGCCTGTGCCAAAATCTTGCGCGACCTCAGGGTCGGCAATGATGCGTATAGTAAGCGACGTGCCGCAAAAGTCGTCAATCTTAAATGTTTTGCCGATGTAGCGCGCATAACGCTCATCATCGGGATGAACGGCAACAGCTGTATCACCGACCTTTGTTTCCGGACGTGTTGTGGAGATGGCAATAGGGAAATCTTTACTGTAGCGGAACGTGTAGAGCGTTGCTGTGCGTTCCTCGTGCAGAACCTCGTCGTCGGAAACGGTTGTTTGCCCCTTTGGGTCCCAGTTAACAATGCGGTCGCCACGGTAGATAAGACTGTCATTGTACATGCGCCGAAATGCCTCAACAACTGCTCTGTGACGTGGCGGATCAAGTGTAAACGCTTCACGACTCCAGTCAAGCGAGGCGCCCATAGCACGACATTGATTGACGATTGTGTCATAAGAATCTTGCGCAAACTTTTCTACACGTGCAAGAAACGCTTCACGCCCAAGGTCATAGCGAGATTGCCCGGTTTCTTTGTGGAGAAGTTTTTCCACTTTGCTCTGTGTGGCGATAGCGGCATGGTCTGTGCCCGGGAGCCACAGTGTGCGGTCTCCCTTCATGCGATGATAACGCACCATTGTATCCTCAATTGCAAGCATTGCAGCATGGCCAGTATGAAGAATACCGGTGACATTTGGCGGTGGCAAAACGATGCTGAAACGTTCTGCGCCTTCCGTTGTAATTCCTCCTGTGATGCAGACATCAGGATTGAAATAACCACTTTCTTCCCATGCACGATAAATCTCTTTTTCTACAGATTGCGGGTCGTAGATTTTTGCAAGTTCCGTCATAGACAATTCTTTATATATAAGGTGTTATCAATACTTAGAGTGTAGCACTCTCGCACAGGAGATTCAAGGAATACGTATCCTTAACAAGAGTTTTTGTGCCACATGTAATACTTAAAAGAATAAATGAGGAATTTCTAGCAAAATATATAACACGTTATGTTGGCAAAATCAATTAACTCCAGTAATACCCATCCGACAGCAAAACTTATTCCGTTTGCCAAAAAAGAAATCACAAGTGCCTCGCGTAGTTGTAGGTCACTTTTCCTGGTAAAACGATAGATCAACCAACCTTCGAAGAATGCGATAAGAACTTCAAAGAGAATGAGTGTAACAATATAGAATATGTAACCTAAAAATGGTGCAAAGAAATATATTGTCCAGAGAAGGGGAAGTGTAATGAGTGTGCCTATAGCGCTGGCGCCATAAGTATGTCGTCTTAGCACATATGAAAACGCGCGCCGATGTGCATAGATAATTATGACAAACAGCTCTATAGAGAGTGTCAAGAGGAGTGCAATGGAAATTGTTACAATGAGCGATGCAAAAAATAATGATGAAGAGAAACGGCTTTTTGTAAACATGCGCATTTTGTAATCCAAGTCAGCAATGCCATCGTCATGCAGAAATGCCGTGTACCAAGCATCATGATCCGTTACTGTCAAAGAGTTGGAAATAAATAGACCATTTTTCTTTAAAGATGGGATGTAGAATGCTATGCGAAAATAGTCATACCGAAAACCAAAAAAGTGACATTGTCCGGAAGCACAGCGTCTTGAATCATCGGTTCTCCAGAAGCATCCACTCTCGCGATCATAGTACAGTACATCAAGTATCTCTGATTCATATGTTGCAGGGGCAGGGTTAAAGGTAAAAATGTATTGCTCGCTACCCAACTTCTTTGCAAATTTTCTTGCTCGTACTTGCGATTCAGCAAAGCGCTTTTTATTGCTTACAGTTTCCTCTAAACCGATTTCCGGATTGTATGCAACACCACTGTATTTTCCATGTTCCGAAACAATACAAGTATCAGGCACAAGTGTTGCTGCATAAAATGGAGTCTTGATCAGTGGGCGTATACTATGTGTAACAAAGAAGGTAGCTCTCGTTTTTGGACCGACATCAGCATGTGCTGTATACCAAGGGATGTAGCTAATAAGAGTAAGTGCAATGACCGTGTAAAGAAGGAAAATGCTCTTCTTCATAGTTTATGTCTATTTATTCTAGATTGTTGTAGTTATCATCATTCATTCACTGTTATATATAACAGTTTTGTTACAGTCTTCTTAGTAGTAGTGTAGCATATGCATTGCATAAGAAATTGCTGAGTTGAGTATATTTACTTTTCAAATATATAAATTAGCTAAGTACTATGTATCTGTAAACATTTAGTGTATATGTGTGCACTGTATTGCCGTCCATTACATGTTTCTGTATATAAAGGGTTAATTTGCTTGTTATTCAACGTATATGTCAGTTTATAGCATACTATTGAGGAAATAGTGCTTAATATCGGTATCTGGATTGTTTAAGAGAGGTGAGAAAATCTACACAACTATCGTAAAAAACTGTTCCAAAGAGCAGTACTGATTTTTTTTCTCAAAGAATCACAGTTCAGATTTAATCACAGAAAAGATGATGGATATGCTATGCTGCTAAAAGAGTTAAAGAAAAGGTCGTTGTAGTTGTCGCTAAAGTATTCAAGTCATAAATTAGTTAGAAATTCGACAAGAAATTGTGTAGAAACGGTGTATAACATAGTACCATCGCACGAGAGATTTAGATGTTTGTTTTTTTATTAATGTCCTGTATAATCATCATAACGTTCTTTAACTTGCGTAAGGGGTAATAAAAATGGTTGTACGTGCTGTAGGACTTATTCTTTTGTGCCGGCATGGTAGTCATATTCTGACGATTGAGGAGCGCAAAGATAAACCAGCAATTGAGAAAAAAGCCGGCATGGTTTCATTTCCGTTGGAAACACTTGAAGATGGTGAGTCTTATGATGATGCACTGCGACGGCTGTTGAAAGAAGAGATTGGTATCGCATATAATAACATTACTCTGCCAGGACAATGCGGTGTATTTTCGCGTCAGTTTGAGAGTGGTATTATTGCACATTATGTCATATATATGAGTCAGTGCCGTGGCACGATTAGGTATGATCCGCACGATGATGACGTTGTTTTTCATGGATGGCTTCGCCCGCATGACCTAGAGACATATCCTTGTATACGTATAGAGGTGCGCCACTTTCTTGATGTATGCATGGCAAATGGTCGTGCATGTGCGTGAATAGGAAGGAGTCTTGTCATAATTGACAAGACTCCTTGTTTTTTGATGATATACTTTAATTAGTGATGCTTTGTAAGTTGCCAGTGTACTAAAACTTTTAAAAATGCTAAATGAATATTGCTTCTTGTGCGCTTTCTTTTTTAGCAGTTTTTATATGTGTCGGTACAGTTGTTACGTACGCTGCGGATTGCATGGTACCGTGGTATGTGGTGTTGTCGTGCGTACATTTGCCGAGCCATTTAACATTTTTTTGCAAATAAAGTGCCACAATTGCGCGTTGGACTCTATGTTGCGCCACCGAAGCGAGACTATTGGCGTGCGATTAAGGGAGAAGGAAGTGAAAAGTATCGTGCATGGCAACGAGAGAATGACCAACTTAAAACTCTGGCGGATAAGGTAGACATGCTCTTTCCAAATGCATACACATTTTGTGATGATCGTGATAACTGGGTGAAATATGTCACAGCACAGATTGCGGATTAATGGTAGTCGTCTGCCGTGGCGTGAAGACTACGTATAGTGGTAAGAAGTGCGACGCTTCTTGAAAGAAAAGAAGTTGCGATAAGTTATTTACTTTCTCTTTCTTATACTACACATTTTACAAATGCATTTATAGCATACTTAAACACATAATGCGATAATTATAAGTGTATTTAACATTACATTTATTCTACTGTACATGTGGAGAGGGTGATTTAGTATATATGTGACTATTCCAATTTTTACATATCCATTGTCAGCTGTGGTAATTACCTAATTATTCCTAGTTATCTATCAACTTCTCGGGGCATTTCCCAGTCAATGTAGCGAACAACTAATGCCCAATTATTAGGATCGCGTAGAAATGTGATAGGATCGAATGAAAAAAAGTTTTTATCGTAGGTAATAGTGTTAATATTTTGTTGTGCGTTCAAGTTTCTTTCTAAATAATCTTTTCTAATAAATTCTATCGTTACATTCGCAGGGTGAAGATCGTCATGATTAATATTGATTGCAGCCAATTTTTTGTTTAATACTCTCATTTTCCTTATTACTAGGTGCAGGAACGATGGCGGAACAATTTGATAAATAATCTCGAGTGTAGGCCCTGTGTATCTGCTATAGACCCTTTTTCTCTCAAGCTTCCTTCCACTATAATTGTCTCTTATGAATCGCTCTTTTGCGTCCACACCGATAATAGGTGCGCATGCAATGCCAGCGTTATGCACTTTTTGCCACAGTTCTAGTGCGCGTGGTGTAACAGAATTTGCAAAAGTAATTATCGTTTTTTCTCTGTCAAAATATATTTTTGATAAATTATTTAAGAATGATAAATCAATAACCCATCTTTTCTTAATGGATTTTGTATAATTGTCATACTGTTTAAAAGCATACGTAACATCTTCTCGTCCACAGTCTGCGAGACTATAAAATATACTTAACGTATCAAAGTCTAAATCTCTTAATTTTTTTGCTATATTTTTTTGTTCTTGTTCGTCATCGGTCATGGTTTTAGAAATATAATCGACAACACTGTATGTAAAATTTCTTTTTTGATTCTGTTGTGCGCAAGTCTTCTTCACTAAATGAAACATTTTCATTATCAGTTTCTTTGTATGGAGATCTCATTATTTCTTCGATAATTCTATCAATGTGATCTTTCTCATTGTTATGCTGTTCAACTGTCTTTGATGAGGTGTGTTGTTGCGTTTCATATGAACTTGCTAGATTTTTGTCGAAAATCATATTGTCTTTTGTCATGTGTAATTTAAGTGTTGTTTATTAACTTTCGTTAGCTTTTATGTCGGTGTGTTCGTGTAATGATTCGTGTGCAGGTGAGTGTGTGGTCATTGCGTAAAAGGTGAGAAAAGTTTTTGCTTACAGTACCATTAAAAACAATAATGGTTGGTTTGTGTTGTGTAGCACGTAGTGATGCAAAAGCGCGCACTTTGCCGGCCATGCCGCCGGTAACATCAGTGGTGTGTGCTTTGCCGATTGTCATGCGTGTCGCTGTCTCAGAAATATCTGTAAGTGAAATTTCTGTAAGAAGACGTGCTTTTGTTGGATTGGTATGTGGGTTGTCTGTATAGATGCCATCAACATCACTTGCGTATGCAATAATGTGTGTTGGTATAGTACGTGCATAGTGTGTACAGAGGGTGTCACCGGAAAGAACAGAGTGACGCCAGCGTGTATCCGGTACAATTGCGCCGGAAAGAAGGGGAATTGCGTTGTGCGCAAGTGCGCGATGCACAGGCATGTCATCAATTGTCGTAAATACACCGGCCATATTTGTGCATACATCTTGCGTGCGTATAACTTCTACGGGGAGAGTATTGCGCGCAAATGCATGTGCAATTATGTCTTGAAGAGTGTGAATATTTTTTTGAATTTCCATGCACGCACGTTCCTTTATATCGTTGCCGTGAGAGCCCTTTGTAAGCATATGCTTTTTTGCAAGTGCATGACCGGCACTGCCGGCACCATGAATGACGATGAGGTGGTGTATCTGTGGATTAAATGCACATGCAATATTTTGGGCAATTGCATTAATATGGCGCTTACGTGGCATGAAATTGCTGGCGCTTTTATCAGTAATAACACTCCCGCCAAACTTGATGATAAAGAGTTTTTTACTCATTGCAGTGATGTCATTGAAAGTATCGCACTGGCATCCAGTGTGCGGTATGTTTGTGTAAGTGCTGTATGTGCATCATCTGACATATGCTCATAGCGCAATGCCGCCGCCGCCGCAATCATCGCAGCATTATCAAGGCAATAAGTAAAATCGGGAATAATGTATGCTGCATGTGGAATATTTTTTTTGATACTCTCTGCAAGACGCGTACGAAGGCGTGTGTTTGCACTAACGCCACCGGCGAGCGTGATGGTTTTAGTGTTGTACTCTTGTGCAGCACGAATAGTTTTTTTGACCAGAACCTCTGTAACAGCTTCCTGAAAAGCGTAACTCATTGCATCAACGAAGTCCTGCGGAAGTGGTGTATCCGGTGCGAGCGCGTGATGCGTACAGAAGTCTTTGATGCTGTAGAGGACGGCAGTTTTGATACCGGAGAACGAAAAGTTATAATCCTTGCTATGAAGCATTGGACGCGGTAGGTCTGGTGCGACGTCTGCTGTGTTGGTGGGATACTTTGTGCTGTGACGCCGCGCCGCTGTGGCAATTGCCGGACCACCGGGATAGGGGAGACCGAGCATGCGCGCAACTTTGTCAAACGCCTCGCCGACGGCATCATCAAGGGTTTGCCCGATAATGTTGTACTGAAAGTGGTTATGCATGAGTACAAGTTGCGTGTGTCCACCACTCACGACAAGTGCAAGGAGAGGAAATGCGGAGCGCGTGTGTGTTGTAAGCATGTGTGCGTAAATGTGGCCTTCAATGTGATGGATGCCGATGAGGGGTTTGTGCCACACCCAACTCAGTGTCTTTGCGGCGCTTACGCCGACGATGAGTGCGGGAATGAGACCGGGTCCATGCGTGACAGCAATAAGGTCAATAGCGTCGGGTGTCATTGCTGCGGTCGTCATTGCTTCGCGCAGTACCGGAACAATGTTTTTCTCATGCTCACGTGCGGCAAGGTTAGGTACGACACCGCCGTATTGTGCATGTAGCGCAACTTGCGACGACACAACATTGCTCCGCACGTCAAACGTGCCATTGGCATAATACACCACCGCAGCAGCTGTTTCATCACAACTTGTCTCGATTGCAAGAATATTCATACCTTCAGTATGGAATATGGCGTGTAAAAAAGCAAGATTGTTAATAGTGCGCGCTAATCATTTGCAGTTTGGTCATATACTGTTCAAACTTTTTTAAGAACATACATTTTGGTAGTTGATTCAAAGCAAATATTTGCACGTTCTGTACAAATATTGTTTAATAACAATATGTAATACATATCATATCCCCCCATGAGCGAACCCCACTTCCCACAACCACCATCACACACCGATCGTCCGCCACACCTCCTCGGTTCTGACGGAAAGCCACTTGATAATGCCGATGATGTGCACCTCATTCTACCGGAGAATGTGCGTGATCATGATCACGTACACCTTGTTAACCGTACAGGCACACCTCTGCGTGAGCAAGGAATTGTTACGACAACAGCGCAACAACAAGAACGTGACGCACTTGTACAGTTGCTGGAAAGTGGCACTGTCCCAGAAGATGTGGCACAGCGTATTGCGCAGGGCAAGATGACGCTCTCTGCGGCACGGAAAGCACAGGAAGTGTTACGCGAAAGGATTGATGCTATCGAAAGTAATCCTGGACATATTCCGCGTGAACGTCTCTTTACTGATCAAATGGAGGACATGTTTAGAAGTATTCTCTCTTCTCTTGACAAAGGAAGTGAAGAGTTTAAAGCAATACAATTCTTTCTTGAAAAATTTTCCGCTGTAACACATGAAACTGTTGATGCACATAAAGATCGTGAGGAGAGCCTCAAAGATCTTGCTACCGCACTTAAGCCGTTTTATCTTCCGCAAAATGTTGCTGATCGCCTTGTACGTTTTTTGTTTGATCATACAGATCCCGCCAAAGACGACCGCGCTGCACTGCGCCCATCACTGCGTCAGCGTGAGATGCTGCATCGCATGCTCTATCATCTTCACACATACCTGCAATGGTATGATTTTACACAATGGAAAGATGCAATGGTGCGCAACTTTTTCTTACCGGATCCGGCACTGCGAACACGCTACGGTCACTTGCTTTTGACAAAATATGCTGATGCTCTTACGGATGGTGATCGTGAGCGCATGATGCGCTTTCTCGCGCAACAAGGCGAGTGTGCAACAGATATTGCACAACGTTTACTCACTGCATATCCGCAGGTGCGAGAAACACTCGGCGATACAACAGAAAACCTCACAGACTACTACACAAAGCAACCTCTTCCTGCTGACGTTGATAGCATTACGTTACGCCGTGAAATCAAACGCGCACGTAACGAAGCAGATCCCTACAGAGAGATACCAACCAAAGTTGGTATTGAGTTAGAGTTTAAGATGGCGGGAGAAGATCAAATACAATCAGATGAATTGCGTAATGTATTGCGCAAGTATGAGGATATCCTCTACGTAAACAGAGGACTCCTCTGGCAAGACCAAGACGTCGCGGAAATCGCCATCGGTGGAGAACATGGTCTCCCGCTTACACGCGAGCTATTGCAAAAGATCCGTGCACTGACAGCAGAGATTGAACAACTACCGGCATTTGTCTCATGGGCAACCAACCATATCCATGTTGATGCGCGTAAAGGTGTTACATACAACAACAGTCTTTTCGCTTTCAATAACTACGACGAAGATGACAAGGGCTTTGAGACAAAGAACGTGCCCTATGCCTACAATCCTGATGCGCCATATATTTTTGATACACAAACTATCTCTGACCAAATGATTGTCCTGGGACGATTGTATGGGAAAACCATAAATACACTGTCACCAGAGATGTGCACACAGTTCTTTGGTGACCTTGCTCGCTACGGTAGTGAGCAAGAAGCAACGTTGCGCGCACTCCTTGTAGCTTCCAAGGACGATCCTGCCGTTGTGCCGGCCCTCCTGCGCCTTGCAGAGAGAAAGAAGTTGCCGCTTCTAAACCTTGCAGCGCTTGCTGAGCGTGTGGATGCTGTTCAGAGTTCCATAACGCTTATGCGATTGATTGCGAGAATGGGTGATTGGGATGGACAGAAAGCTATTTTTGACAAAATACCTAAAGCAGAACGTACGCATATTGTGGGAGCGTTTCTCAGTGATGAGAGCATCCCGCTTCACGAACGTCTCATTGTCCACGTCCTTGCCTTTCCAAACAAACCCCTACCCGGTGATCCGGTTGATGTTATGCGAGCAATTGCAGAAATTGATAATTATGAAATACAGGAGACACTTGCTGAAAATATTAATTCACTGCCGGGAACAGTAGATGTTATCCGCGCGATTGCAGAAATAGATGATTATAACTTGCAACTGGACCTCATTGACAAAATTACCTCACTGCCGGGAACGGTGGAGATTGTCCGCGCGATTGCAGAGGTGGATGATTATAACGCACGATACATACTCATTGACAAAATTACCTCACTGCCGGGAACGGTAGATGTTATCCGCGCGATTGCAGAAATAGATGATTATAGCTTGCAACTGAACCTCATTGACAAAATTACCTCACTGCCGGGAACGGTGGAGATTGTCCGCGCGATTGCAGAGGTGGATAGTTACGAACTACAAGAAATCCTCGCCCAAAATGTTGAGCCACTACCGGGAACAGTTGCCATTATGGCGGCAATTGCAGAAATATATGATTATGAAGCACAAGAGATTCTCGTATCAAAAATACCAGAAACTGAACGCGAAGAAGCTGCGGCAATGTTTTTCAACGACACACAATACCCGCTTGTTGAGCGTCTCATCATTCACATGCTCGTATTCCCAGAAGAACAGCTCTCTGGTAATCCAGTAGAAATCATAAGCATAATTGCTGACGAAGAAGTTGATTCAGAATTAGGAGAAAGCATTGCTCAAAAAGTTGACACACTACCGGGAACGGTGGAAGTTGTGCGAATGATTGCAAAGATAAATAACGAATCCATACAAAGAATCCTTATCACGAAAATAGAGAATTTGCATGGAACAGCAGAAATTATACAAGCACTTGCCGATATAACATACTGGCAATCTACAGAGCTACTTGTGGAGAAAATTCACTCAGTATCTGGCACTGCAGACACTCTGCGAGCAATTGCACAAATAAGTAGCATTCTGCAAGAAATACTTGTTGATAAAATTGCCACATTATCTCCTACAACTGAAACTATCAGCAGCATTACATACCTCTCATACTCCGCACAGAAAATTATTTTTGATAAGATAGCATCGCAAGAATTTATTGCCGCTGCAAAAGAATTTGTTGACAATGATAACAACCCACTCTATGAACGTCTTGTCGTACAACACTTTGTTTTTCCTGAAAGAACAATTGAGGGAACAAAAGAAAACATACAGGCACTCATGGAAGTAGACAACTATTTCATACGACATAATCTCGCTGAAAAAATTACAAAGACACATGATCTGCAAGAAATTGTCCGTGAAAGTGAATCCTCGCTTGACGCCACTACGCGTTTAATTCTCAAAAACAGAATACATTGATAACTGCACGACGGATGAGATCTGGAATTAAAAAACATTTGTTAGAACGATAACACACATTATACAAAGACTATTTTTTGGATATATATTTACCTTTACTGCACACATCACGTAATATGCTATATTTTAGTGACAATCCTTATGTGCTTGCATTTGACTACCACGCAAGGCAAGACCAATTGTTGTCATCGCATCGAGTGCATCAGAACGCGACAATGGCGGCAGTGTATTTTCTGCATAACATGCTCCACGCCACGGATTAACTTCATAGACAGGTAAGCCAATCTCTTCTACAAAGAATGATCGCAATCCTTTTATTGTTGCGCCTCTACCACCGAAAAGCATAGCCACTTTTTGCTTATATCGTGGGTGTGTATGGAAGAAGAATTTAATACTCTTGCGTATTTCACCAGAGAGTGTATATAGCTCTGGCATGATCGCTTCAAAGAGAGGATCCTTAATGATATAAGATCCTATACCATCTGCATCTATTACTCGCTGCGCTTCGTGCACACTTATACCAAGACTGCGCACAATACCTGTAATAAATGATTGATAGCCAATTGGAATCGTAACAGCGAAAAGAGGAATGCCTTGCGTGACAAAAAATATACGCGTATTTGTGGCATCACAGATAACAACAAAGTTGGCACTATTTACATCATGACCAAAGAGCGCACGCACATCGGCAATAACTTCTGGCTCAGCATCATGTACATGCAATCCGGCACGTTCCACTGCAGTTGTATAACCATCAACAATTTTTTTTGCAGACAGCGCCACAACAATATTACTTGCACCATGAGTAACACACTTTTTACTACCAATATAACGCCAGTCATAATATACATCTGCTAACACCAGTGGCGTGCATTTCCCTATTTTTTGTTTCACAACAGCGTCTATGCGCTCCTGTGATGCATATGGAAGCGTCATATCGCACATCAATACCTTCGTTGTTGGTATTGCATACACCGCATGCGCACCGCGCGCAATCCTGCGTGGCAAAGCGCTACTACATGCTTGGTAAATAAAAGTACCGAGGCGCTCTACGTCATTTATTACACCATTGGAAACAATGCCTTGTGGAAGCGGTGTATTTCCACTTGCATGAACAACAACTCCCTTCTTTGTGTGCACAAATTGCATAACACGCACACAATTATCACGAATCAAAACACCGACAAGACTTTTCTTTTTTCTTAGCATTACGCTGTTTTTTTGTTTTACCTTTTTGTACAACTCTGTAAGTATTGTACCACATATATCATACACACTTTTTGCATTAAAAATCACCATTCGGTGGATGGTGATTTTTATCACACTTTTTTGATAGATTTTAGAGAATCGTCGCTGCACTTACGCGATCGCCACTCTTTGGTTTCATGAGACGTACACCTTGTGTCGCACGGCCAAGTACAGGAATGGATCCGAGAGAAATGCGAATAATTTGACCATGTTGTGACGTTACAATTAAATCACTCACTTCATCATCAGCGCGCACAACTTCAGCATGAACAATCTTTCCCGTTTTATTTGTCACAGCGGCTGCTTTGACACCACTGCCACCGCGACCTTGCACTTTAAATGCCGTAACATTTGTGCGCTTTCCAAAGCCGTTTTCTGTTATTACAAGGAGTGCTGCCTCCTCTACATCTTTTGTACTAATTGTGTCAGTGCCAACAACAACATCACCTTTTGACAACCTTATGCCACGAACACCGGCAGCCGCACGCCCCATTGCGCGTACATTATCCTCATGGAAACGGATCGCCTGCCCTTTTGCAGTCGTGATCATTACATCATCCTCTCCTGTTGTTGGACGCACCCAGCCAAGTGCATCCCCTTTAGCAAGTTTAATGGCAATCAGCCCCGTACGACGCACATTTGCAAAATCTTCAATTGCTACACGCTTTACAGTACCGTTTTGCGTTACCATCACAAAGAACTTGTACTGATCATCGGCGTTAAATGCAATCATCGCTGTTACTTTTTCGCTTTGTGAAAGCTCAAGAAAATTGACGACAGCATTACCTTTCGTTGTACGTGCCGACTCTGGTATTTCATGCGCTTGCATTTGAAAAACTTTACCACTTGACGTAAAGAAGAGGAGATTGTCATGTGTCATAACACTTGCAACCGTTGCAATCTTATCACCCTCTTTTGTCGTTGCACCAATCACACCCTTGCCACCGCGTCGTTGTGCACGATATTGTGATGGTGATACACGCTTGATATAACCATCAGCACTAATCGTAATAATCGCTTCTTCATTTGGAATAAGGTCCTCTAACGAGAAATTATCTATACCACCATCAATCACACGTGTTTTTCGCGCATCACCATACTTGTCGCGTATCTCAATCAACTCATCTTTAATGAGGCCGAGAAGCTTTTTACGACTTTTAAGAATTGACTCAAGATATGCAATAAGTCTCTTTTTTTCTTTAAGCTCATCTTCAATTTTTTTGCGCTCAAGCCCAGCAAGGGTTTGCAAGCGCATTTCAAGAATTGCGGTCGCTTGACGATCGGAAAACTTGAACTTCTTGCGCAAGTTTTTATGCGCCGTCTCACGTGTACGTGACTGCTTAATTACTTTGATAACCTCATCAATATGATCAAGCGCCTTTACAAGTCCTTCAAGGATATGTGCGCGATCTTTCGCCTTTTGTAGGTCAAACTTTGTGCGTCGTGTCACAACCTCTTCACGATGCGCAATGTAATACATTAAAATCTCACGCAATGTCAGAATACGTGGCTCTATACCATCAACAAGGGCCAGCATGTTGGCGTTAAAATTTTTCTGCAGATCTGTTGTCTTGTAAAGTGTGTTGAGAACCTTTTGTGGCTGTGCCTCTTTTTTGAGATCTATAGCGATGCGCACACCGTCTTTATCGGATTCATCGCGCAGATTTTTAATGCCGGTAATCTTACCCTCCTTTACGAGATGTGCAATCTTCTCAATCAATGCCGCTTTATTCGTTTGATATGTTACTTCCGAGATAATAATTTGGAATGCGCCAGCACGTGTCTCAATGATTTCCGCTGCAGCACGCATTGTTACCTTTCCTTGCCCTGTTGCGTACATCTCGCGAATATCGTTCTTATTGTAAATCACACCACCTGTCGGAAAATCAGGACCTTTAATAAATTGCATCAATGCATCAACATCTGCATGCGGATTATCAATTAAATGAAGAATTGCATCTACAACCTCATTAAGATTATGCGGTGGAATATTTGTTGCCATACCAACAGCAATACCTACCGTGCCATTTAGTATAAGTTGAGGCAATTTCGATGGTAAGACAACCGGCTCTGTATTTGAGCCATCAAACGTTGGCTTAAAATCAACGGTATCTTTTTCAATATCAACAAGCATCTCTTCAGCAATCGGCTGTAGACGCGCCTCCGTATAGCGGTATGCAGCAGGACCATCGCCATCCATGGAGCCAAAATTTCCTTGTCCCCACACCAAAGGATAGCGCAATGACCACTCCTGCGCCATGCGCACCATTGAGTCATAAACAGCGCTATCACCATGCGGGTGATATTTTCCAAGAACTTCGCCAACCACTGTTGCACTTTTACGAAACTTTGCCGTTGATTTCAATCCTGTCTTCCACATGGAGTACAAAATACGCCGATGAACCGGTTTGAGTCCGTCACGTACATCCGGCAATGCACGTGACACGATCACACTCATTGCATAGTCAAGATACGATTGCTTAAGTTCTTCTGTGATACGACGCGGAATCAACGTTCCCTCCGCAATTTCTTCTGTCTGCTTTTTCATACTCATAAATATCACCTTTTTTCCTAGTTCATCCTCTACTCTTTTACTTTATCTTCACTAACATTGTAATCATCACTCTCTCCAACACCTTGCGCACTATTTTCCTGATCGCTATTAATCTCACCTACTTCTTCAACTTTATCAAGCGCATTATCGATCGCATCGCCAGAACTGTTGATTGCATCACGAATTTCTTGCATGTGTCCGCCATTATCTGGCAAAACCGACGCATTACTCATATCACCAACAATCGCCTGTACATCAACACGAATGGAAAAAATCCATAGCGCAACAACAAATGTCATAATAATCGCAACAAATGCTACTATATACATCATGCGCACACGTTCCGACTTTCCCTGAATTTCTTTAATTTTGTCTTCAATAGCCATTATCGTATCTTTACTTTAATAAATTGTCACCAAATCCGTATTACGGCGCCATCAACACAACTTTTGTTGCACCATCTTCACAATCTTTTCCCTTAATAACAACCTTTTGAACACGCTCCTTTGGACACGTGCCAATCTTTTCACAGAAAGCATTCACATTATCAAGATTTTTTGTTGCCTTATATTTAGGAAGAGCCGTATGCACAGGTATGGTATATGCTGGTTCAATCTTTCGCACAATGTCAGCCGCCTGATCACCACTAAATACGTTGGCGCCGCCAGCATCAATAATAAGAATATGAGCATCACCTAACTCTTCAAAATGTTGTGCACTTAACGGTGTATCCACTGCAGATACGACGGCAACTTTAAGCCCCTCTGATTCAATCATATAAATTGTGGCCGGCACACTCATTGCGTTGGAGATTGCTTGCATGCCGATAATGCGCACACCATACATTGCATACTCTCCCGGCATTGTTACTTTTAGCGCTTGCGTGGTCTTTGCAACATCGGAATAATACACTGGCGTATCTGCCGATGCTATAATAATGCTAGCACTTGCCAATTGTGGTGGTACAAGATCACCTGTACGCGCGAAAGGATTAATGATAATTGTAACATCTTGCGCGCCACGACCACCCGGTTTTGTTGTCAATTTCACACATGACAACCCATAATACTGAATATGCATAATCTCTATCTAGAAAATTTCTCACAAAGGAACCAAAACGCCCTATTTGAGCGCTTTCTCCAGTTTCATTGTACCATGCGTAAAGCATACTGTCGAGTGAACCAAAATTACTCTTCAGACAAAAAACCGACATGGAAGTCGGTTTCTTCTGGTGGGTGTGCCAAGACTTGAACTTGGGACCTCTTCATTATCAGTGAAGTGCTCTAACCGGCTGAGCTACACACCCTTTTTATTGTGGACCAGACAGGACTCGAACCTGCCACCTCCTCAGTGCAAATGAGGTGCTCTACCAGATGAGCTACTGGCCCCTGTTATACGGCATGCGTATAACTAACGTCTATGATAAACGTACCATGAAAAAATGTCAACTCCCTTTCTACTTTTTCATTTGCGGTTTTTCCAAACTTTTTAAAAAATCTACCGCACTGTATCAACAAATAACACATTTGTTGTGCCGCTCTTGCCAAAAGGAATACCAGCAGCAATAACAATACGATCACCTTTTTGCGCAACACCATTCTGTGCAACAATGCCTCGTGCCTTCCTGCCAGCCTCCACAAGACTCTTGAAGTCTTTCCTTATTTTGCGCGGATAACACCCAAATGACAAAACCGTTTCTCGACACACAGACTCGTGTGGTGAAAGAACAATAATTGGCTGTCGCGGACGATAACGTGAAACTTTCCGCGCTGTAAAACCAGAATTTGTGAGTGCAACAATAGCAGCAGCATCTATGTCGTCCGCCGTCTGAATAACACTCCGCGCAACAGCATTTACTGTACGTCGTGTGTGCTCCTCATCATCCTGCACCCGTTTATATGGCATATCGCGCTCTGTGCGACATGCAACAGATGCCATAACGGTAACGGCTTCATGCGGATATTTGCCAATTGCCGTTTCTGCACTCAACATTACGGCGTCCGTTCCATCCAAAATCGCATTTGTCACATCTGCCACTTCGGCGCGCGTCGGCACCGGCGCATTGATCATTGATTCCAGCATCTGTGTCGCTACAATCACCGGCTTACCAACGGTATTGCATTTTTTAATAATCATCTTTTGATAGTGCGGCACATTTTCCGCCGGCACTTCCACAGCCAAGTCACCACGTGCAACCATAACGCCATCTGCAACAGAAATAATTGCATCAATATCCTCAATCGCCTCTTGTGTTTCAATTTTTGCAATAATTTTTGCATGTGATTTTTTGCGCGTCAGGATTCTGCGCAATTGCACAACATCTTTTGCACCACGCACAAAAGATAGTGCAAAAAAATCGACGTCATTTTCAATACCAAAGAGAATATCTCTTTTATCCTTTGCCGTAAGACAACTAACACTCAAATGTGCACCGGGCACATTCACGCCCCGTCGCGAGCGAATAAGACCGCCGACAATTACGCGTGTCATGACCTCCGTGTCTGTGGTACGCACAACCTCCAGACGCTTTGTTCCATCATCAAGAAGAATTGCTTGACCTGCGTCAACTTCCTGAGGAAGACGTTTGTAATTAACATATACACGCTCAGGTGTGCCAACGCATTTCTTCGTGGAAAGCGTAAACAATGCACCTTCCTTAAGAACAATCTTTCCCCCTTCAAAGTCACCGATGCGTATTTTTGGTCCACCAAGGTCTTGCAGGAGCGCTATATGCCGGCGAGCCCGACGTGCACTGCGACGTACAGCGTCAATGCGTTTTTTGTGTTCAGCGTGATCACCATGCGAAAAATTAAAGCGCACAACATCCACACCGGCATCAAGCAACGTATCCAATACGTCACTTTTTTCTGATGCCGGACCAATCGTCATAACGATCTTTGTCTTTTTTCTACACACTCTCTGCATATTTTTGCCACTAAATTTCTCAGTTTATAACACGGTCTATAATACAATAAATATATGTCGGTGTCAATATATTTACGCACTTAACACACAACAACGTGCTCACTGCACGTTGTTGTGTTTACTAATCTCTCTGTAATACGCCTGAAACTTATTATTTGCTCTTTGGCAATGATTCGCATGCAACACCATCGCCATCACCGTCAAGACGATTCACGTCTTTGCCTGCGCCACCGCAGCGCTCCATAACATCTTGTGCCTGCTCCTGATACGTAAAATCCGAACAGTTATACTCATCTGCTTCACAATTAACAACCAGTGGTGATACGCCATCAAAATTGATGTTACCGTCACTGTCTCTGAGCACTTTTGAGCCAGAAAGACCTTTGCCGGATAGGAGGGCGCCAAGATCAAAATCATTCTCCGTAAACTCAAGACCAAAGGCGGCTACGAGAAGTGCAATAATTACACCAAGACCACCCTTAACAAATTTGTAGTATTTCTTTGGTACTTTGACTTTTGGTACTGCCATATAACTTTATCTAAAAACTTATTTATAATTCTTTTTTAAGAATGTTATGCGGGTTCAATCATAATAAAGAGCGCAACAGCAACAATAATAAGAAACGCGATAAGAGCAAGACGTATTTTCTTATTGCCACGAATATTCATAATATTTTTTTACTACAAACTTATAATACTTCTTACAGTATATCATAAACATCAATGACCATCATCTGTTCCACACCAGTACAAAACCGTCAATATCACAAATGCAACAGCACCGGCAAGACGTTCTGCCACCGCATTCTCATATGCAGATTTTTTATCTTCTGCTACATTCCTCTCTGGAGCAGCTACCCAAAATCGCATGCGATAAATCTTTTGCCCTGCTGTAACTTTTGCGTTCTCCCAATCTGTTGTCACGCCGTATGGTGGTGCGTCAAAAAATTCATATGCATAGTTGCACTCATCTAAAATGGCAACTGTATCATCAAAGAGATCTTTGCGATCTGTCTGAAATATCCATGTCGTACGCGGATCGAGCCACTCTTCAGTTGATTTGAGGAATTTTTTTGTAATAATGCGACGCTTGTTATGTCGCTTTTTTGGCCATGGATCGGGAAAATTAACATAAATTTCCCGTATGAAAGCCCCCGCTTTTTGCGATGGCAAGAGAATATTCTTTAAGTTACGCGTTGCATCACCATCAAAAACAACAACATTGTCATATTCTTTGAAACGCTTACGCAGATATTGCGCCATACGCGCGCGCACCTCAAGTGCGATGTAGTTATGTTCCGGAAACTGCTCAAGGAGTCCGGCGATAAATTCGCCTTTGAACGCACCAATGTCAACAACAATATCGTACAGGTTATCAAAACCATCAAAGTGATGTTCTTTGAGAATACTTAGCGGATTAACATGGTGACGAATGCGGTTTTTCATGTATTTACGTATCAAACAAAGTTATGCTACTATATGTGGTAATATCGGTGTATCATCATCACCACAATAATATCACAAATACTATGTTTGATGAAAGTAAATTAAACCCCGAAGCACGTGCACTCATTGAAAATTCACGGAGGCGTTGTGAGCAACCTGATGATTATGATAGACCAAAAACTGTAGATGATATCATCAAGAAGGATGGAGAAACTCAGATATCCGATCGTGAAGAAGAAGCTGATAACGCGAGAGCGAACAACGAAGAATCGTCGCAATAAACTTGTAGAGAGAATTTTGCAAAGATTACTATGGCACGCAACATTACAACTGACAATTGCATCGTAAAGCGTGCACGAACGGGTCTCGGACTCTTTGCGCGCAAAAACCTCCGCAAAGGTGATTTTGTTATTGAGTATACCGGTAAGCGCCTTACGCCGGAAGAAGCTGACAAAAAAGGTGGGCGCTATCTTTTTGCTGTCGACGATGAAATAACGCTTGACGCTTCAGCGCGACACCACATTGCGCGCTATATGAATCACTCTTGCAATCCAAACTGTGAGGCAATCATTGAAGAATATGACGACGGTGATAAGCGCATCATGATTTATGCACTGCGCGATATTGGTGCCGGCGAAGAATTGACGTTTGACTATGGTGAAGAGTACTTTAATGACTTTATCGAACCCAACGGATGCAAGTGTGATGCATGCACTACCATCAAACACCGTAGAGCATAATCGCATTTTCCCAGTGAAAATTATTTGCGTAAAAACACCGCTTCATAGGTGTTTTTATATTATGTACTCTCTAAATGCAACGTATAGAAAATGATTTTATGGAAAAATGAATCTTCTGAAGCCTTGTCGCTTATCAGCATTGTATTAACACACGTTTCAACGTCGTCTCGTTACGCACCATGTTTAAATTCCATCACGTCACCGTCGCACACGACGTAGTCCTTGCCGACTGTGTGCACTTTACCCTCTTCTCGCGCCGCAGAACGTGACCCGCACGCAACCAAATCCTCCCAAAAGACCACGTCCGCGCAGATAAACTTCTTCTCAAAATCCGTGTGAATTACACCGGCGGCCTGTGGTGCTGTCGCACCTTTTTTGATCGTCCACGCACGCGTCTCCATCTCACCCGTCGTAAAGTAAGTGTGCAAACCGAGCAGATCGTATGCCGCCGTAATGAGTGTCTCAAGGTGCGAGGCTATGCCAAGTTCCGCCGCCTCTTCCGGCGTCATCGCGATGAGCTCTTCTTCAATCTTTATATCAAGTTGCACGTGTGGCGCAGCGGCAAGTTCGTCTGGAAGTGTATCCCCTTCCATCATGTTGTACACATACAGAAGCGGCTTCATCGTCAAAAGCGCCATTTCACGCACAATCGTTTGCGTGTTCGTGTCTGTCATGTCCAAGTCCACGCTTCGTGCGCGCTTTCCCGCGTCCAGTGCCGCACGGATACGCTCTACCACCGCCAACTGCGCTTGCGCATCTTTGTCATTGCCACGCGCACGCTTGGTTAAGCGCTCAATCGTTTTGTCAACCGTTGCCATATCCGCAAGAATCAGTTCCGTTTCAATAATAGCGATGTCACGCGCCGGATCCACACTGTCGTGCACATGTGTAATCGTATCATTGGCAAAGACGCGCACAACGTGCACGATGGCATCTACCTCACGAATATTATGCAAAAACTTGTTGCCCAGCCCCTCGCCCTCGCTTGCGCCTTTCACAAGTCCGGCAATGTCCACAAATTCCACAATTGCGGGAATTGTCTTTTTGCTCCGGGAAACACGTGCAAGCGCTGCAAGACGCTTATCCGGCACCTCAACGACGCCAACATTTGGCTCAATCGTACAGAACGGGTAGTTGTTGATGTCTACATCATTGCGTGTCAGCGCCTTAAAAAGCGTTGATTTGCCGACATTCGGCAGTCCGACAATACCGATTTTCATAGTGTATATAATTATTCTTTTACGTATAAAAATGCTATACTAGCACTGTACGCGAAACTAACTAAACTGTAAATATTATGAACGCCGATATTTTTAAAGCTTATGATATTCGCGGTATTTATCCGACGGAGATTAACGAGGATGTCACTTATGCAATTGGGCGCGCTATTGTGAAGGAACTTGATGCGCATACACTCGCTGTCGGTCGCGATGCGCGCGATAGTGGGCCAGCATTACATGCGGCACTTATCCGCGGCATCACCGACGCGGGCTGTCATGTTGTAGATCTTGGTATGGTTACAACACCGATGCTCTACTTCGCCTCATGGCACCTGAAAGATGTGGACGGCGCTGTTGCTGTGACTGCCAGTCATAATCCACCAGAGTACAACGGCATTAAAATTTGTCGTAAAAATGTCGTACAAGTTGGCGGTGACAGTGGTCTTGCTGCCATTCGCGATACGGCACGTCACATCCTCACAGAAAAGACACTACAGCATAGTGATAACGGCCGCGTTTCAACGCGCGACATCCGCGCACCATACGCTGATTACATTGCACAATTCGCCGCTTTCGGTGATAAAAAATTTCACATTGTTGTAGACTGCGCCAATACAATGGGTGTCCTCGAATTACCGCTTTATGAGCGTTTCCCACAAAATATACGCCTTACAAAATTGTACTGTGATCTTGATCACGCATATGAAGCGCACGAGGCCAATCCACTCAAAGCAGAAACACTGGATGAATTGCGCGAAAGGGTTATGGAAACCGGGGCATCACTTGGTGTGGCATATGACGGTGATGCTGACCGCGTAGGCTTTGTGGATGAGCGCGGTGACATTGTTCCGATGGATCTCATTACCGGCCTTTTAGCGCGCATTATTCTCGCAGGCCATCCCGGCGCAACCATCCTTTATGATTTACGCTCATCACAAGCAGTCAGAGAAGTTATTGAAGAGGCGGGCGGCATTGCCAAGGAGTGTCGTGTTGGCGGACCATTTATTCGTGACCACATGCGACGCACTGGTGCACTTCTTGCTGGTGAGATCAGTGGTCACTACTACTTTGACACAAACCACACTGGCGAGCTCCCGACATACGCAACATTTCTTCTTCTCAATCTCATGGCGCAAACAAATAAAAATCTCTCCACGCTCGTCGCAGACCTTAAGCGCTACTACAAAATTCCCGAAACAAATGTTACCGTAGATAATCCAATGGCGGTAATGATGCGTCTTAAAGAGCGCTACAATGATGGTGTATTAAATGAAAGTGATGGCATTAAAATCAGCTATTGGAATGTGCCGCATGGGCAGCGCTGGTGGTTCAGTGTTCGCGTCTCAAACACTGAACCAGTTATGCGCCTCAATCTTGAGGCCGACACGGAAGAACTCATGAATACAAAGCGCGACGAAATATTACGTATTATGCGCGCCTAGGAATACACGACAATGGACAGTAAAAACGCGCCTGTCAGTGGCGCGTTTTTTACGTGTAGTATATAAAGCTTTTTTCTAATCACTGTCGGGAATGAGGCGTATGAGAGTGTCATGTGTTTCGAGCGCACGCAATGCAATGTCAACAATTTTCTTAGAAACGTTTTCCCCATAGAGGTGAGGGAAAGAAAAAAGATCAAGATGTTTCATTGCGCCAAGACAAATATTTGCCGCAATACGCCCACTAATCGGCGGACACACAACATTTGATCGCGCAAAGAACGTCTCCGGTCGATCAGAGCCGTAACGCAGGGTAGCTGTTGGGATCTTGAGCAGATTCATTTCTTCCTGCATTGAACCAGAATCCGTCGCACACAACGTACAGCGTTTCATAGCAGCAATAACATCTGAATATTTTGGCCACACATCAGAAATGATAACATTTTTGTGCGCCTTAAGTGCACTGAGGCGCCCTGTGAACCCATGACGCTCGATCGCAGCCTTTGTTCCCGGTAGCAAAATCCACAGCACCGGCTTCGGTGACTCTTCTGCAAGAATTTCTACCAGCTCAAAAAGTGCACTAAAGCGTTCTTGTGATTCTGTATTTTCGCGACGATGCACACATACACGCACAAATCCATCAGCGAGTTGCGGAAAGCGCTCAAAAATGTGTGACTCAATTTCTTCAGCAAAATCGGCTGCATCCACAACAGAGTTACCAACAACATGAATGCGACTCTGCGGATACCCTTCTCGTGCCAATGATGCACCAACACGCTCAACGGGCGCAAAAAAGAGACCTGTCCCCGCGTCAGTAGCACGCGTATTCCACTGCTCTGGGTAGGGCTCATGTGAGCCATACGTGTAGCTTTCTGCATCCGAAGATAGCGCAAACCATGCCGGGAAATCACGTGAAATATCAGTTGTCGTTAGTTTGTCCGCGAGAGATTTTGTAAGCATCATTGTGCGAATACCCGCCTCCACGTGCGCAACGGCAATGCCATGGGCAAACGCTGCTGTCGTTACAGCAAAACATGTTGTGGTGTCACCGTGTGTATAGGGCAAAATTTTAAGTGTTGGCGCCGCCGCGCGCAACGCAGCAAAAATGTCACCGGCACGCGCGATAATACTGGCAATATTATCACTTAGCGTACCGCCAGAGACACCAAGATTAACATCTATATGAAGACCAAACTCTTTTTCAATACCGCCAGAAAGATTCTCATCATAGTGCTGTCCCGTGTGGATGAGAAATGCCTTCTCACCGCGTGCAAGGAGTTCACGCAAAATTGGTGCCTGCTTGATAAGATCCGGCTTTGTGCCGACAACAACAAAGTGTGCTGGGCGCATGTCTGCCGTTACACGCGCAACAAACACATCCAACGATCCATCCCTGTAAAAAATATCTTGTTTCATAGAAAAATTTACAACTGCTTTATATTTTTAGATTTTTCCAATTGTTTTACTACATCAGAAATCATTTGTGATTTACTACGATCACAGATGAGGATGGCATCCTCCGTATCCACAATAATCAGATCTTTAACACCAACTGTTGCAATAAGTTTGTCAGACCCATAAACCAGGAGATTCTCACTGCCAAAGTCAACATGTTCGCCGCGCACAAAGTGATCCTTAGCATTGCTCGTCAACGCGTCCTTAAGTGACGCCCATGAACCAACATCGCTCCACCCAATTGAAAGCGGCATAACGACAACATGCGTATCATTCTCCACAATCGCATACTCAAAATTAATTTTGTCCATAAGCGGATATTCCTCTTTAAGAACGGCATCATATGTGTCTGTTTCGATAGCATCGCGAATGCGTTGCATGCGCTTGTGCGTATCGGGCAAGAAGCGATTAAATTTTTCCGCCATTGTATCAGCGCGAAACATGTACATGCCGGTATTCCAGTAGTAATTACCATCCTCCATATAACGACGTGCTGTCTCAACATCTGGCTTCTCCACAAAACGCTCTACTGTGTAGATTGTATCTTCACCGATATGATTATGTTGTGTGGAGCGACGAATATAGCCGTACCCAGTTTCCGGATAGTCCGGCACAATGCCAAATGTCACGATTGCATCCGGGTGTTTCTCAATGTAGCGCTTGGCATGCACTAATCCTTCCATGAGTGGCGCCGGTTGCTTTACAAGATGATCAGCCGGGAAGAAGGCAACAATCTCTTTTGGATTATCTGCCGCAATATGCGCAATGCTCAGCGCAAAACTGCTTGCTGTACCACGCGCTTCCGGCTCAGAGATAATATTTTTCTTTGGTATCTCCGGTAATTCACGTGCTACCTCCTCTGTGTACTCCATATTAGTGGAGACATAGATATCTTTCGGTGCGTATTTCATGCGTAATCGCGCGAAGGTTTCTTGTAACATTGTTTTATCGGACGTAAGGCACTGAAATTGTTTTGGCTTACTTTGTCGACTGATAGGCCATAGTCGCGTACCGCGCCCACCCGCCATAATAACTGCTTTCATAAACACTGTGTCTTTATTTTTTTATTATGAAACACGTTGCCACGGAACATCCAGCATGTACCCATACATACCGCCTTGCTGAATAATGTGTGGAAAGATATTGTGCTCTAGAGATTCTTCATCGGGACGTACTAATGCGCACACGGACGGATCGATAATGTACATGCCAGCATTAATAAGATGCGCCGTATTAGCACTTTGTTTTTCTACAAACGAAACAACTTTGTTACCGCGCATACGAAGAGAACCATAATTGTCCGGATCAGGCACTGTTGTCACAGCGATTGTAATGCGCGCTTTTGCATTCTTATGAAATACGAACATATCCGTCAAATCAACGTGATCGACAATAATATGACCATTAAACATGACAAATGGCTCAGTCAGTATACTGCGCGCTTGACGTAGTACGCTTGCCGTACCGTGATCATTTTCTATGTACACGACTTTTATGTCGTAGCGCGATCCATCACCCACAATCGCACGTACGGCGTCACCGAAAGCGCCGACCGCCAAAATCACCTCCGTAACACCAGCATCTTTGAGAAGTGCAATATGACGTTCTACCAAAGGCACGCCATCAACTATTGCCACTAATGGTGACGTTTTTACACCATCTATTGTTATGCCGGCACCACCACCAAGAATAACGGCTGTACGCAAAAACGTGTCACCAAACTTTTCTATAAGAATTTTTTCAATGGCATGCGAGCGATTGCGCACATTTTTGCCATCAATTATCTCATCAATCTGTCGCAGCAAATCACGTCGCAGCGTAATCGTTAATCGTTCTCGTTTTATCATGTTTTTGTGTATTATCAATTTTTAAAATTGCCGTCTTTTTGCGCACAACAATTTTCATGCGCACCATCCGTGTAGTGATGTAAAATCTCCACAACACCACATACATCTCTTTGTCGCGCCACATAACCACCACGCTCTTTAACATATGCCTGGATATCCTCTGTCGCATTTGCGGGACACGCCACATGCCCTACTTCCTTTAGCATTGGCAGATCACCCACCGTATCACCAATACCTACCATTGCCGTCGGCGCAATGCCGACTTTCTCGGCAAGAAAGTGTAGCGCACTTCCCTTATTTACACCTTTAGGCATAATATCAACTGCTGCTGCCGAATGTGTAATTTCAAGAGCATCACCATATGGCGCAGCGATTTTTTGCACATGTTCGTAAAGCTCCTTCACTGTCATATCGCCTTTGGGATCGAGGGATAGACACACTTCTTTGCCAGGTTCGTGTTTTGCACTATCGCTAATTGCTCTTAGAATTTCTGTTTTTATTGACATAAAGCGCTCCAACGCACCTTGCAGCAGAGGATGTGGCACTAAAAAGTCCTCATCAATGTGAGAGTAATATAGAAAACATCCATTCTCAACAATGCTTGGCACACCACGATAGTACGATCCTGTAAGCTGTAGTAACGCCTCCGCATATGGCTGTGAGCGACCTGTGCACAGAGCTATAGGAATGTCAGGATGCGCATCTACCCATGCACGCACGCGCGTAAATTCCTCAATATCCAACCGGTGCCCCTTGCCGACCGTGAGACATCCATCAATATCAAGAACGATGAGTTGTATGTTGTGAGTCATATGAGACGCTGTTTATGTATGCAAATGATATTCACACAATGTGTGATATACATCCATCATATCACCACCACGCCCACCGTCAACTAAATGTATGATGAAGTATGAATACCATTTATCATTATTTCTGTAATTCTCACGGCATATATAAAAGCGGCAAAATCGCCGCTTATATATTCAGGTTCTGCTGACAACTGCTATACATCACTCTCGGGTGTCATTTTCTGATAGACTGCGCGGTGTGCAGCTGCCACTTTGCTTGTTGCTTCTCCGGAGCCTATATTAATATTCTTGAATTCTTCATCACTAAGAATGCGTAGGCTCCCCACATCGTCAGGACGCTCCACAGTAACTATCGCACCGACCATGCGCACTTTTTCCGGCCCGTGATCAGTATCGCCGAGATCCTCTGTTGCAACATTTTCCAGAGCCTCAACACCGGTTATCGCGCACCCACTCAACGCCCTTGCCTTAAATGGCAGTGAAGAAAGGTTTGCGCCAACGGCACCAAATGTATCTATGCGTGCAGCATTCTTGACACGCTCATCCACACCGTCCGGCACATTACGTCGAGCAAATGCCCACTGCGTATTACCTGCCTCATCAGCAAAGCGGATTGCTATGTGCGTAGAATAGCGCACTGCACCATCTTCTGAGACAATAATTGGGTTGCCAAATTCATCTTCCTTTAGTTGGAAACCGGGCGTATTTTGTACAAACTCCCTAGAAAAATACTCTTTCAATACATCTGGAAGATCTGCAATTTCTGTGCCATTTGCTAGAGCGTTGCGCAGACCATTTTCCAATGCACTCTGCATGAATACATCTTGCTCTGTAAGATTTTCCACATGTTGCTCACGTACCTCCGGCTTCTGTAGCACTTCTTTCTTCTCATTTGAATTGATTGGTGTCTCAAACATAGTTTTAAAAAATAATAAAGATATTACAATATTTTGCTTTCATGAATGGCAGCGCAATCGTACCGTATTTCACACACTCTATTATACACCGTTTGGTGGATTTTGTCGCGCAAAAGTATGATAGTATCATACAAATACTTGCAAGACCCTTCACTATTGTAATAAGAAAACGCCGAGTTCCTGTTTCAGAAACCCGGCGATAGTTTGTTCAGCGCCAAAATTTTGGCGCTCGCTCACCCCGGCGTCCGTGCCGGGATAAGCCGTTTTATGCCCGCCGCCAGAGTCCTTTCACGGCGGCCTCGGCCTTGGCGGTCAGCTCATACCCCTCCGGCGGGGCGTCGAAAACTTCCCACCGCGGGTCGACTTCAAAAGCCGACAGACTGCCGCCATCCGGGACGACGAGCGCCCCAGCCATTTGGACGGTAGATCCGTCGTCCAGTTCCTCAATCGCTATGCGGTCAAGGAGCCGGAATACCTGCACCCGCTGCCCTAAGGCACCTTTCGGCACCTTGAACGGGGTGGACGAGATGTTCGCCCCGACCGACCCCAGGGCATCCAGCCCCGGGTTTTTAATGACCTGCTCCACCGACTCGCGGTGAAGGAGCGCCAGCCGCGTGCCATCGGTGAAGGCCACAAATGTCGACAGGCGGACGTCACCTGTCGCATTTGTGATCACGGGGTTACCGTGATCATCTTTCTCGTTCGCCAAGGGCCGCATGACCCTGGCGAGCGCAGACGGGATATGCTCGATTGTCCCGGCACGCTCAACGCCTTCCTGGAGTGCCCGACCGAGCCACTCCAAGTTTTTGTTCATCGGGACGGAATACTGTTTTTTTACTTTCATCGCGATACCTCCTCAGGGTTTGCGATTTTTAAAAAAAGGCATCCTGCCCATGGTGCGCATTACCCATGTAACGCGCACCATCCCTGTGACGCACCCGCGTCACTGTGTGCAATATGACACAGCATAAATATATTGTCAACCAAAAGTATGATAATGTATGAAATATAAAAACCATCTAAAAATATATACCATAAAAAACAACAGGCACTCTCCTTGAGTGCCTGTGCCTCACAACGCTCTCTTTTCGCTATTGATCTGTACGTGGCTGACGCAGAACAATAATCAACATGCCAAGAAGTGCCAGCGCTGTCACGGCAAGCGCGCCCCATACAAGCCACGGATGGCGTTCTGTAATACGATTCTCTGTTGTATCACACGCATCACCAATACCGTCACGATCCGTGTCACGCTGTAGTGCATTTGGTATTGTCGGACAATTATCCATTGCATTAACAATACTATCACCATCCGTGTCCTCACATGCGTCACCTTTGCCATTACCATCACTATCTTGCTGATCACGATTTTTTATATGCGGGCAATTGTCATCCTTATCCGGCACACCGTCACCATCCACATCACGTGGCACAAAAAGCGGATTTTCCACGAGTGCGTCAATGCGCCCAATTTGTTGTTTAGCCGGTGGAATAGAACCACGTTCCATCGGCGATATACCAACTCTATCCTTTGATGCATAGAGAGTATAATGATGGTCTGGTTGCGCAATAAATGTAAGGAAGCGCTGTTGTTGCCCTGTCGCTTCTGCTATGACTTCCGCTATGACCAGTGGTTGGTAGTGCTCAAGCGTTACACGCACTTCTTTTGTTGATACAAGAGGAAAAGTTATATACGCACCTCTCATTTGCGTCCGCGCAATAAGTACATTTCCCTGCGCGTCATGTACGGTTACGTAGTCAGGCAGCGCACTGTGCGGCGGCATTTCCAGTTGAATTCCTGACACCTCTTTCGGTGCATCAAAACGTACAACCAACGTTGTCGTTGAGAGTGTCACTCCATCTGTACCAAAAGTAACAGTCGTTTCCACACTGCCATCACTTAATGCCTCACGACGCATGCCGTCAGCATCAACATCCCACGATGGCGTTTCTGCATAAAAATCCCACCACGAAGGTATGCGCTTATGTATAGTATCGTCATAAACAATGGCATCAACAAACACACGTGGCACATCTTCTATGCGCACAGCAGTTGGCATACGTAAATGTGGCATACTGATTGGCGTCATAAATGCGAAGCGCGTACGCACGTCGTGTTCTTGCTGATCTTTTTTAGCAGCATACACAGCATGCACGCCTAACACACTGCACACGCTCACAATTGCAATAGTTGTCAATGAAAATATTGTCTTCATCATAGTGGTTTTAGTATTTATTTAGAAAGTGTATTTTGATCTTCGTGATGCGCTGTACGCCATGCCGTCGCAATCAGTGCACCACCAACTATTGCAAATGTAATAACGCGACCGCCAATATTCATCATCCATACATCAATGAGAATGATACGCACAGCAACCGCCACCAGGATAACGGCGCCCAATTTGTACATAACAGTACTTGCACGCACAAAGTAGAAGAGTACGCCGACAAGTGAGTAAAGAATGAGCGCTATAGCTGTTGCGACAGTCGTTGTAAACGACGCATGTAATACTAACCATACAACAAAGAAAACTACAGCGAGTGCGGTAATTGCCAATACGGAAACAGCGGTACGTGCCGGTCGCTGCGTACCATAGAAGAAATACAGCAGCGTCGCCGTAAACACAAGACCGCACGCAAAAAAGAGCATCGCTATTGTTTCCGGCAGCGCAAGAACGTCGAGTAATGATGGATATGTCACCGTACTAAATGTACTGTAAAAATCACTGGAAACATGCGAGCGTTCCAGCGCGAAGACTGCATATGAAAACTTGCTAACAAGGTGAGGGAAAAAGAATGCTGGCAAAGCGTATACGATTGTTGTGTGCGCTGTTATGCGCTGTTGACGTAACACGAGCGCAACAACAAGCACCGCGATGAAGGCTTCTATTGTCAACATTGGCACGAGCAGTGCAATTTTTTCAAAAACACGCACAATCGCCACGCCAAGTATGCCGGCAGCGGGTACAACATACGCAAAGAACGCAATAGCATCACGTACACGTGCAAATACACCAAAACCAACTACACCAAAGAGCAGTGCCGCAAACGCAAGAGAAATACCCTCCCACTCATGCAGCCGCGCAAGAATAATCCATAAAACAGTGTATATGCCGCTAAGTACCATCAATACCGCTATAGCACGCCGCATCTTTGTGTCTATGTGTCCGCGAATAAAAAGCCCCGCAACGGCAGCGCCGAACATTACAGCACCAAGAAGGGCAAAGAGCATTTGTTTAGTGGCAAAGTCGTCAAGAAAAGTAGGTGCCGCAGAAATACTGTATATCATGAGAAAGGTAGCACTAATGAAAGATGGCACACTCCATCGTTGCTGAATGAGAAGCCAACATGCACTCGCAGTAATTGCTAAAAGGTATGCAAATAAACTGTAAAAATGCGACACTGGTGACGCTGTAAGATATGGCGCCACAAAAGCACATAATGCCATCGTTGTTGCCAGGGCCTGGAAACGCCATCGTACACTCGCGACCACACCAACAATGAGTGGAAGAACCATCATTACAAGTGCGCTTTCTGGTGTAAAGAAATCATATACATGACGCGCAATGCCGATAACAGCAATTATGCCAACAGCGCCGCCGGCAAAGAGCGCCGCGCCACGCACAGGACTCCTGCGCACCATATCCTGCAGGCCAAAAAACATAATCGCCGTTGCAATGACAAGACCTAGCGCTATGCGACCGACAGGACCAATCCATCCTTGCGCAAAAGAGTACTGTGCAAACCAGATCAACGCCAACAATACAAAGAGGATACCAATTTTCATCAATGGATTCTGCACAGCCCATGCACCAAAACGTGAAAAAATGTTGCCTACCTTTGAAGCCTGCACAGCTTTATCAAGAAAAGTATCATCGTGTTGTTGCAATGATGTTGCCGAACTTTGTTTATCCGCCTCGCTCGATGACACCATAGCAGTATCGTGTGCGCCATCATAAGGCACTGCCTCTTTATTTTCCTCGCGTGCTGTCGTGGCAACATGCGCTATAGCAGTAGCACGTTCTATTTTTTCTATTCGCTCTTCTATGCGTTTCATGCGTACACTGATATGACGGACAAAAAAGAATAATAAAAGTATTAAAATTAAAGAAAACATATTGTCTTTTCTCTATAAGTTATATGGTTATTATATCATGTATAAAAAAATGTATACAAAAACTGGCCCACACGGAGACCGGCTATATAATTCAATCATATCACTGCATAGAACGTGCGGCTGCCATTACTTTTGTTGTCGCATTCTTGTAATTAACATCCGCACGATGGACCCATTCGTATCTAATTATTGTACTTCTGAGATTGTATGGAACCGTGTTGTTCCTATTCAAAACTTCTCGCCCACTGTCGTCAATGCGAAAAAGTGCGACGACGATCATCATGAACACATTGTGCACATAACGACACTCATGCGCGAGGGTTACATCCTCAACATACCCCGTTACAGAGCGTTCATTGACGTGCCACATCCCTTGTGCAACAAATACTTGCGAACTCTTCGGCGTATCCCATCGCCATCTTATATTGCGCCCCTTTTGCGACGTCACGATCTTACGGCAAAGATACATATTATCCTTATGATCAGCAATCACAACCGCGGTCACTACATGAACAGGTAGCCCCGATATACATGGCAGAATCAGTCCTCTTATTTCTTCTTCATTTTTTCTGAAAAAGATGTTAAGATCAGCAAGACTCTTTATAGACTTATATTCATTCACTGCAATCTCCTTTTTTAAAGCAACAAAAAAACATCAAGCACGTACGTTACGCGCCACGTAATCTATTTATATAAATATTTCAGAAGGATGTCAATGCATTAGCATTGCCATGTGCAATAATTAGATAACCAGCCCACGAAATCTACGACGTTCACAACACTTACTCTTTGCGAAAACTTCTAATATAAAACTGCGCCGTTTGTGAGATCTAAATACCAGCACACAGCAATACACATTATATAATATTTACCTACACACACTGCCAACTCTAAACTTTCTACATTAACCAATAAATCACAAGCAAAAACCTACTCCATAGAGTGAGTACACTTTTCAAAAACATTGATATACTCATAGCCATACTTATAAAATTTCTCCTCTATGGAAAATCCATGCCACGCACTGCAATTCCCTCGCGATATCTCTGTATTACTATTCATAACAATAGCATAACCCGTATACTTTAATGCCAATAGTATATAGCACTTATGCCGCACTTTCTGCAAGCAACTCGTACATTTTCTTTTTATAAACATCAACACCCGGCTGATCAAAAGGGTTAACACCAAGCATATAACCACTTATCGCACATGCGTACTCAAAAAAGTAGAAAGCCGCACCGAGATTGTAGGCATCGATTTTTTTCATCTTTACGCGCATCACCGGTACGCCGCCCTCGCGGTGCGCTGCAATTGTTGCGTTCTCTGCAATCTTGTTGATTGCGCCCATCGCCATGCCATACTGTGCATCCAATCCATCCAGCGCATTATCACTTTGTGGTACAACAACAGCATTATCTTGTGCTGCGACAGAGAGTACTGTCTCGCACATGATGCGTGCACCTTGCTGCATATACTGACCGAGCGAATGTAGATCTGTTGTAAACATCATTGACGTTGGTAAAAGCCCTTTATGTTCTTTGCCTTCTGACTCACCAAAAAGTTGTTTCCACCACTCCGCAACATATGCAAGTTTCGGCTCATATGTTGCGAGAACATCAACCTTTATGCCAGTGCGATACAATAATGTACGCGCCGCAGCATACTGCATGCACTCGTTTTGCACAAAACGATCACCTTCGCACATACTCCTTTGCGTCGCAGCCCCATCCATCATTGCATCAATATCACCGCCAGCCACAGCAATTGGCAACAAGCCAACCGGCGTCAGAACACTATAGCGTCCACCAACATCATCCGGCACAACAAATAGACGGTATCCTTTATCACGCGCATAGTCATGGAGAGCACCGCTGCGTGCGTCTGTTGTTGCGATAACACGCTCTTTCATCTCTTCAGCGCTGTAGCGCTTCGAAAGCCACGCATGCAAAACGCGAAAAGCCAATGCCGGCTCAAGTGTCGTGCCGGATTTCGAGATAACATTAATATAAACACTTTTACCTTCCAATACATCCATTAGCTCCGCTAACTCCGTTGCGCTAATGTTTTTGCCGGCAAAGTAAATCGCTGGCACATCGGCACCTGCACGTTCGTTATGGTAGCTGTGTGTCAGTGCTGTAATGGCGGCACGTGCACCAAGATACGACCCACCAATACCAATGACGACAAACGCATCAGCTTTTGCGCGTATTTCCTCTGCAATCGCGCCAATGCGCACGTATTCATCACTTTTTTTATATGTTACTGGTAGATCGCGCCATCCACGCATCGCACTACCAGGACCCGTTCCCTCTCTTACAGTACGTGCCGCATCCTCCGCTTCACGTGCAAGCGATGTAATATCATAGCGTGCATCATTTTCAAAAGTAATCATTGTATCTTTGTTATATTCTTACCGTACCTTTTCATGATACACGCACCCACAGAAAAAGAAAAACCGGATCTCCTATTTATCGGAGATCCGGCAGAGCGCTTGCTAGCGCGCCTTGTAATAGTACACTTTTTAAAGCGCTTTCACCGCCACCTGCGCCTTAACAGTAAGCGCGACACCCGCCAGCGACGCCCTGTCAAAAATCCGCCACCGCTTATCGCAACGCAGTGGTATCAAACTTTCCACGCCACAAAGCACACCGTGAAAGCGCACTTGCACACAATCGTCCCCGTCACCGACACGATCTTGCACAACTACTTCGTGCACAGGATGCACGAAAATGATATTTTCCCCGAGAAAATCCTGTGGTACTACTTTCGGAAGTACGGGACAGTTTGCAAAAGCAGAGCCAAGTGTATCATGTTTTACAACAACACCACCCTTGCCTGCAAAAAATGTTCTTAGCAACGCTATCCTGCTAAGAGTGTCAACAAACGCGATATGCGTAAACATGCACTCATCACCATGTACATTTGTAATGATCGGATTGCCATGCCCATCAGTTTCATCATACCCTATCGCTTGTGCGCGCTCCGCTATAGCTTCTGGAATATCTCCAATCGTAGAAGCATTTAGTATACCGGTCACTAGCACGTTTTTCATCGCTTGCGCCTGTGCTGCTAGATGCATAGCATGCACAACATATTCTTTGGTTTTTGATGTCATTTGACCTACACCTCTTCTTTTAAAGAAACAAAACATCGCTCAGCACATAATACATACCAAGCACCTACAGAACAGATACAATGCATCAGCACTGTATACACCGTTTATATACAAATTCACACCACTCGTCAATGTCCGCAAATAGCAGAATGCTTCCCAGTCAATATACTACACATGCCCCAAGCCGCACAGCGCTCTTACCGCACGCATTTTTTCATTAGCATATGCACGCGCGCGTGCTGCGCCACGTGTCAATATATCATGCACTTCTTCGTCGCTTATCGCACTGAAGCGTTCCTGTATCGGCACAATGTGATCAATAAGCGCTTCCGCAAGATCCCTTTTAAATTCACCATAACTACTCTGTGCATATCGCGCCTCCAACTCAGCAAATGATGTACCGGTCGCAAGATGATAAAGCGTAAGCAGATTTTTTAACGCTGGCTTATCATCGCTGTAGACAATCTCGCTCCCGCTATCAGTAACCGCTTTCTTGATTTTTTTGCGAATGGTTTCTGCATTGTCTGTCAACGCGATATAGTTGTACACACTTACGGCGCTCTTTGACATTTTTTTGTGAGGATTATCAAGGCCCATGATGCGCGCACCATGTGAAAGAAGTGTGCGCGGCACAATGAATGTCTCGCCAAAGCGTTTGTTGTAGCGTCGTGCAAGCGTACGCGTAAGCTCAACATGCTGCACTTGATCATCGCCAACTGGCACAATGTGCGTATCATAAAGCAAAATATCCGCCGCCATCAGCACAGGATAATCAAAAAGTGCAACACTTGCACGCTCACGCCCATCGCCGCTTTTATCTTTAAACTGCGTCATCTTCTCCATATCACCCATGCGTGCAATCGTGTTAAGAATCCACGCCAATTCACTGTGCGCCGGAATGTCTGATTGGACAAAAATGGTAGACTTTTGCGGATCAATACCGGCTGCAATGTACCATTTTGCCATATTGATAATATTCTGACGCAACGCAGATGGTTTTTGCGGCACGGTAATTGCGTGCAAGTCAACAATACAATACAACGCATCATAATCATCTTGTAATGCGATCCACTGCTTTATTGCGCCAAAATAATTGCCAATATGTACGGTCCCTGTCGGCTGTATGCCACTGAACACTCTTTTGCGTTCCATACGTAGTAATTTCTTAAATTCTTTAGTTCTTTATATCTTATCATAAAGCACACTCTCTTCACCAGAAAAGCCGCATACACTAAGCATGCGGCTTCGGGTTATCCTATTGCCTTTTGCTTCACCACGAAACTACACCTCTATGACAACCGGCAGGACCATTGGGCGACGCTCTGTCTTCTGGAAGAGAAACTCACCAATCTTGTCTCTGATCTCATTTTCTATGAAGCGGTGGTCAAGTTTTGTATCTTTGCTTGTTGTCTTTTTGATGATATCACGCACCTTCTTCTTTGTCTCGTTCACAAGATCAAAGTTATCTTTGACAAAAATGAAACCACGTGATGTTACCTGCATATTACCAACGATCTTCTTTGACTTGCCGTCAATAATAACCGTAATGACAAACATGCCATCACCAGCCAACGCCTTACGATCACGTAAAACAACGTGTCCAATATCACCAACACCAAGCCCGTCAATAAACACGTAGCTTGCATCGGCTCGCTCTTTGCGCACAATCGGGTGCTTTCCCTTCTTAATATCCAGCACTTGTCCATTATCCAACACAAAAATATTTTCCTCCGGGAAGCCAATTTCCATCGCACGCTTTTTTGCCTCTACAAGCATAAAGTGATTTGCATAGATTGGCACGAAGTATTGCGAATCAACAATCTTAATCATCTCCTGTAAGTCTGCCGGCGTTGCATGGCCACCGATGTGAATATCCATGATATCGGAATGGATTACGTTATCACATTTACGGTACATGTTGTCTTTAAGGCGCTGTACACTCCGTTCGTTGCCGGGAATAACAGAAGATGAGAACACAACCGTATCCGTCTTTTTAAGTTTAACAACGCGATGATTACCCGTTACAATGCGATTGAGCGCAGCATTACTCTCACCTTGCGCACCAGTGCAAATAATCAGGATGCGATTGTCAGGATATTTATCTATATCGTTAATCGGAATAATAAGATCCTTGCGGACATTGAGATAACCCAACTCCTGCGCAATCTCCATGTTTGTACGCATGCTATAGCCGTCAAGCGCAACCTTTTTGCCAAGCTTCTGCGCATACTGCAAAATGAGTTTGATACGCGCAACCTGCGATGCAAATGTGCCAAGAATGACGCGCCCTTTCGCATTTGCAATAATTGACTCAAGATTACTCTGAATAGTTTTTTCCGACTTTGGCGCTTTATTATACGTAACACCAAGACTCTCAAGCATGAGAATACGTGGTGCCGGCAATTTTCTTAGGTGATCATAACTAATGACCTTTCCTTCAGCTGGGTCATGATTAATCATCCAATCACCCATGTGAATCGCTGTACCGGCCGGCGTTTCAAGTGCAACACCCATGCTGTCCATAATAGAATGCTCAACCTCAAAGAAACGCGCAATCATACTTCCCAGTCGTAGTGGACGTGAGACATCTTTAATTGAAATTGCCTTAAGACGGTCAACTGCCGATGGATCATAGTCGGCAATTTTTTTCTTGATAAGCGCAAGCGTTAAGTCACGCGCAACAATCGGCGGATAACCAAGTTGCTCAAGTACGATTGGTGCTGCACCGATATGATCAAGGTGACCGTGTGTGAAGATAACTGCACGGATCTTTTTCTTCTTGTCCTTAAGATAGCTTACATTCGGCACGATGTAGTCAATACCTGGCATATCCTCTTCCGGAAACTGCATACCAATATCAATCACAACAATGTCATTGCCATATTCAATGACGTCCATATTGCGTCCCACTTCCTCGTTGCCACCAATCGGGATAATGCGCAAAGTGTCTTTCTCAACAGGCGGCACTGTACTTTCTGGCTTTTTTTGCGATTCCGGCACATGAACAATTTCACGCATCTGGCGCCGTGATGCACGCTTTTTTGTACTTGCAGTTTTGCGCGCACTTTGCTTTTGCTGCGCTGTGCTATGCATCATTGCTTTTTCCGATGTAGCACTCTTGCGACCCACTTTCCTTTTAGCACTTTTTGTGCGACGCTGTACCTTACGTGTATCAGCTCCGACACTCTTTCGTGCAGCGCGCCCACGCACACTACGTTGTTTTTGAGTACGTGTACTACTTTTATCTCTTTTGACGTTTTTCTGTGTACTCTCTTCACGTGCACTTTCTATCTTTGTATCATGCCTCTTTTGTGCTTCTTCACGCTGACGCATACGACGACGTTGATTTGACGTCTGCGTAACTTGTATACTCATAAATATTTTTTCTTACAATAAAATTACATAAACAAGCAGATCAATATCATTGTGCAAACAGATAGTTTTTTTATCAGTTAACACTGTACAATCTGCAACAACCTTGTTTTACTTACGTGATTTACACGTAAAACAGGATATTTTATGCGCTGTTACAGCACAAAACATCATTTCCCTAAACGTGCCGAAGAGAGGACTTGAACCTCCACGGGGTCACCCCCACTACGACCTGAACGTAGCGCGTCTACCAATTCCGCCACTTCGGCTTAGCTTTTATATTACATATTTGTACCGGCGCACACGGCAAGGTTACACCTCTGCACGCGCGCTTTCTGCACTGCGCTATAGAAATATATTAGCAATGCATTTTAATATGCACAAGATAATGTACAATTATACATGATTGTAGTAATTTGTCAACACTATTTTTTAAAAACACGCTTTGTTGCAACATACCACGTACTAATTGTTGCAAAACGTTCTGCCGGTCGCGTTACACGATCAACATCAATGCCACGTACTTTCGGTGAGTGTGCAAAAAGATAGTACGGCGTGTAGAGAAAAACAGCAGGTACATTTTTTGCAATCTTCTCGTTAAATGTCTTGTAAAGTTCTTTGCGCTTCTGTTCATCGCGTTCACTTTGCGCTTTTTCAAGAATCTTGTCTATATCCTTGTTGGTAAATTGTGAAAAATTTAAGCCGGGCGCTTTCTTTTGACTGGAGTGCCAGAAGGCGAAGGGATCAGCGTTAAAAGAAAAATATGTTTGCCCAAAGAGAAGCGCATTGTACGACCGTTCTGCCAAAGTTGCACGAAATTTATCGCTCTGCAAAACATCGACTTGTACATCAGCACCGACACGCGCCCACTGTTCTTTCAAAATATTTGCTGTCTTTATAACGCTCTCCCATTCCGGTACAACAAGCGAGAAACGCAGGACTGTTCCTTCGCGCGCGCGAACGCCATCCTCACCCCTTTTCCATCCCTTCTCGTCCAAAAGTTTGTTTGCCGCGTCAATATCATAATGTGGCCATGCATCAGTTTCCGAACGCCACGCCATACCATCAACGAATGGCTCCGACAAAACACGACCTTCACCGGCAAAAACAGTATCAATGATTGATTGTTTATCCGTTGCCATAGCAAGTGCCGTACGCACGTCGGTATACGCCAGCGCCGCACTCTTGAGTGGATTAAAAAATACTCCGTATACAGCAGGAATTGTTATACGCTCTATGCGCGGAGCATCATCCGACAGTTTTTCTTTATCCTGCGCGGAAATACTCACACCCATTGCTTGATGTGTCTTGTACAGATCAAGCGTACCATCTTCTGTTGACGAAAAAATAAATTTGATGCGATCAATATACGGGTGTTCGCCGTAGTAGTCCTGAAAGCGCGACAGCGTCGTACTTAAGATCACACCATCTTCGTCCGTGTCATTTTCTTGTAATTTATACGGTCCGGAACCAATTGGCTGCATATTTGCCTTCGCAAGAGCAAAAGCATCCGGTTCTACATTATTCCAAATATGCTCTGGCAAAATACCAACACGTAATTGTGCCTCAACAAACGGAACAAATGGCTCTTTAAGCTTGAAGCGTACAGTAAAATCATCAACACGCTCAACCGTCACATCTGACCACGCACGTGCAAGCGTTGGTGTCACCGTAAAGCGCTGATCTTGGATTGTATGAATTGTATAAACAACATCATCCACTGTCACTTGCTCACCATCATGCCAAAGCGCATTTTTTCTCAGATATACCGTATATGTCTTGCCATCATCCGATACATCATAGCGCTCTGCCAAGTCCGGCACAACACCGCCATGTCCGTCAGCGCGAAAGAGACCGCTATAGACCAGCGTTGTCACATTTGCTTCTGCATCACCTTCCGCGCCAACACGCAGAAGGAGTGGATTATAGTGCGCCGGCTGCCCAAAGACCGCCTCTGTATAAATACCGCCGTACTTTGGACTTTCTACGGTCATAAAAATAAAACCGGCATATGCCCAAAAGGCACATGCCACAAGTGTAATGAGTGAAAAAACGAGAACAAGCACCTTCTCAAAAAAAGAAAGCGCATGCAGCGTATTATAAAATGGAAGTCGCGTAAAGAATGTTGCTATGTGCGTCAAAATACGCATAAAAAGAAACAAAAGAATTAGTCAGATCAGTCGCCTATACAAAAACTTGCGCAATTGATATAGCTATAAAAGCAACTGCCAGCACGATTGTTGCTCGCAGAAGAAACTTCTCAAAACCACGTCGCGTATAATAGCTACTATCCATGCCACCACCAAAGGAGAGCCCCAGGCCGGAAGAACGTTGCTGCAGCAAAATAGCGATTATCAAGCAAATTGCAATAACTAGTTGTGCCAGTGAAATCATTGTCATAACACTGCTATTCTATAGTTAAAAACACCTACTCGTCAAGTGGCTGTATATCGCCATCTTCTGAATTGTTACTCTCTTTCTCTTCTTCTTCACCATCATCACCTCTTACTCTGTAAAAGATTTTTCGCACAAGACGCGCATCCAGTGCCACCAAACGTTCCCTCTCTTGTGACGTAATGCCATCAGAAAGGACACTCTTTATTACTCGTATTGTTGCAGTAAGTGGTTGTGTCGCCGCAATAGTCAATATCCACCCTTCTTTGGTTGTAGCGCTCAGTTCCTGCGCACGGCGATGCGGCACAGTAATGACATCCTCCTTAAGAGGAATGCCGTTATTCTTTAGTATTGTAAACAGTGCGTTAAGAAATGATGGCGTGATCGCATTTTTTTGCGTGAACGAGTAATGTGTTTTTGTGCCAATGTCTTCTATGCGTGTAACGGGATTGTCACGCACAATTTTATCATTATCGGCAACTTCGCGTCCGATCTGTCCGTTATCCTCAAGAAGATAACACTTTCCTTCAGTATGCATACACCATATGTATACATGGCGCCATTCTTTAATATCAATATTCAATGTATGTGGGAAAGTCATCGTTACATCTACATCACGTATCACACCGCTCATATCGCGCACCGTTTGCGCAATATCACGCGGACGCATCAACACATACTGCATACGCGGAAAAAACCGCCACATGGTGCCACTGTATGTCTTTTGTATGCGCTCTTGAATATCTATAGGATCCACACGCTCTGTTCCCGTCACCACAATCTGTGTTATACGTGCCCCATCCCACAAAAAAAGTGTCCATAACAATACAGCGCAGTAAGCAAGTACAAGAAGTAAAAAAAGTATACGTGCATAAATCGGTCGCCGCGCATGACGCCGTGTGCGCCGTGTACGTGCACGCGGCACTTTTGATAGTTGTCTTTTCTTACGTGTTCTAATCATTTTATTTTGAACAGAAGATGCTCCAGTGTTAGGCGCGTATTTACTTGCATAGTATTCAGTACGGTCAGTGCTTCATGGGCACTCTCAAGCCATTGCATTCTACTTCTGCGTTCGCTATCGCTTTTCTTATCAAGAGAACGCCGCCATATGTGCATCCACGTCACTATCGCCGTACGTGCGCTCTCCCCATCAGCTGCAAGCTTCTCCGCACATGCGATCTTTTGTGCGTCTGTCATTTGCGGCATATCATGTGCATATTTTATTATTTCATCATACCATGCAAGCATCTTTTTATCGCGGATAATTGCCAGTGCGATACCGGGACAACCATGCGCAGCACTTATCACCATATCTCGACGCGCTTTGTCGTGGATGCATTTTTCTACGACGGCGGCAATTTCGTTGTCACTCACAGGTAGCAATGCTATGCGCTGTGCACGCGAACGCACCGTCTCTAAAAGCTGTCCTTCATATGCCGTTGTCAAAATGATGACCGTATGCTCCGCCGGCTCCTCCAATGTTTTAAGAAGAGCGTTTTGCGCCGCTATCGTCAACTTATCGGCGCTTGCAATAATAATAACGCGACGCACACCGGCCAGTGGCGTTTGTGCCGCGTACGTCGTTACTGTTCGCACTGTTTCTACACCGATACTTTTTGTGCGACGCGCACCACTCTTTGTCACAACATTCTCTGGCTCAACTACATATATATCTGTATGCGCTTGTGGTGCAGGGCACTGTTTTTTACCATTTACAAGCGCGGTTGCAAACATCTGTGCAACTGTTGTTTTGCCAACGTGATGCGGCCCCACAAAGAGGTATGCATGCCCGACCGTATCAGTCGCCAGGAGATGATTAAGCTTTTCTAAAACCGATTTATGCCCAATAACACTCATAGAATACGCGTTCGTATTTCTTCAGCGACAGCATCATCAATAATTTTCATCATCGTCGCACGGAATGATGATGCACTAAATTGTGCCGCCTTCGCTCGCATAGCAGCCACATCATATCCACCGGCACGCTCGCGCTCTAGAAAGCGCCGGATACCATCCGCCAGAACCTCTTGCGTCTGCGCAAAAAACAACTCACCTGTTACTCCCGGCTGAACAATCTCGCATGCACCACCACGTCCGTAGGCGATTACCGGCGTGCCGTGTGCGAGTGCTTCTGCCATAACTAATCCAAAGTCTTCCTCTGCAGGAAAAAGTACCGCGCGCGCACCAGCATAGTACTGCGCCAACTTCTCGTCACTCTGCCAGCCAAGGATTTTTACTGTCGGTCCAGCACTCTTTGTGAGCACTTTCTTCATACGTCCACTGCCAACAACGATAAGCGGCAGCGACAAGCGCGTACACACATCAACAGCTAATTTCACATTTTTATACTCAGATAAGCGTGCAACAATGAGAAAATAGTTTTTTTTGTGTACATCACACGATTTTGTAACTGTTACAGGTGGATAAACAACATGTGCTTTGCGACGATAAAACTTCTCTATACGACTCTGCGTATAGCGAGAGTTTGCAACAAGCACATCCGGTCGTTGCGCCGCTTCAAAGTCCCATACGCGCAAGTATGACAAAAGCGCACGCAGAAAAATGCCGGGCTCTCTCTTTACACGCTGCCGTGCATAGCGGATGTTTTCGTCCCATACAAAACGCATTGGCGAGTGAATGTATGCAACATGTACCGTTGATACGCGTGTAACAATACCCTTGCTCCATGCACCGGACGATGATATGACGACATCATAATCGCGTAAATCAAACATCTCGGGCGCTGTCGGCAACAACGGCAAAAGCCATTTTGTATGTCGTCGACACCATCGCGGCAAGCGCTGTAAAAACGATGTATGTATACGCCGCTTCCGAAAGTGTTTTTCTAGCGGTTTCATACCCTCTTTATCATAAAGCAATGTAAAAATTGGTGCATGTGGAAACAGGTCCATCAAAGCAACAAGTACTTTTTCAGCACCGCCAGGATAAAGTAAAAAATCGTGCACAAGCGCAACACGTTTTTGTTGTATGTCCTCTTTTATCTTTTTTGTCATAACGCTTATCTCTCATCAGGTGTCATCATTCACATACCCCACAACACACCATATACACCAATCTGTACGTGTACTCCTAGTCATTATATCATGCCTACTCCAATACTCGCAGGCTATTTGTTGATTGTACTATGCAAATCCCACACGCCAAACTACACGACAAACTTATTGAGAACTTCAGGATGTCATGATATCATTTAGCTATGTTAAACACTAACAGCACTATCATGAAGGATGCATTCACCACTTCGCACAAAAAGAAAAGACGACGAATGGTGATTCTCATCGTTATTCTCCTCGCGCTATTTGTCCCGTTTAAGCGCCCGGCAAGAATGGCAGTGTGTTATGATGTAATGCGATCGGCAGAATGGACAACGCCACTGCTGTACATCTTAGATGTTTTTATAGAATTGGGCTCCTGTATACATGAGGAATCATACGACGACGACTGCACGGAAACTTCTGATGGGACACGAATATGCCTTCCTGCAAAACCCGTCATTTACCTCTATCCGGAACAAACGACGGAAGTATTTGTAAGACTTGACTATGATGGTACCATTATCGCAGACTACCCACGCTATGACAAAAAACTAAAGGGGTGGCACGTCATTGCCCACCGCGATGGCACACTCATCAATACAGCAGACAACCGTGAGTACAGCTACCTCTTCTGGGAAGGGAGTCCGATAAAGCACGCTGCGTGGGATTTCTCCAGAGGCTTTGTAGTCAAAGGAGAGGATACGAGAGAGTTTTTACAAAAAATACTTGCGCAAATAGGTCTGACACCGAGAGAGTACAATGAATTTATCGTCTACTGGTATCCACGCATGAAAGATCATGCCTACAACCTCATTCACTTTGCCGGCAAACAATACACGGATATCGCACCGCTCACGATTCACCCAACACCTGATGCTATGCTACGCGTCTTTATGGTTTACAAACCTCTTAAAAAACCTGTTGCCGTCACGCCACAGGAAATCAAACCGTTTGTGCGTAAGGGGTTCACGGTTGTTGAGTGGGGTGGAATGGCGGTAGAAAACTAGAAGAACCGTACGCAATGCACACCACATGTTAAGGTGTGTTGGCTATGAGAATAGCGAGAACCTGAGCCGGTCCGCTTACAAAACTTTTTCTGTTATACACGTCGCGACCTCGCGTGCGCATCGCCCCCAGCTGAAGTGTGCGAGGTTCGCGTGACCTCTGGCTATTATATCATGCCTATGAGATATCTGTAATTTTGCCCATATCAAAAAAAGAAAACCGACAGCATAGCTACTACTACACTGTCGGTTAATGCAGAGGATGCCGGCTCCTTACTTACTGCCGCACAAACCCATGCACACGGACGCTCACATTATCAAAAATGCTCGTGTCCTGGGCGTTGCGTATGTATGCCGCCAACTCCGCATCCAGCGGTATGCGCGCTGTCAGCGTCATGGTGTTTGCATCATACGCAAAATGCCCACAGTACGGGTGGTACGCATCCATGGAAGTAAGCCCCACATCCCAGTGTGCGCCATGGTTGAAGCATGCCTGAGCAAGCCACGCATCAGGATTGAGAGGTTCCTGAAGAAACGTGGCGGAGTTGTAGAGGTTCTCCGTGTGGGTGATTATCCACGTCAATGTTGTGCCATTGAGCTCAAAGGACCCACGCTCCGTACCCGGTGAATGCGTCAGCGACCAATTGCCGGCGTTAATGTTCCATCCGGCATTGATGGCATAGAGTGATGTCAGCCCGGAGAGGTCCTGCGGCTGCGGCGCTGTTTCGCCACCGCCATTGCTCGCACCGCCCCACTCATCCGCATCAGTCCACAAATCTTCCGCTGCGACATAGAAAATGTTCTCCTGCGTGCAGTTGTCCGATTCGTGCTCTTCCCTGTAGGCATAGGGCTTGCCACCGTGATTGGATGTGCGATCCACGCACGCCACAAGGTTGTACACGCCACCGGGCTGAATGAGCCCACGCGCAGACAGCTCCGCGAGGTTCACGGGGATTTCTTCCACGTGTGTTTCCCACGGCTCCAGATTGCGCCCGCGTGTCGTTGCCGTGCCAACATGCACCCACCGCGAGTGCGCATCCTCCTTCTTACCTTTTGACAGAAAGACGCGCGTTTCTATGCGCTTGCTTCCTTTGATTTTGCCATCACCGGCATTACCAAGAAGCGCACGGAAGTACAGCGTGTCCGTTGCCTTGTAGGTATACTCTTCCCAGCCGTTGTCCTTGTCGGTCCAGAGCGAACCATACCAGATAACGAAGTTTGGCAAGGTGGTATGCGACTCTCGCGGATGTGCCGCACCGGCGCCCGTGCCTATACCGGGGACGTTTGCGGCCATGACGCGGAGCGTCTGACCATCACCAGAAACACGAACGTTGTATACTATACGTCCTGCATCTGACATATCAATATCACGATACTCTGGATTTGTTGTACGCACAATCGTACGACCATTACCATGATAAAGATTCGTTGCCTCTGATGGTGATTGGCCTTCCGGCACACAAACAATGCCGTAGCCCATATTATCAACACAATCAAGCAAACGACTCTGACGGATATCCCATATAACATCTCCCCAAAAATTATTGAAGCGATCATCGTCATACCATAGAAATAATTGCTCCAGATCTTTTCTATGAAATGGCCAGATGCTTGTACCAACACAGATTCTGACAATGTTGCCATCCGCCCAGTTATTGTGCCCGAGAGGAATGATAAAGCTACCATTATCATCATTGAGGCGTTTGTTGAGTGCAGTAAGTCCACCACGAGTTTCGTAGTCAATCTTGATCATCGCCGGATTAAACGAACCACCAACATTGTCCTTAATGCTAGATATATCAAAGTAAAGCTCCTTATCAAATCCATCACACCCTTGACCATTACTATTTTTGACAAGATAGCCATTACTTGACTTCAGATACCCTTTGGACCATCTGCTTGGGAAAATGTTACCATCAGCAAGAACATTTATGCTAAACAACAGCAACACACCCATCGCAATACATTTTTTCATGCAACTAACTCCTTTGCCATCATCGACAAATTTAATTGTAAAAGAAAGCGCAGCAAAACTGCTGCCACAAATACTCTAATATGATCACAAAACAAAATCAATCATCACCTCAGCCACTGAAAGGATGTAATAATCCCTTTTATGGCTCCAATATTATTTGCACGTTTTTCATCCTCTTTTACCCAGACTGACAGATTTCTATTATTTCCATTGAACTCAACCACAAATCCACCGACTTTCAGAGGTGTGTCTACATTATCAATGTTGTGACCATATATGTGATATACAGACCCATTTGTCATTCTGACAAATCGCGGGTTTAGAAAATTCTCTCCATCAACTTTTTTCTTTTCTAACTGTTCAACATATTTCCGCATTTTGTACTTTGTCATCATATACCCAATACCTTCTAGAAAAAGACTATTGGGGGGCGACACTCTATCATTATCACTAAAACTGATGATTGGACGCGCATCCGGTGATGGCGCGATTTTTAAAAAGCTGGCATCACGCGGATTGTACTCTATGTGCCAATCACGTGGCACGTTGATTGTGAAGCCGTATTCTTTGCTGTAGAATGTTTTCCAGTTTGATGTATCTATGGTGGTCGTAGCAAAAGGAAATACCGTTCCATATTTCTTGAGAAATGCGCCCATATTTTTCTGGTAGAATGTTGTGTATGTGCCGGTTTTGTAGGCGTAGTGGTACCCGATTGCATCACGGAGGCTATAGATGCTTATACCGATGATGACAAGAAGTATGGAAGTGACTACTCTTCGCAATGGTGTTTGTGGGAAGATCTGCATAGAACTTATACGTCTTTTTCTGTTATACACGCCGCCACCTCGTGCGCGCACCGCGCCCAGCTGAAGTGTGCGAGGTTCGCGTGACCTCTGGCTATTATATCATGCCGCAGTGCGTCATCGGTAGCGAGGCGCTCCAGCGCAGCGCTGATTGCCGCTGTGTCTGTCGGGTCCACCAAGAGTGCACTGTCACCGGCGACTTCCGGCAATGACGATACACCGGATGTGACCACCGGCACGCCCACGCTCTGCGCCTCCAGCACTGGCAACCCAAACCCCTCGTAGAGCGTCGGGAAGACAAACGCCATCGCACCGCGCATCAGTGCCCATTTCTCTCCATCACTGACAAACCCCATCTCTACGATATCTGCCGTGTGCTGCGCGCGTGCAATCGCCGCCGCAACGTGCGCATACCCATATCCACGACCACCGGCAAGCACCAGTTTGTGCGGCAGACCCGTGCGCGCCTTGAACGCGTCAAATGCCGCAACCACGCGTGCGATGTTTTTGCGCTCCTCCAGGCGTCCCACAAAGAAAAAGTACGGCGCATCACCAACGCGTGCCGCTACCATAGCCGCATCCTGCGCACGCGCCGGCGGCGCCGCATTGACGCCCTCGTACACCACGCGCATTTTCGCCGGCGCAACGCCGTACAGCCGCGCGACATCGCGCCGCGTGTTCTCGCTAACCGTAATAATCCGCCGTGCCCACCGGCACGACAGCCGAATCGTCGTGCGCATATACTGCCGCGCCCATACACTGTAGGCCTGTGGTGTCATCTCATACTCCAGTCCGTGCACAACTACCACCGTATTGCGCGGGTGCACCCACGGCACCGTGTGCGCCGGCACCAAGAGCGCATCGGGGCGGTCGCGCCACATCGAGAACGCCAGCCCCACTTGCGTCCACGCGCGTCGCAATCCGATCACGCGCACATGCCATGCGTCCGGCAATGCAAAAAAATGCTTCTCAATCCACGCACGCGGATTGCGCGCTGCTGCACCGGCAAACCGTACATACAGCACCACGTGGTGGAAGCGCAGTGGCGCGCGCAGGTGCTTCACGAGCTGATACGCGTACTCCTCAATCCCCGTGCGCTCGTGCACAAAAGACCGCGATGCGTCAATCGTGATGACATATTCTTTATGGTGAGCACGCTTCCTTTCTCTGCGCTTTTTCTTTATATACATCATGTCTGTAATCTTTATTACTGCGGTTTGTGGCATCGTGCAATACGCTCCGGCGAAAACGTGCGTAGCGCACGCCTCTGCTCGCGATAGTCCGGCATACGATGCTCTACCAATCGCCAGAAAGCTGCAGAGTGATTCATCTCAGTCAGGTGGCACAGTTCGTGTATAATCACGTAATCACGCACACGCGGCGGTAAAAACAAAAGGCCGTAGTGAAAATTAAGATTACCACGCGATGAACAACTTCCCCATCGCGTGCATGTATTGCGAATAGCAATGCGTCCATATGTTATATCACAGCGACGTGCAAGCGTAGAAACGCGCTGGATGATCACCTTGCGCGCCTGTGCTTTGTACTTTCTATAGTGAGCATCTGATGTGCTGTTTGGACGACGTCGCTTTCTTGTGGTTTGCTTTTTTATAATCCACCACATAGGGTTCTATCTTTCGTGCATTTTATCTTCTATGCAAAGACGCACAAGACGTAACTGTGTATACGTGTATTTCCCGCGCATCGCACGGTACACTGGCGAGAGTTTTGTTGTTGCGCGAGCAGTGAAAGCATCTGTAATCTCTCGCAGAACACCTTCGTCAATGCTCTCAGCAATGTAGGAAAGATCTAGTGTTGGCTCCTTGTCGCGTATTTTTTCAATGTGACTGATAATCGTTTCCACTGTCATACCGCGATGCGCGGCAATCTCTTCCACCGCCACTTTTTGCATAACAAGTTCGCGTGTAATATCACATGTTGACTTCTTGCGTAATGCGCACACACGCATCAAAAATGCTTGTTGCGCATCCGTCAACGTGCCATTTTCTTCTTGTTCATAGAGCCATGCTTCCGTCTCCTCGGCACGCCCACGCATGGCAGCGTCAAGTTCTCGTACACGCTCATCAATCATGAGTGCTGTATCATTAAGACCGATTAGTGAAAGAGTTTTGAGCGATCGTACACGTGAGAGCGCAACATATCCCATACCGGAAACAAACGACTTTGATAAATCAACAACAGCGGCATCCAATGTCATACCCTGACTCTTATGTACTGTAATTGCCCATGCCAGGCGAAGAGGAATTTGTCGCACGCTTGCAAGCGGTACGCCATCATCCTCAATGCTCCACGTTACCGGCTCGGCAACAATCTCATCACCACTGTATGCCTTTACGATCGGCAAACCTTTTTCTGTAAAGGCAATAACTGTACCAAGTGTACCGTTCGCATACCCGGCGTCAAAGTTATTTTTCACAAACATTACAACTGCACCAACGCGCACGACAAGCTCCTCTGGCGCAAGACATGAGCGACGTAGCGTGTGTACAAGATTTTCCTTTCCTTCCTGCGTCATTATATAGCGCCGCCCTTCTGTCTCAAGCGTTTGTAAATACTCATTATTAAGACGATCAACATCAATGTTATGCGTGTACAGACGTGTCGGCACCGTCGCGCCATCAAGCGGCGCACCGATGCGTTGCCGCAAGATACGATAGAGATCCTCGTTTACCGCGCCCTCACGCAGCGCATTGAGTATATCTGTAAGTGCGTCGTCATCGTGACGATGTTGTGTGCTTAAGTAGCACACATGCACATCAGCGTTTTTCCACGCCTCCGACTCTGCTGCAAAAAACGGGTCATCATAGGAAAAATCCTCCCCCTCTTTTGGACGACGTGTTGCAACTGGCGGCAATTGAAAAAAGTCACCACAAAAAATTACTTGCATGCCACCAAACGGCTTGTCACTTTCCTTAAATGCGCGACAAACACGGTCAACCATATCAATGACATGTGCAGCAAGCATTGAAACCTCGTCAATAATGAGAATTTGGGTGTTACGCATTCTCTTTTTGAGCTGTTGGCGCGATAGAAGTACATCAATATCTTTCTGCGTCAGGTCATCTTTAATGCCAATACCACTCCACGCATGAATCGTCATACCATTGATATGTGTTGCTGCAATGCCTGTTGACGCTGTAACCCCGACGCCGATTTCATGTTCACGCGCATAGGCAATATATTGGTTGAGTACATACGTTTTGCCGGCACCGGCAGCGCCCGTAAGGAAAACATTTTTTCCCGTTTTTAGGAGCGCGAGAGCTTGTTCTTGCCGCATAGTCAGTCTTACCTTCTTTACCGTGTTATTATAACACTTGTCCTGTCACGCTCAAAAGAGTACAGTACATTGACTAGCAATATCTATCTTGACAAATAGATAGGCGGAAAATACACTGTAAGTATGAATATTTCTCACATACAAAACGGTTTCTTTTGGTTTTATTTTACCGACCTGCGGAAGGCCGTGTTTTGTGTGTAGAAACAAAAATTTTTTTCTCCAGACAAAAACCGACCTTCACAACGCAGGTCGGTTTTGTTTTGTTTTTTAACATTGTCTTGGAGAAAATATTATGTGTACAGATATCGTACCTGTTGTGCCACAAGCACTTATTGAGCCAGACGGTCGAGCATTGTGCCCACAGTGCAAAAAACCGCTCACCTACTTTGATACAGTACACGATACTGTATCAAAGATTACCGTGCGTCACTATCACAGTGCCGGCGGCAATTGCACATGCTCACCTGTCGGGTATCACCTACCAGTACCTACAGCACCATATATCAACAATACACCGGCGTCATTGTTATGATGACGCCACTTCGCATACTAAAAAGCCGACGTGGTATCACCCACACCGGCTTTTATTTTTTGCATACAACAGAAATGTCATGCAAGCATTGACGTCTTACAGACAAGCATGTACAATAACGTTCGACAGTTACTTAAACAAGGAGATGTGTCATTATGATGACAACACCAGCATTTATCACCATCAATAATATTCTTATCTGTGTTGCCTTACTCGTCAGCGCACTCTATATTACATACAGAGTGCAAAGACAACGAGAATGCGGCGGCACCCGTGTCTCGCGCACGGATAGCATACTGATTTTCCTATAGTCAATATGTGCAATTACCGCCCTTTACCTTATACAGGTGCCAGCGCCACAAAGAGAGAGTATTGTTACTAAACAGAATAATGACAGTGCCCTCTCTGTAGAAGAAGCGCCCAACATGCCATTTCACAATAATATACATAACAGTGGCATGTAAAAATTCACCCAATTCCCCGAGTGTCTCTCATGGACCTCGGGGCTTTTTAGTAAAAACTGCAAATACTATATAACTTTGTGATGGTGTGCGCATTGTTTTTTACAACATAAAAGAACCGGAGAACAATTATTCTCCGGCTCGCACTTTGTCGTTGCTACTCATCCTCCCCATACTCTGTGAGCGTTACAACAAATGGGTATTTTTTAACCCCATAGGCGTAACCTCGCAGGAGGTCTCTCATCCCACGATATTCTTCAGAGTACCCCAGGTTAAATGATATGCGGTTTGCCCACCACCAGTAGCTAAATCCCTGCACTTTCACGAAGGATTTGTACTCTGAGGGCACGAACTGCACAAGACGACAATTAAATGCCCTGCTGGCACTGGTGATGCATACACGCATTGGGCGCGTATCTATCCGTGATACGAACACCCATGGTGGTGTGATATGGTAGCCAGCACTTTCGTCCATACTGAGTTCACCACTCACGACATTCCAACGTACACCAAGCTGGTACGCTTCCGTGTGGTGCACGAACATCAGCCATGCAGCAAAGAATATGCCACACAGCGCAATGAACATTACTCCAACTACTTTCATTTCTCACTACCTTGTTGCGCTGGTGTCGCATCGCTTTTCTCGACAGATCTCAATTCCCTAATAACTGTCAAGAATGGATAATTATTCCCACTTTCCTCATAGGCGTAGGCCTTGAGGTAAGCATTGAGGGAATTCTCCGGATCTGATCCATCAGCGTTAACTGTGTCCGTTATAACATAACTCCGACGACCATGCAACTCAAGGAAAAGTTCCAAGCCATCCGGATTAAACTGTACAAGCTTGCAATTCAACACCCGTTTAATTGAACTGATACACACCTGGAATGGTCGCCCATCAATTGTGTGTACCTTTGTTTTAAAGGGAGGTGTTACAACATATCCTTTCTTGTTGATTCTCCTTATTTCACCCCTGTGTTCTCCCCACGTATCATAGCGATACGCGATTTCATAGTTGTCAATAAAATTGACAAAAGCCAGTCGAAATACAATAAGTGAAAGAATTGTCAAAGAAAGAATCACGCCAGCGATGATTGCAGTATAGTACATGAAGCCCTTTTTGATACTGTGACCAAAAAAGTTAACATACCGTGGCTGTCGTTTTGTCTCTTTGCTCATTGTACCCTCCTTAGTTAGGGTTGAGTGATAAGGATTTTCATAATAACCGTTTTTCTATTACTTGTCAACTGCTACTCATTTTACATTATACATTTTTACTCGTATGCATAATGCAAAAACAACACACATTCCCAATAAATCAATCTCCCCCTATCACATATCAAGAAAATTCTCAACACACACCGACACAAATACGCATAGCAACAACACAATCCAGCCAACACTCATACGGTTATCTTGTTATTTCCTCAAGGTCTCCCACAGGTCAAACAAGTGCGCGTCATATTTATTCTCTTTCAAAAACTCATCGCGATCATACGTTCTGCGCAAAAATGCGCCACTTAGAATATCTTGCGCAAATGTGTTAATTTCTTTTTTCAGCGCCTTAACATCTTCATGAGAAATCTCTTCCACTTGCCGTACAAGATCTTTCTCATCCTCCAGTTCTTCCACAAAATCCAGCACACCCCTCGTGACAGTACCGTCAATTTTTGGATCGTCATCTATGAGAAGTTTGTAGAATGTAAGCTGACGTTTTAGTTCTTCGCGCGCCTTACGCCTTTTTTGCTTTGTCTTGTACCCCGTTTTGTAGTCAACAACCGTCAACGTATTGCCATTTCTCTCAATTTTATCCGCAAAACCGATCAGATTTAACGTGTGGCCATCTTCCAACTCAAAAACGCGGCTCAAGTGCTTCTCCAGTTCTATGTTCTCAAAAACAAATGTGCCTCTGTATTTTTCAACATACCTCTTCAATAGTTCTTTGCCATCGGCATAGATGGAATTAAAATATTTCTCTGGAATCGCATATTTTTTTAGCGTATTTTCAAAGATTACCAAAATATCTTTGTGTCCTTTTTCTCTAAAAAAAGTCTCCAGTGCGTCGTGGATGATGTTGCCAAAAATCAACGGTTTCGTTTGTCCCGATGGTAGTTGAATCAAGTTTCTGAAAAAGTACAGAATCGGTGACTTGAAATAGTTGTTGAGCGCTGATACAGAAAGCTTCTTGCGCAAAAACAGTGCTGCGATGTATTCCTGATCAAAGATACTCTCACCGGCTATATCCTTTTGCGCAAAGTATAGATTCATTTTTGTGGCACTGTCTTTTGGTGGTATGTCAACATGTGTCACAAGATCCTGCCTAAGCATCGCAATGAATTTTGACGGCTCATTTTCCTTGGAATCCCCCTCTCTGTACTTCGCATAAGAAATTGTTAGTCCTTTTTTCGCGCGCGTTATCGCTACGTAGAATAATCGTTTCTCATCATCGCTATCGGAGCGTACTTTCGAGATCGGCAAAAAAAACTTTAGACCGCCTCTTCCGCCACCTGACCACGTACTCTGCGTCGCGTTTGTCAGATAAACATAGTCAAACTCCAATCCCTTTGACTTGTGCGCTGTCATTACATTTACACCCTCTATTGCATCATTACCCGTTATGGAAACACCGATATTGTGCGTACGCAAAATCTCGATGTAGCGCAGAAAGTCATCCAGTGTGTATGCTGGGTTTGATAGCGTTTGCTCCTTGATCTCGTTAAAAATTTTCCCGAAACGCGCAAGTGCGGTAACATTATCTTTTTGCGCAATCACGTGTGCCAAAAAACCAACATCTCCGACAAAATAGTACAGAAAATCCAAAAAGTCTCTGTTGCGCTCTTCTCGCTTCCACGCTTTAAGTTTTTGTGAAAATGTCAAAAACTTTGTGCGTTCCTTATCGTCCATATCAATGCTGCGCAAGATCTCATCTGAAGAGATAATTTTGTAAACTGATTTGCTTTCAATTTCACTCCCTTTTCTTCTTACCGAGAGTCGCTCAAGAACCTTCACAACCGCCAACGGGTCAATAGCTAAAAAGTCAATAAAGAGAACACGTGATAGGGCCTCATCATTGTAGGGATTCTGAACCGCCTCCAAAAGTAAAACCAACTTTTTGATTTCCGTATCGTCAAGAATATTTTCTGTTGTAAAAAGTTTGTAAGGAATTTTCATTCGCGCAAAAATATCGACAATATCATTGCTCTCTTTATTGTTTCTGAAAAAAACAGCAATGCCATCCGGTTTAATGCCGGCGTCAATTTTTTTCTTAATATCCTCCGCTACAAAAATGAGCTCCTCACCACGTGTTTCGGCAGCAACTACCATAACTTTTTGCTCTTCCTTTGCAATCGCCGCATTTTGTGCTGTCAATGTCTCGTCTTCGGGAATGAGAGAGTACGCTACATCTAAAATATTCTGTGTTGAGCGATAGCTGTTTTTAAGGTTTATCACTTTTACGTCGCGATATTTTTTCCTGAGCTTTTCAAACTCATCAATACTCGCACCCTGAAATCTATAAATCGCCTGTTTTTTATCTCCCACCGTAAAGATGTTCGGGCGCCCTTCATTGACTGCCGCATCCCCAATTAGCTCAACTAATTTATTTTGCGCCTCGTTCGTATCCTGATGTTCATCAACGAGGATGTAGAGGTAGCGCTCTTGCAATCTTTGCAAAAAGTTGCGATTTTCCCGCGCTTCCTCAACAACGCGCAAAATCATATCGTTAAAATCGAAGAGTTTTCTTCTCTCCAACTCCGCCTGGTATTTTTGATAAACATCTAGGAGTTCCTTTTGTTTTTCTAATTCCCTCTCTGCATCCTTTAGGACAGATGGCTTCAAATCGCCGGCACTGTAGCGCACGCCATTAACCGTCATCTTTCTCTTGTAGTACGCCTCGTCGCCCTTGGAAGAAATGAACCGCTCTTTCAAGTCGGCGAATGTTTTCTCAAAATCGACAGGCGCAATCGCCTCCGCTTTAAGATCAGTAATCGCACCCAAAATTGTGCGCGTATTATGTGTGTCAGACGTAAAAGTTTTTAGTATTTTGTAGCGCCCTTCTTGCAAGATCTTATCAATGATATCAATTTGCTCAATATCAGAGATTGGTTGAGAAAACGAGAATCGCTGAAAGTACTCCGGGTACTCTTTAATTTGCTCAGCGCAAAAAGAGTGAAATGTATTGATGTTTACCTCGTATGCCTCATCTGGTCCGATAAAATCTTTCAACCGCTCCCGCATGGCTTTTACACCAGCATCAGTAAAAGTCAAGGCCAAAATATGCGACGCATAGTCCGCGCCATTACGCCTGATAATGTTGGCAATTCTCAGCGTCAAAATCTGCGTCTTCCCCGTTCCCGGTCCAGCCACAACGACCACTGGTCCTTCGATTGTTTCAACCGCTGCTCTCTGCTCATCATTGAGGCGAGCAAGTGCTTTTTCAAATCTTTCCATGTACACCTTTTTTGCTTCTGTAGTTTTCATAAAATTTTTCATCTATTTTCTAACGCCTATGCATCATACATGACTCTATTCTACCACCTTTCTCTCCACATGCGATGTGCCACATACTGCAGATGCTAATGCATAACAAAACAGCACCAATATCGTGCTGCTTATTTTTTGTAGCTCATGTAAACTGAGCGCGAAGTTTCAATTTGCGGAGAGGACAGGATTCGAACCTGCGGTACGCTTGCGCGTACACTACCTTTCCAAGGTAGCGCATTCAACCACTCTGCCACCTCTCCGTACGCATATTACTGTGCCACCACAATACTCCTACAGCCAGTATATTGTCGCGCTCTTTCAATCAAAGTCTGCGCATCATACGAAAGCGCATTTTCATCATAGTACGCTTCCACGCCCCAGACAAGTGCCAATTGCTGACACACGCGTTGTGATGGTGTAATGGCAATAATACGCGCAGACGGGCGAAAGTGCGATAACGCACGTGCCAAGCGTCCCTCGCTTGTCGTACATACAATTGCATCCACGCCACCGCCCTGCGTGCGACGCCAGATCATGCGCGCCTTCTCTACAATATTTTCATGAATATCCATTGGCAAAAGTTCGTGCACATCATCGTATGGTGAAAGTTCTGTTGCTGCAATAATATCATGCATCGTTGCAACCGCTTCTACCGGATAATCCCCCGTTGCACTCTCACCGCTGAGCATTGTTGCGTCTGTGTGATCAATAACCGCATTTGTAACATCACTAATTTCAGCGCGCGTTGGGCGTGGCGAGTGTTCCATGCTAGCAAGCATTTGCGTTGCAACAATTACCGGCTTCATATAGCGCAGTGCAAGTGCAATAATATCCTTTTGTAAGAGTGTGACGCGCTCTTGCCCTGTTTCTGTTGCCAAGTCACCACGTGCTACCATTACAGCATCCGTTGCCTGTATAATCTGCGCAATGTTCTCAACGGCTTCCGGGCGCTCTATTTTCACAACAATACGCGGACGCTCTGTCGGCTCCTGCACAACATCCTCAATTTGTGCGCGCAAATTCTCTACATCTTCTGCGCGTCGCACAAATGACAGTGCTACAAAGTCAACGCCGGCGCGCAAAGCGAAGGCAAGATCTCTTTTATCTTTCGGCGTTAGTGATGGTAGCGGCACATCCGTATCCGGCAAATTTATACCTTTATGATTTTTAACGTCACCGCCAACAGTAACTTTCGCCAGTACAACACTATCATCACGCACATCGTCAACAACAAGTTGCTTCAAGCCGTCTTCAATAAAAATTCTGTGCCCAACAGTAAGCGCTGAAAGAACTACCGGCTGGTCAAAACCGATCGTTGGCATGCCTGTTGCATGCAAACGCGCGCGCACATCATCATTGTGTCCGATGCCCACAATCGCCACTGTCATATCTGCCGTTAGGTGCACAACATCTTCCACAACCGTACGCACCCGCGGTCCTTGCAAATCTGCAAGTATGGCAATATTTGCATCCTTCTCTCGTGCAACGCGACGAATCATTGCCATCGCCGCGCCATTGCTTTCGTGCGTACCGTGTGAGAAGTTGATCCGCGCTACATCAAGACCCGCATCTACAAGCGCGCCAAAGACATCCGCTTTGTCTGATGCCGGTCCGATGGTTGCTACAATTTTTGTACGTTGTGTATCCATGTCTTCTGTTTTTATATATCTGTTGTTATGTCAGCAAGAATCTCCTCCGGCACACCGTCACCCGGCTTTGTCACGCCGGGATAGCGCCATACACTGATGAGGCGCAGTTGTGTTGTAGAACTAAGCACATCAGGTAGTTGCGCGTTAGTGGTTACATTGCCGCCATCTTTTTTATATTTACGTATCTGATACATGAGCCAAAGTTCCTGCGTCCATACCTTTTTTCTTTTTTCACGATCCCAGCGCGTTGATACGGGCTGCATGACAGCGATTGTCTCATCGGCAATACCACTTTCCGTACGCATTGGTGCGCGCAAAATGCGCTTTACGCGTATTTCACTGATCCCGTACTGACGCATTTTCTTTTTGATGTGTTCAGTCCAATAATACTTCGCTGTATTCTTTGGTTCTCTAAACTGCATACGCGCATTATACCATTACAAGTAGTACTGAAATCTCTTATGCACCGAGATCCATTTCGCGCAAACGGTGAATGCGCTCTTTAACGTCCGGATGCGTGGAAAAAAGTGTACTGAGCGCTGTACCACGAAACGGATTACTGATAAAAAGATGTGCCGTTGCACCATGTGCATGACGGAGCGGCGTATTATCAGCACTAATCTTTTCCAATGCACGTGCCAAGCCTTCTGGATAGCGTGTCAGAAGAGCGCCCGTTGCATCGGCCAGAAATTCGCGCTTACGCGAGATTGCCATTTGAATGAGCAGCGCTGCAACTGGCGCAAGGATTGTTGCCAGCACACCGCCAAGAACCATTAAAGGATGTTGACGCTCATTATTATTGCCGCCAAACATCATTGCATGACGCATCCAATCAGCTGCAATAGAAATAAAGCCGGCAAGGATAACAACGACGGTCATCACAAGCATGTCGCGATTACCAATATGACTCATTTCATGCGCTGCAACGCCTTCAAGTTCCGTGCGATCAAGCTTGTTGAGAAGACCGCGCGTAAATGCCATTGCTGCATGCTCTGGATCACGCCCGGTTGCAAAGGCGTTCATCTGCTCCTCTTCCATGATGTAAAGTTTTGGCATCGGCAGACCAGCTGTAATGGCAAGGTTTTCAACGATGTTGTAGAGCTCGGGCGCTTCCTCTTTTGTAACAGGATGCGCGTTTTGCATGAGCAACACCATCTTGTCAGAAAACCAGTATGACCATAGCGCTGTACCAGTACTGAACGCTGCCATTGCATAGAGAATCATGCTGTTGCCAAAGTACCCACTCAAAATGTAACCAAAACCAATAAACAGCACAAGAAACGTGCCCATAAGAAACCACGTTTTCCTAATGTTTTCACTTTGATGTGTGTAAATTGATCGTCCTTCCATAGGAGAAGTCTTGTTATAGAGAAATTTCTCTCTCCAGTATACCAAAAATATTTAGCACTCGCAATACGAGAGTGCCAGTCTTAACGACCGCATCCAATCGTTAGCGCGCAGCATTTTCCAGCACATCAAGACTAAAGGCATCACTGTCTGCAAAAATACCGACACGCGTGCGATGCAAGGATTCCAAGTACGCTGCTGATCCGAGTGCTTCGCCAATATCACGAGCAAGTGCGCGAATATATGTTCCTCTACCACATCGCACAGAGAGTGTAATGGTTGGATAAATATATGATTCAATTGCAATGTCATGAATTACCACCGGACGTGGCGTCATTTCAATATTTTCACCACGCCGCGCTTTCTTGTACGCGCACTCCCCATCTTTCTTAAGCGCACTAAAGATTGGTGGCACTTGCATAATTTCACCAACGAAATGCTCACACACGCGCACAATGTCAGCGAACGCCGGAACTGGACCACTTGCCTTTTCCTTCACGCCCTCAGCATCATCAGTCGTTGATGAATATCCAAGATGCATAACTGCACGATATTCTTTTTCTGCACGCACGTACTGCTCAATATCACGTGTATAAGCACGACCAACTGCAACAACAAGCACGCCTGTTGCAAGAGGATCAAGCGTACCGCCGTGCCCAACTTTAACGTTTTTTTTACCCATTACACGACGCACGTAATGTTTTACAATTGCCACCGCCTTTGCGCTGCTCATGTCGTACGGCTTATTTATGGCAAATACGCCCGGAACTGTGGGACACTTTTGTATTTGTGCAGATTGATGCTGATTACTCATACTATGCGAAATATTATACAGCCAGTATAGCACTTGTATTTAAATACGGAAGTATCAGAGCACACTTATTTTAATAATCAGCGCAAACAAAAAGCACATACGTACATGTGCTGTTCTGTTGCATGTGCAAATAACACTGTCTACATATTACATATCCGCATCGGACATCAATGACTCTGCACTATCAAATGCATTCTCTACGTCATCATGATTAGCGTCTGTCATACTCGGATCAATATTATCTACCGATCCGTCATTTGCAACGCTGTTATTGTCGCTATCACTCTCTTCTGTAGGAACGACGTCGTTTGTTACATCATCTTCAGTATCATCGGCAACAGCACCGTCCCGCTCCTCTTCTTCCGCACTTCCATCATTATTTGTATTAGCAGGTGTAACGCTGTCATCATGTGCATT
>JALVQA010000015.1 GCA_027031495.1 Candidatus Moraniibacteriota bacterium
CATGTGCCAAGAATTTCGCCTTCGTTGCCTTTACACGTGCACTTGAAAGACTTACCAATATAATAGAGGCGAGAATACCGATGATTGCAATGACAATCAAAAGCTCAATCAATGTAAAGCCTTTTTTATGTTGATATGAGTATATATGCATAAAAAGCCAATTTAAGTACGCACAACAAGTACAGAGAGGTGTCTAGACACCTCTCTGTTTGTTGTTTGCAATTCGCCTATGGACAGTTTGTTTTATCCATACCCGCCTGTGAAACGGCAACGCTCGTACAACCGGAAATAGTTGATGCCGGTGAAATTGTAACAGTTGCAGTATCTGAGTTACAATTAAAGTTTGCAACTGCTGTTGCTGTTGCGATATTGGTATCAAGCCCAAGAGTTGTTGATGTTACGTTAGTAGTGTCAACGCCATCACACAACAGCGCCAACTTCGCACTTGCACTTGATGCATGTGCCAAGAATTTCGCCTTCGTTGCCTTTACACGTGCACTTGAAAGACTTACCAATATAATAGAGGCGAGAATACCGATGATTGCAATGACAATCAAAAGCTCAATCAATGTAAAGCCTTTTTTGTTTTCGTTACGCATTATTCTCACCTCCTTTCTTGTGTATTTTCATATTCTTTATTTATTTTATTAGTTCTGTATCTCACGCTATACTCTACTATCAGTATAACATAAGAAACTATAAATTACCTGCAATATTATAAATTGGCAAAAGTATCGCAACGACCAAAATTGCCACACCGATACCAAGCACAACAATAAGAACCGGTTCAAGCATTGTTGTGAGATTTCGTGTTATGACACTAATCTCCTCTTCATACAGATCACTCACACTTACAAGTGTTTCATCAAGCTTACCCGTTTCTTCACCAATCCTAATCATGCGCGCCATCATAGATGGTATGGCATCCGCTTCAAGAAATGTCTCGCTTATTGTGCCGCCAGCCTTCACATTTTCAGCTGCTCGCAGAATAATCTCCTGATAAACAGCATTATCAACAACGTCAGCGGTGATTTGCAACGCACGCACAACAGGGATACCTCCGGCAAGCAATAGTGAAAAATTCTGCGCAAAACGTGATACGTAAATCATACGAAACAACCTACCAAACACCGGCAGTTTCAGTTTTATGTGGTCCCACTCATACGAACCGGTATCTGTTCTAATATAGTAAATAAATGCCCCGATTAGTGCAAATACTACGATAAGCACAGCCCACCAGTACTGCGACATAAAATCACCAAATGCCATTACAGCTACCGTATACCACGGTACGTCAGAGATGCCAAAATCTTTAATGACCTGTGTAAGATTTGGCAAAATAAACGATGCTGTTAAAAAACCAATAATGGCCGCCGCCGTAATAACAAAAGATGGATAGAAGAGTGCGCTTCGTATACGTGATGTAAGTTGATAATTTTTTTCAAGGTTATCAGCAACAAACATGATAGAATTTTGCAAGTTACCAGACGCTTCACCTGATCGCATCACACTGACAATAAGTGGCGAAAATACGTCTGGATATTTTGCAAGTGCATCTGAAAAGGTAGCGCCATCTTCAATATCGGCAGCAATATCTTTTACAATAAGACGTAAAAATTTATTATCAGACTGTTCCTCAATTGCACGAAGCGCCTGTACAACAGGGACTTTTGCGTGTATAAGTGTTGCAAGTTCACGAAAGAATGCAGACAGCTCTTTCTGTGACAATCCCTCCCATAAACGCTTAATGCTATTGAGAAGTTTTATGCCTTCACGCTCTTTCTGAATAGATATTGGTATTAGTTCCTCTCTTTGCAGAACCCGCACAGCAGCAGACCGATCGGCTGCCTCAACAATACCTTCTTTTATTTGCCCATCTTGTGTACGCGCTTTAAATAGAAACCGCATATTTTTTCTTTATTTTTTGTTTTATAGTGTTGCGTTCTGTGGATCACGCACAAGCATTTGAAAATACTCACGATTTTTTGCATACAACAAAGCATCTTCCATTGCCACAAGCCCACGCGCAACAAGATCCGCAAGTGATTTATCCAATGAGACCATACCCTCACGCACACTTGTCTCGATGACCGTGTCAATTTGATATGACTTATTCTCACGAATAAGGTTTCCAATAGCGTGATTTTTAAACAAAATCTCTACTGCTGGTATGCGACCGCCACCAATTTGTGGCAACAATCTCTGTGATACAACGCCCAAAAGAACATTTGCTAATTGCACACGAATCTGATTTTGCTGATGACTTGGAAAAACATCAACAATACGGTCAACTGTTTGTGCGGCATCATTTGTGTGCAATGTTGCAAAAATAAGATGTCCTGTTTCTGCCGCAGTCATAACTGTCTGAATTGTTTCAAGATCACGCATCTCACCAACGAGAATAACATTTACATCTTCACGTAGGGCAGCACGCAATGCCTCTGCAAAATTTCGTGCATCTTGTCCAATTTCTCGTTGATTAACAATTGATTTGTTATGCGTATGCACGTATTCAATCGGATCTTCAATTGTTAAGATATGAACAGCGCGTTCACGATTAATGCTATCTATAAGTGATGCGAGTGTTGTTGACTTTCCATGACCAACAGGCCCTGTCATTAATACTAGTCCCTGTGAGCGTCGTGTAAAATCATATAATTTTTCTGGGATATTCAATTCTTCCAGCGTACGAATCTTTGCTGGAATAAGACGCATTGTAATACTTATGCGCCCCTTTTGAAAAAAGATATTTGTACGAAAGCGCGCTTTATTCTCAAAGTTATAAGAAAAGTCAACACTTCCAGCGTCAGCAAGTGTCTTTTTTTGCAAATCCGTTAGAAGCACATCGGCCATCGCTTTCGTATCATCAACCGTCAATATTGATTCTTGCGAAAGTGCTAAAAGTTTTCCATCAACCCTGATAGTTGGATACGACCCAACAACCAAGTGCAGATCTGATGCGCTTTGTTGCACAACAATTGACAGAAATTCATTGATACGTTTTTGTGCTGACATTTTTTTGTATTTTTATGAAACTGATTATTTATACAGTGTATAAGTTTGTATTTGTTGTGATATAAGCAGTTGCACTACACATTACAAGATGTATTTCATAGGATATTTACAACACCTATTCACAAATCATGCCTTTCTGATTCATTATAACACAACGATACCATAATACGTAAGCCTAATCAAAAGTGCCGTCACTGCCGATTGATCGCGAACCATCCGTCAGACGCATTACCTCCTCAAGCGTCGTGAAACCAAGAAGAGCTTTGAGTATGCCATCCTGACGCATCTTTACCATGCCCTTAGCTACTGCCATTTTCTCAATAACATCACTTGCACCATTCTTTTCCGTAATGGCTGTGCGTATCTCATCATCAACACCTATCACCTCGTAAATTGCTATACGCCCTTTATACCCTGTCCCTTCACATTTATCACAACCCTTGCCGTGATAAAGTGTTATTCCATCTTCTATATTAACGCCATATTTTTCACGTTCTTCCCTAGAGATACCTTCAATATCCTTTCGTATCTCTTCAACAATTTTTGGTGATACAGAAACTTTTTCTTTACATTCCTTGCATATACGACGCACAAGACGTTGCGCTATAACTTCACGAAGTGCTGCGGACAGGAGAAATGGTTCAATACCCATATCAATAAAACGTGGAATAGCCCCAATTGCACTGTTTGTGTGAAGTGTTGAGAAAACAAGATGCCCTGTTAGCGCAGCATGAATAGCAAGTTCTGCCGTCTCACCATCGCGAATCTCACCAACCATAAGGACATTTGGATCTTGACGCAAAATAGAACGCAAACCACTCGCAAAAGTGTAATTAATCTCTGGACGCACCTGCGATTGATTGACACCTTCAATGTGATATTCCACTGGATCCTCTAGAGTAATAATATTGCGCTCCTCCTCGTTCAAAATATGCAAAAAACCATATAACGTTGTTGACTTACCCGAACCAGTCGGTCCCGTAATGAGAATGATGCCAAACGTCTCACGAATGCGTTCCATCAAAATTTCATAATTGCGCCCCATGAGACCGAGTGCTTTCAAATCGAAAACCTTATCATCCTTCCTGAGTACACGAATAACAACTTTTTCTCCATCTATAACCGGTAGTGTTGACACGCGAAAATCAATATCTTCACCATTGGTGCGATAAATTTTAAAGCGACCATCTTGCGGTTTGCGCTTCTCATCAATTTTAAGGTTTGACAAAATTTTAATATGTGAAACAACAGCACGTCCCACATCCGTTGGAAAGGTTAATGATGTATGCAACACGCCATCAATACGAAATCGTACACGATACTGATTACCGTATGGCTCGATATGAATATCACTTGCACGACTATCTACCGCGCGATCAACAATAATATTCACGAGTTTTGTAACAGGTGCATCCTGAATACTCTCCTGTGCAAAAGATGTTCTCTTTCTCTTTTCGTCTTTAGGATTTTTCTCATCATCAGAAGTAAATGCCTGCAAAACATCATGCACAGCACGCTCTGCAACACCGTATTGTTTGACTATGTCAGCAAAAATTTCAGCGGTCGCTTCATGTAATTCAATGCGATCAATATCATTATGTTGTTCCGCAACAAAACGAAGGATATTGAGTGCATTCAAGTTTGTTTTATCTATAATCGCTGCATGTGCAATGCGATCACGTATGGAAAATATTGCAACGCCATTCTCACGTGCAATCTCCTCAGAAATATACCCCAAAGCCGCACGATCAACCTCCGGTGCTTGCGTAAGCGCATCACCAAATGTTTGAACATTCTTTATATCTCCCAAAATATCAGTTTGTACCTCTTCAGATGATGTCATGATCATTGTTAAGAATATTTATTTCTTTACTGACCATCGCCACTCTCTGGTGCAGTCGCGCTGGATGACTGATCTTCCACTTCACGAACAAAAGGATTCTTACGACCGGTTTTATCAACAACAAGCGGTGGCGCTGCCATATGCTGTTGCTGTATTGTTTGTATCTTGTCAAAATTAAGCTCTTGCTCAAAAAGCGACGTGTCCGCTCCACGCGGTATTTTTACATTGCCCATGTATGCAAATGAAGTAATCATTTGGACCAGTATGACATTATCCTCACTCATGTTTGAGCTCTCCATAATTTCACTCACCGATATTTCCTCTTCCGGATCAATCTTTTTCAAATTAGCAGAAATTATACCATGCATACGATCGATCTTATGCATTTGATCAAGAAACTTTCTTATGCCATCGTATGGACCAAGTGCAACAATATCAGCTGTAATTTCATTAATATGCGGATGTCTAATCTTTTCTGCAAACGAATTATTAGTATTATTATCTTTTTCCTCAGTGCCGGAACCGACTGCATTGACGTTATCTGCAGCAAATTGCTTGTCATACATTTCGTTATATGATTCAAAGAATGACTGGCTATTATCTCCTTGTAAAACATCAACCACTATAAGAATGATTCCTGCCTTTTTTGCTGCATCATCGATCGCGTCAATGATATATTCCTCATCTCGCTTTATCGGTATATACTGGAAAATAAAATCTTTAATAGCAGTATTTTTATTTAATTGCGCAAAAAGATTATCAACAAGTACTTGGCGTTGTTTTAACTTATCACGCTGCTTTTCTTTTTGTGTGAGAGTTTCCTTATGTTCCACACTTTGTTGGTACGCCGGCCACACATACCAAATACTCATAACAACTGCAGTAACAAGTGCAAATGGAAAAAATAATACTTTTAATCTCATAGTGTTTGCTCTATATGAAAAGAATAAATTAAGATTGCGTTACTTCTTTTTTATTTTTAAGGGTATGTTTTAACAGCACATGAAAACGGATATTGCCAGAATTCTGCTCACGACTTACGCCCTCAACGGCTACACTGTAAAACAATTCAGATTGCTTAAGCGCTTTAATTTGCTGCGCAATAGAAAGAATATCTGTTGTTGCCATAGTAACATCAACATCAATGCTATCACGTGACACAGTATATTCATATTCATCAATCCCAACATTATCAATAATTGATTCACTGATTGCTTCAAGCAAACTTAATACAACACTATTTTGGACATAACTATTCTCAATATCGCGCACACGAAACAAGGCATTCGCAACTTCCACAGCTTTTCCTTTCGACATATTTGCCTCAATTCTGTTAATCTCATTATCAACAGACACAATATCGCCTTCTAACTTTTTGTTATAGGTGCGAAAGAACACATACGCGCCGGCAACAATAAGAAGAATGAGTGATGCAATCAACATTGCACGAACAAACATTCTATCCCTTCTTTGTTGTGCACGCGCAGCAGCTGATGTTTGTGAAAGGTTAATATTCATATTATTACGTTCTACTTTATTTTAATAAAATTACTAAGCATGACGATATTCCTCAATACCGCGAAGCGCCAGACCAACAGCAACGGCAAACTCACCACACAATGGTTGTACGTACGGCATAACTTCTTCGCTAATCGCAACACGAGCCCACGGATTGCCATATGTGACTGTTACACCGAGTGCCTTTTCTATGTATTCTCTCATGCCGTTAAGTTTACTTGCGCCACCTGTGATAATAACATTATCAGCCATTGTATCACCGCCAACCGTACCAACGTGGCGCATTTCATCTATAATCATACCGACAACACGCGATGCGATACCATCATTAATTAAGAGATCACCCTGATCGCGTTTATACTTTTCTGCACGCTCCTTGTTCAACCCAACTGTTTCAACAATTTTGCGTGTTATATTTTCACCGCCAATAGCAACATTTCTGTTTGCGCGAATAATACCTCTATCAACAAGAACAATATTCGTTGTTTGTGCACCAATATCAGCAATTAGAAAGCGACCTATATCATCACCCACCAACGCACGCGTCAACGAAAAAGTCTCTAACTCAAGCGCATTCATCTTCAATGACGCATTCATTACATATTCTTCATACTCAGCAACCGTCTTTCGTGGCGCCGCAACAAGAAGAACATACATTTTTTCCTCACCATCACTCTCCTTTTTTTGCACACCATCCCGCCCTTGTTTCTCCTTACTCTCTTTATTGCCATCAGACTTATTGCCTGCCTTATCTTCTGTATCCGAAGGTTCTTGCTTGTTTTTCGCCTCTTGCTTGCCACCGCTGTGTGCTACAACATCCCAACTAATATTCACTTCATCAAGTGGTATAGGAATGTATTTTCGCGCCTCAAAGAGAACGGCTTGTGCAAGTTCGTTGTGTGACATCTTTGGAAATGAGATTAGAGTCACAAGCCCACTCGATCCGGGTAACGCAACGTAGCTCATACGCGTTCGCGGCTTCATTTGTTCAACTACAGTACGAAGTGCGTCGCCAAAACCAACACCCTCCGGTATAGAGGCGTAAGCGTAATTTGTAAGTTCCGGTCTCTGATTTTTGAATGCAAGTTCAACAATCTTTAGGGACGATGCACCAAAATCAATACCGAGAAAAGCGCTCTTCTTTCCGAACAGACCCATATTTGTTTTTGTATCTTATTTTATTTTCATTATACGCAATAATCATTATTTACCAGTATAGCATAAAAATGTATTTCTTGTACACTTATACATATATTTTGTTTTATTTTTTGGCATATACGATATATCTGTAGTAGAATGTAATGAGTAGGACGCACGCGCACTGTGCGACGGTGTTTTATATATCAATAAAGTAGATAAATAACGCAAAAAACATATACTGATATGAATACGTCTCGAAAACCGGTTGTTCTTATTATTCTAGATGGCTTTGGCATTCCTCGTGATCCGCGCAGTATCTTGTTAACAACAGACCTGCCAACATTCGCAAAACTCAATCAGTACTACCCCTCTACCGCACTGCAAGCATCTGGCATTAGCGTCGGCATTCCATGGGGAGAGGCCGGCAACAGTGAGGTTGGTCATATGACACTTGGCAGTGGTCGTATTATCTACCAAAATCTCCCTCGCATTTCCCTTGCTATCAAAGACGGTTCTTTTTTCTTCAATGAAGCACTTTGCGGCGCTGCCGAGCACGCACGAACATCAAATACAACTCTCCATATTATAGGCCTCCTTTCTTCCGGCTCTGTGCACTCATATTACAGTCACATAATTGCTCTTCTTGAGCTTGCCAAGCAAAAAGGTGTTAAGCATGTCATGGTACATGCTTTCCTTGACGGTCGCGATAGCGCGCCAAATGATGGTGTCAATATGCTCACGCGACTCACAAATGACATAAAGGAGATTGGAATCGGACGTATTGCAACAATTGCCGGACGTTATTGGGCCATGGACCGCAATAAAAACTGGGACCGCATAGAACGTGCCTACAAAGCACTCACTGGCACAGGGGATCTGCACACGCGGGAGAGTAATCTCTACGATTATGTGCGCACACAGTACAAAAACGGTACGGGTGATGAATTTATTGAGCCGACAATGCTCACAGATGGAAAAGGTGCTGTCTATGGCGCTATCAATGATGGTGACGCTGTTATTTTTGCAAATTTCCGTGAAGATCGTGCGCGTCAACTTACTCACGCCCTTACTGACCAGACCTTCACAGAATTTGATCGCGGACCAAAGAAAGATATTTATATGGTAACAATGACGCAATATGATCGCACACTTGATGTACATGTTGCCTTTCCGCCACAAAATATTACACACACTCTCGGTGAAGTTTTGTCGGACTACAAAAAAACACAGCTACGTATAGCTGAAACAGAAAAATATGCACATGTTACATATTTCTTTAATGGTGGCGTTGAGAAGCCATTTGATGGTGAAGATCGCGTCCTCATTCCATCACCACATGTTACACGCTTTGACGAAGCGCCTGAAATGAGCGCTGCAAAAATTACAGAACATGTCATTGAAAGCATTAGAAAAAATGCTTATGATTTCATTCTTATCAACTATGCAAATGCTGATATGGTCGGACATACGGGCAATGTAAAAGCATGTCGTGCAGCTGTGCGCACCATTGATGAAAATCTCTCGCGCCTTATTCCTGAGATTCTTAAAAAAGATGGAAAAATTCTTATTACTGCCGACCATGGTAATGTTGAAGAACTTTATAATGATAAAACTGGCATGGTTAGTACCGAACACTCTGCAAATCCCGTACCGCTTTGGTATATCACAAAAAACAATCACCACGCCACACCACGTGATAATACTTATCCGTCAAAGGTAATGGGTCTTCTTTCTGATGTCGCACCAACAGTCCTTACCATCTTTAATCTTGATAAACCACGTGAGATGAGTGGTCAAAATCTTCTTCCTATTCTTACTTAAAACACTTGCTGCTGAAATTACATTCTACATAATCCATTTCATGCGGCGTATGGTAAAATTTCGCAACTCATCACATATTTCTTGTGACATACGTACTTTCGCAAAGTGAGCGATATGTGCACTGCGTCTGTACTGTGTATCAAAAACACGAAGCGCCGCAGCCGCATCGCGCGAGAGTATTATTTTTTGCTCTCGTGGTATGGCTGTTTCGCGTAAACAATTTTTACATATAAAACCACCGTCAGCACATAGATATGTATAGGATGTGCTCTGTGACAACCTTTTTGCACATCGTGTACACGTATACGTCTGCACATACCAGCCAAGCATCGCCAAAATATAAAAATAACACCCTTCCGTTACAGCACAAAATGCTGATGCTTGTTCTTTGCGCTCTA
>JALVQA010000016.1 GCA_027031495.1 Candidatus Moraniibacteriota bacterium
GGGCGATCGGTTATTATAAACAACGGCACAAGTCCAACGGTTTCAGGCGGATTTGAACTACAATGGGTAGCAACACCCCTATCCAACAGGTTTTGCCCATGATCCGAAGTATAAATTATTACCGTATTAGTTAAATCGAGATTATCAACAAGCTCCTTAAAGAAAAGATCTACAGTCCAATGTATAGCATTCCTATAAGAATTAATTAAGAGTTTTCTGTCTAAGTTTTTCGAAATACCCTGACCTAACTTCATATGGGGCGTAAAGATAGATTGATCGCTCGGATATTTACCTTCATAAGGCGCGTGCGCGCCCTCCTTGTTTAAAATAATAAATTGCGGCTGCCTCTTTCCCAATAAGCTTCTGATTATTTTTGCGGCCTCATGATCTTTTCTGACAAAATCATCAGCTTTCTGAACAGACTCGACATCGAATTGCACAAACTCATCAATAAATTTCCTTTCATCTAGCGTCATGAAATTCTGGAAAGTGCCAAATGATTTTTGGCTATCGATATACACGGTATGATATCCAGTATTTACTGCATAATCCCATACTGATGGATTTCTTAATAATGTCCCTGATATATTACCCTGCGAAGCCCCAAACCTTAATATTGCATTTGAATAATTACTACATATTGTTCCCGAAGACGCATATCCGTAATTTATAATTTTATTTCCGATTGATATCAAATAAGGAGTTGTGCCAATATCAGGTTTATTTATAGACAAAAAATCTCCGCGCACACTCTCATCAATGATAAGAACAATATTTGGGCGGTTGAGTTCAATATTATTATTCTTAGGCGCCCGTTTTCGCATCGCATTAAAATCATTATCCATATCATCCTTGACTACATTTAACAATAAAGATAAGGTTTTAAACTGCTCTGGAAACCCTCTAGCTCCAGCCCCCCCTTTTAACATAACAACAGCAAAAATCCCCCCATAGACGCTTAAATATATCATGACAGTAATCATGGTATATATAAACTTTTTTGGCACCCTATAGACAGGCAATAAAAAAGCAACAATGCCAGGGGAAATATAAAGCAAACTTGATATCCCGGCTTTCCAGTAATTCCCAATGGCCGACTGGTAATCGGCTCTAGACAACCAAAAATTAGTGACGTCTGAAAGCTCTAAATTTTCATCAGCTATTTCCAGATACAGCTCATTTGCATAAGCCGAAATTAATATTGGCAGCGCCAATATTAGCCTGACCCAGAACCGAGGAATTAACGCAACAGCAAGACAGGCAACAATCGATAGAAGCCAAATAAATAAAAATACAGCGGAGTTTCTTATCGGATGATCTGATACAGCAAAATAGTTAAACTGATCCACAAACAGATGATTAGTAGAAATAACAAATAAAAAAATCAAGAATATCTTTATTCTAATGTTATCACTGAATAAACCTTTAATAGAAAACATGTTACAACCTACTCATACATATTCACGTTGAACAGAGAGAGAAGCGGAGAAAAATATACACACCACCTCTCAAGGAGCTCAAAGTCATCTATTTTGCACACCATGATATTGTCTCTATGAATAGCATGCAATTAAACCCGACACCTTTATTTCCACGGCAACGCATACAAGAAAAGAAACCTTAATATGCACTCAATAGAATAGCAACCGTATGGTTGCAGCTATCTAATAAGATTTACCACGGTTTCGCAACACCCTAAAAAGCGACATCCCTCGAGCAATAAAATACACATAATTAAGTACAGAGTTGCATGCGATAGAAGGCAACGGAAGTCGCTGGAATCTTTTTATAGTAATTACCAGGTTTAAAGCGCTTAACAACAAGACCAAAATAACAGCCGCCCCAATATTCCCGGATAGCAACAACATAAGACCTGCAATAAAAAAAACCAGGTAGACGACAGCTATTAGCGCAACAGGTGAATGAATAAAGGTTGAGAAACTAAAAAAATCCCCCTCGCCATGCCAGCACTCTCGGCGATAAAAGCTTCTCAAATCTCGCGGGAAACCTTCATGAATTGCGACATAACCAGGCTCCTCTCTATAACTAACGCCGGCAGCTATAGCTCGCTTGCAAAAATCATAATCCTCTCCAGTCTTAAGTTTAACATCGAAACCAGAAATCCGTTCACATAGTTGCTTTGATGTAATGATATTTCCGCCATTAAGCAAAGAGTCTTTTTGAAACCTAAACCAATGCCGCTCAATCCAAGAGCTATTTTCACGTACCGCATATTGATATCCGGTAATAAAATTCAGATCATCTAGATATTCCTTGATATGATTTAAAAAACAATCGATCCAAGATTGGGTTATTACCACATCGGCATCAATAAACGCAACCAAGTCACTTCCGGCTTTTTGAATCCCCATATTGCGCGCCGCCGAAACGCTATTCCGCTCGATTGAGTAAACCTTACTGGTATATTGACAAGCTAACGCAACCGTATTGTCAGTAGACCCATTATCAATAACGATAACTTCAGCATCGACATGATTAATCTGACAAAGCTCAGTGATAGTTTGAAGACACTTCTTAATAAAGAGGCCTTCATTATAAGCGGGTACAATAAAACTCAGATCTGTCATATCTTATCGGTTAAATCCGTTTTCTCTCTAACCCGCGATAATACTATTAAATTAACAAAAATACTTACTACAAAAGATAGACCGAACCCGAAACGTCTATCAGAATACCTCAGCATAAAAGAATAAATAGTTCGTGGTTTAATAGTTATTCTTACTCAAGACGTATTCCAAGCCAGAACAGACTTCACAGTGCTCTGTTCCAACTCGAAACTCAGACTTTAACAAAACACTATTCAGAAACCCCCTATTCTTATTGGCAACATCAATGGTATAGCGCATGCTCTAAAAAGTACGTAGCCAATGATACAAAGTTTCTCCAAATTGCATTTTTTCACTATATATATGAAGGGCATTTACGTTTCTCGAAGACCTTTTTCAACCAAGTCTTCTGGCTTCCAGATTGCCACCTGATCTCACTTTCTATAGCATCCTGTCACTACCCCAAGAAAACAGAGTTTCAATGCCTTTCATCCGCCCCTGGCACAGCCTCATGCGCAAGCTGCTCTTCCTCTGGGTACGCGTCGACACCCTACCCAAGGAACTGCCGCCGGAGGACTGGTGCGACCGCCCCGTGCTCTATGTGCTCGCCGAGCGTGGGCTGTCGGACCTGCTGGTACTGGAGCAGGTCTC
>JALVQA010000017.1 GCA_027031495.1 Candidatus Moraniibacteriota bacterium
AAGCTCTGGAAAATCTGACGCTCGCCATACAATTGAACGCGTTGCCGGTTCAAGTGAGCCGCCGGATGATGATAAATTCAACTTTCTATAATTAAGAATGCGATCATCAAACTTCAGACGAACAACAACATCACGCATGCCAACATCGCTCGTATTTTCATATCTTAGTTTGTATATCAATTCTTCGCCAACATGAGCGTTGTATGATGTTTTATTGTTTACATACTGTTTTATAGTTAGCGGTAATGGCGCAATGCGTGTTGCCCATTCTTCACGCACAATAGCAACATTTCTACCATCCTTCTTTGCATTTATCGCAAAAACAGCTGTTTTAACTTCTTCCTCTACACCACTTAATGTTCCACGTACGGTAATAAGACCATCGGTATGCGGTGCGACCGTACCAATATGCCATACAGCATCTTTCTCTGTTGGTGTCGGCCTTGCATCTTGCATCACAAAGCCATTGGGAAATCGCGCTACAACAGATACACCATCATATGACTTTTGACTATCATTCGTATAGCGTATTGTATACTCAATGATATCGTTGTTTGCCACCTCCTTTTGTGCTGTTATAACTAGTTGCATATTATCTGCGTCCTGTGTAAGACCAAGGCGATTTTTCACAGAAAATCGCTTCTTTTTTGTTGCCGGCATAAATGATAATTGCGCCTCAATATACATAACACCAGCCGGTTCAACATCATCAAAATGTCCACGCACAACAATTTCTCGCTCCTCATTTGGTTTGATTTCACCAACGCTATAAGTACTTCTATTGACGGCATCATATGTAAAACCATTTCCCTCATCAATCTTAAATGCCGGTGTGTGCTCAAAGGTAATTTTAGCATCCGTAAGCGTCACCTCATTGTCATTTATGTACCGTATCGTATACGTAGCAGACATACCATTTGAAACAACAACCGGCCCCTCTACCGATAAGTGCACATTTCGTTCTTTGAAAAGACCGGCACGAATTGTCATCACGGTCCATACAGCAAAAAGCAGTAGCGCTATGGTTGAGAAAATAACAACGACCATCATCAATGGCGTTCGTAATTTGCGCCCAATACCGTCACGTTCCTGCGCTTGCCACGGCGACTCTTTGCCAAGCTCACTCTCCGGACTACGTGCAACTTGCGGATTATAGATTGTTTTTTCACGTTTACGCTCCTGTGCATCCTTTCTGTAGAGCTTTTCTTTTATATCGCGTAATGCCATATTTTTTCTTTTGAATGGAAATACTTTTTTCTAGTATACCATTTGTAACCTCTATCTCACAATTTTATCAATAATGCCGTAGCGCTTTGCTTCTTGTGCACTCATAAAGTTATCGCGATCCGTATCTTTTTCAAGTTGCGCAACACTCTTGCCGGTATGCTTTGCAAGAATTTCATTGAGACGCTTTTTGATTTTGACAATGTGCTGCGCATGAATATGTACGTCTGACGCTTGACCTTGCGCACCGCCCAACACCTGATGAATCATAATTTCGCTATTTGGCAGGGCCATGCGCTTTCCCTTTGCGCCAGCAGCAAGAAGAAGCGCACCAGCAGACGCCGCCTGCCCTATACAAATCGTACGAACATCAGATTTGATATAGTGCATCGTGTCATAAATTGCGAGCGCACTCGAAACCACACCACCAGGTGAATTGATGTAGAGCGTAATATCTGTCGTTGTATCCTGCGCATCTAAGAAAAGAAGTTGTGCAACAATGGCACTTGCAACATCTTCATCGATACTCGTGCCAAGAAAAACAATTCTATCCTTCAAAAGACGTGAATAAATGTCGTAGACACGCTCCCCCTGTGGAGTCTTATCAATAACTGTTGGAATCAGCATAACATAACACCCTACTACGATTTAATTCCCTCAAGATAATCAAAAACGGCTTCTTGCTGTAACATTGCTTTTGCGTAATTGTGCAGATGTGCTAGATCAACCTTTTTCTTTGCCTCTTCATCGCCACCATACAATGCAAGCATCTTTTGCATTTCCTCTTCTACCTTCTTTTTGTCCGGCGCAATATTCTCAGTTTCCGCAATATAATCCAATGCAAGACCAATTTTTGCGCGCTTTTGCGCCTGTGGACGCCACTCCTTGAGGAGCTCTTCTTTCGTTTTGCCGATTTGCTTTAGAACATCGTCAAGTTTTGCACCACTTTGTGCTAACTGTTGCGTAAACTGCTCTTCCATACGCGCAAGCTCATTATCAACAAGTTGCTCTGGTATGTCGCCTTCTACATTCTGAGCAAGAATTTCAGCAAGTGCCTCACGATGCTTTTGCTTCTTCTCATTCTTTTCCTCAGCTTCCAGATTTTGACATATGTGTTTTTTGAGATCATTAACTGTTTTTGACTGTGGATGTACTTTTTGCGCAAACGCATCATCAATCTCAGGTACAATCCTCTCTTCAACACGATTAAGCGTAATTGTAAATGTTGCTTCCTTGCCAGCAAGATCTTTTGCGTGGTAATCTTTTGGGAAAGTAAGTTTAATTGTTTTCTTCTCGCCTGTCACCATGCCAACAATCGCATCCTCAAAACCAGGTATGAATGCTCCACTCCCGATGACAAGTGGATGATTCTTGCCTGTACCACCGTCAATTACAGCACCATCCACCTCAACAATGAAATCAATAATAGCAACATCGCCTTTTCGCGCAGGACGATCAACGTGTACATTTTCGGCATACTGCTGCGCAATCTTTTCCATCGCCTCTTCAACGCGCTTATCATCCACCGCAACCTTCTCCTTTGCTCTTTTTGCATTTTCCTTTGCAATCTTCTTTTTATAATCCTTTGCCAATGTAATCTTTGGTAGCACCGCCACGGTCGCCGTAAAAACAAGGTCGTTGCCCTCCGCCAGTTTTGCAATACTAATTGTTGGCTGCGCAATTGCTTTAACGTCTTTTTCTTTTATCGCTCGCGCATACGCCTTTTTAATTGCACGCTCTGCGGCTTCAGCAACAATTGCGTCCTTCCCGATCTCGCGCATAACAACATCTTTTGGTATTTTGCCCTTGCGAAAACCATCAACCTTCATTTGTGCACCAAAGTGTGCTATAACACTCTCCATCTCTTTACCCCACGTATCCGCAGGTACAGTAATTGTTAACTCCTTCTGTGATTTCTCTTTGTCTGTAATTGCAATATCCATGTACGTATTTTTAAATCAAATTCCTATTTATTCTTGTACTTTTCCTCGTAAAGGCGAATACCTTTACGCACCGCTTCATGTGCTGCATTGACATCTTCAAATCCTGTAATCTCGACAACTTTATTGTCAATTGACTTATATGTCTCAAAGAAGTGCTGCATCTCCTTGAGTGTATGCTGATTAACATCTTCTATGTCGTGCACATTATCCCAGCGCGGATCATCACTTGGCACAGCAATGATCTTGTCATCGCAGTCACCACTATCGATCATACGCATTACGCCAATAACACGCGCCTCCACCATAACGCCCGTTGCAAGCGGATACGTTGTAAGCACAACAACATCAAGCGCATCACCATCATCCCATAGTGTACGTGGCACAAAACCATAATCAAATGGATAATCTTGTGCCGTGCGCATCGCACGATCAAGCTTAATAATGCCCGTTTTTTTATCAATTTCGTACTTATTTTTTGAGCCACGCGGGATCTCTATAATAGTATTAACTGTCTCCGGCGCATTGTCACCATACGAAATATCATGCCACATATTCATAAGCGTCTTGTTATTAGTTTATTTATACACCTTCTTCTTTATTGAGTTATAACTTCTTCTTTTTTCTGCTCAGAACCCTCATTGGAAGATTTATCATCATTATCCCGTGCCACATCTTCATCATTCGCAATAGCATCGTCGCTATCTATAATATCATTTTTCGCTTTTGTATCGTTCTCTGTCGTCTCTGCCTGTGAAATGTCATCAATATCACCATTTTCCGCACCATCAGAAGAATTGTCACTTTCTCTTTGCGCACTCGCGCCAACAACATCAATATTCCAGCCTGTTAATTTTACTGCCAAGCGTACGTTTTGTCCATGCTTCCCAATTGCTAAAGACAGGTGATCATCCGGTACAATCGCAACTGCCTCCTTTTTTTCTTCATTAAGATGAACGTCAAGTACCTTCGCCGGTGAAAGCGCTGCAGTAATGAAACGTGCCGGATCCTCATCCCACTCAATAATATCCATCTTTTCACCGCCAAGCTCATCAATAATTGCTTGTACGCGCGTACCGCGCTGCCCCACACATGAACCAATAGGATCAACGCCTTCCTCTTCCGTGTAAACTGCAATTTTTGTACGACTACCGGCTTCACGTGCGATTGCCTTAATCTCAACAGTGCCAGCAAAAATTTCCGGCACCTCAAGCTCAAAGAGGCGAAGAACAAGATTTGGATGTGTGCGCGACAAAGTAATGCCCGGTCCCTTTGGATCTTGTGACACCTCAACAATATATACCTTGAGGCGCATGCCAACAGTATAATGCTCACCGCGAATTTGCTCTGATGGAAAGAGTGTGCCAATTGCCTTACCAAGATCAATAAAAACCGTGCGTCCTTCTACACGCTGCACAACACCACTTACAACCTCATGTTCACGCTCTTTGTACTCATCAAACATAGCATTGTGCTCAGCTTCACGCACACGCTGAATTACGACTTGCTTCGCTGTCTGTGCTGCAACACGTCCAAAATCGGTATGTGGCGGTAGCGGAAATTCTATAATGTCGCTAACCTGCGCATCTTCCTTCTCTTTACGCGCATCCTCCAGTGTAATATCGCGCTCTTCATTAAAGCGTGGCAATCGTTCTTTATCACCATCATCTTCTGTTGTCGTCACTTGCTCCTTTTCACCACTTTCCTCTAATGCACTGAAGTCACGCACCGTCTCATCAACAACCTCTTTACGCAGAAAGAACTGCACACTACCATTTTTCTCGTTAAATTTTGCACGAATAACCTGGCCGCGCTTACCGTATTCCTTTTTATACGCCGCCGCAAGCGCTGCCTCCACAACAGCAATCACTTGTGATTTATCAAGGCCTTTTTCTTCTGCAATCTGCATTACAGCATTTCCAAACTCACCGAGAAAAGCTTTATCTTGTTTCATATCTTATCACCTTAATCTTATAGAATTTTACGGTCCTATAAAGCACTATGCCGATAACAGTCCTTTATAGAAGAAAAGATCCGCATCGCACGCGAATCTCTTGAACTCCTCGCTAGCATGATATCACGAAGCATACTCATCGTCAATCTGGTGTAACTATGAACCACACGTTACACCACTCGGCGTATTGCCACCGTCAAACGTATTCTCACATAATATCTTGATTTCCTCTACAGTAATTGCACGATTGTAGAAACGCACATCATCAATTATCCCACCAAAGAACTTTGTAAGAAAACTGCCACCAGCATCTTCTGCGCCAAAATAAATCATTTTATTACGCGATGCTCTAATAGATGCCTTTTGATCCGCCCGTTTTCCGTTGATATAAAGTGCCCTACTACCTGTGCTCCCACTTTGCCATAGGACAACATGATACCACTTGCCAGGTGTTATACGGAATTGAGATGTACTTGGTGTAAGTCCTTGATAATTCCACTGCACACCATCGCTCTCAAGAAAATAGCCGAAACGCTTGTGTAGCGGGGCTTGCCACCCACTTGCAGAATTAAAACGAACCCAAAAAGAGATAGAATAATTATCATTTTCTGAGTAATTAAAATCACTGCTACGTGGTATAACAACGTAATCATTGGAACCGTCAAGAACAAGTGCACCAGAACCAACAACAACATTTGAAGAAGAGTGTGTTATATGAGCACCGTTACGCGCCGCACCATCGTGGTGATTTGATGTTGCGTCATTCATATTTGTGTCAAATGTCCAATGCGCAACAAGACCATCATTGACATTATCTGTCGGTAAACTTATGGAAACCTCAACAGCGCGCACAGCGTTGAGATAATACCCTGTTGAATGTGCAGAACGAATGTCTTTTGTGTCAGCATTACAACTTGTTACGCGTGTTCCATCTTCCTTTCTAAAAAGAATTTCATATCGCGTATGCGGAATGCCATTAATATTTGTCGCTGTTACAATACCATTACTACAATGTGCGCCAGAAAAATTACTCAATCTTTTAATTCTTTTTTTGCGAAATTCATGAAATGCTTGCTCAGCACCTGTATCGGCAACTTGGAAAGCAATTGTTGAATTATCTGTTACTGAAGCAACATTCTGCCCAATAATTGTCGTTGACATGATACTAAGCGCTGACAACAGAACAATTGAAAGTAAAATTAGCGAAAAGACAAGAACCGATCCTCTTTTTTCGTACACCCCATTTTTTCGTATATATCGCTTCATGTTTTTTGTTTTTACGTAAAAGAATTATAAAAGACCAGATACGTCATAATCACGCAAAGACACGGTTGTCTGCAGATACATTTTCATACCGCGATTATCTTGTGCAACAATTGCCATCGTAACACGACCGACCCGTGTTTTATATGCGGATGGCTGTGCAGAAAATTGTCCATCCACCTGTGTGTAAGTCAATAGTGCTTGTGGTGTGGTAAAAGTAAAAATACTTGCATTGCATTTTGTTATATCGTCGGTATTATAGTTCAACGGTTCAACCTCTTCAACGATCGTATCTGCCATAAAAGTATATCGTACACATGCGCCACCATTTCGCGAATAATCGTAGATAACAATATTTTTGCCATTGCTAGCAACAGACATAACAGAACTTGTGCGAAGTGATTTTGCAATACGATTCATTGCAAATTCCGCATCTTCCAAAACACGCTGTGACGCACGTGCATAGCGATATTCCTTTACGGAACGCCCAAGAACTGATGCAGCTGCCGTCATAATGACACTAAAAATAAAAATTGCAATAATTACTTCAATAAGTGAAAAGGCACGTTTACTCTTCTTTATGTATCCACACATATGATAATATACTATTTCCAATTTGTTAGCACTATTTGTGCGAGTGTACACTTCTTATTTACAGTACAGTCCGAAGGTGATGATGGAAATGTGCCGTCATGCCATACAACATAACTTCTTATTGCTATCTTATCTGGACTATTATCTACAACAATTCTGCGCTTGAAGTATGTTGTCACACTTGTTACATCATGTACATACCAAATACCATCTCTATATAATTGTCCACTACCACAACTAGATGGTTTTACATCTTTGTAATCCATACAATATGTTCCGTCTGTATTGATATCTGCATTAAACGCACCGTTTAGCATATTGTTGTCACGTACGTTTTTGATAAGCTCAACACCCTCTTGCGCCAAAGCTGATGCTATCACACGATCACGTGATAGCCCAGAAAATTTTATTGATGGACCAAAAACTGCAACAGCAGCTGTAATGCCGGCTGTAAGAACAAAAGCAGCAAGCATCGTTTCGATGATAGAGAATCCTGATTGTTTTACAGTGTGCTTCATAATAATATTCTAACAACCTTCTATTACGCGCCCAAAACCATCAACACATATACGACGCGTTACACCACCCTTTGTCAAAGAAATTATTTTTGTACCACCCTTCACTGTACCATGTGGAATTGTAAAAATCATATCACTTGCACCGGATATTATTACACTGTTTTTGACATCATATGAAACAACCGATACCATCGGGCTTGTTGGCGTGCACGATGTACTCCTTGTATGATATCTATAACGCACACCATATCTCTGTGCAGCATTATCAACATAGAAGTGATATTCACATGGCATATGATCCTGATTGTCATAGCGACCAGATACTGCATATCCTTGCGCCATGCGAATCGTTGCAGCAACTTGACGTGCAACAGCATCAACAGCACGTCGATTATGTCTCTCCCCCAATGACACAAGCATTACACTTGTCATGATGCCAATAATTGCGATAACTGTGAGTAATTCAATAAGTGAAAAACCCCTCTTTTTGTTTTTTTGTTTTTCCTGCTGATACATATTGTCAGTATATCATATATTGTCCATATTAAAAATATAGCAAGAGATGTGCAATGCGTGGAAAAAATTGTGGAAAATACAATGTCACAACAATACCTATAATAAGAAACGGTGCGAAAGGCACGATATCTTTGCGATTACATATTTTTAGGAAAATAAGAATGATGCCGACAAGTGCACCAATACCAAATGACGCAGTAAGAAAAAAAATAACTGCAGGCCATCCAAGTAGTAAACCACCAATTAATCCAATATATGCATCACCCGCACCCATCCATCGCTCATGCGAGAGTGTGCTAAGAAGATATAAAAAAGTAAAGCCAACAAAACCACCAATGCCCGCCGATAAAATACCATCTAGCAACAAGGTATTATGCATCAAGAAAGACTTATAAAGAATATATATGACAATTGTTGCCATAACATACCATACAACCATCATTGGAATGTGCATTGTACGTACGTCGTAAAAGAAGATTACAATCAATCCTGCTGCAATAGACCATAAGAGAACAATTTTTATAATGTGTTCACTATCTAAAAAAAGCATGCTACCGCTATTATTTATGGCAATTACTGCAAATGTACATGCCGTTACAACTTCAATCAGCGGGTATAATGCTGATATTTTTTGTTTACATGTGCGACACCTCCCGCCAAGAGATATATAACTAATAAGTGGTATATTATCATACCACCTTATCACACTCTTGCATGTACGACAGTGCGAGCGACCGGTAACAAATGTTTCATTGCTTCCATAACGAATAACAATAACGGAAAGAAAACTACCGATTATAACGCCTATCAAAAAACTGATTCCACCTATAAACACGATCATTGATTATATATCATTAATACAATGTCTTTATGTTTTACAAACGACAATCACCAGATATCGTTGTACACCCATCAACGTTACATGATAACTGGCATCCGCCACACGGTGCAGACGATCGAAATGACCAATCATAACCACTTCCCGGTGTTACAATATAAGAAATTGATCCACACTCCTTCGGCAATGCCGGATACTGATTTGTATCAGCTGTTGTGCAAATGTCATCACCAGGGTTTCGTACGCCACCATACAATGATCCGCCACCTGTTCCGGCACACATCTCAAGTGCTGTACGTATAGAAAGCATTGTGGACTTATAACTTGTCATTACAGCTCGTCGTCGCGAACTTACAAGATTACTCATGATAATAGAGGCGAGAATACCGATGATTGCAATGACAATCAAAAGCTCAATCAATGTAAAGCCTTTTTTTCTCTGTAAATATGTACTATACATAAATAAATTTACTTGACAAAATGCATATGCAAACAGAAGAAAATATCAAATTAACCCTCTTCATTTACCATATTTTGAATCTATTTATGGACAGTTTGTTTTATCCATACCCGCCTGTGAAACGGCAACGCTCGTACAACCGGAAATAGTTGATGCCGGTGAAATTGTAACAGTTGCAGTATCTGAGTTACAATCAAAGTTTGCAACTGCTGTTGCTGTTGCGATACCACTATTAAGGCCAAGTGAATCTGTTGTTATACTGACAGTATCATTCCCATCACATACC
>JALVQA010000018.1 GCA_027031495.1 Candidatus Moraniibacteriota bacterium
TCGTTAACAACGACGATGCGCCAACCGTTGGCACAGCTGTGATCCCTGCCGGCAAGACAAGTGTGACGGTGGAGACGGAGGCTGTGAGTGAGGATAGTCGCATTCTTGTTACAGCAACACGCCCAGTAGGCATTGCAGTTACACATAAGACGGTGCACAAAGATTTTCATGTTGAAATTGAAAAAGCGCTTGATAAAGATCTTAGTTTTGATTGGTGGATTGTTGATGTGGAGACGGCGGTAGAACATGATATTACAGATGCGTCATCTGATGATGCTGATTCTTCCGATGAAGAATATGATGAGAGTGGTGGCATGCAAGATGGTGTTTCTGATGATGCATTCGCTGGTAGTGACGGTGATGCTCCTAGTGATGCAAGCGGTGAGGTAGTGGAAGATGGTGCTATGACTGATACTAATGACGCTGTTGACAGTTCACAAAACGATAGCAGCACAACAGATGTAAATACTGACTCTACAAGTGATGAAAATGATGGAGAGAATGATAGTAGTAGTATGGGTGATGGCAATCACGGTGACGGTAATACATCGTCAGATACTCAACATGATATTTCAGCAGATAACGTATAAAATGCTACTTAAAAATAAAAAAAGAATTGCATAAAAGAGAGTGCGGCACTCTCTTTTTTATATATCTGAAAGATAAATTTCTTTATAGGACTTCACAAAATCTCATTTTATTTGTAGAATAGATTACATGGAACATACACGACGACTTTTTGTGGGAATTAACATACCGTCACCGGTAATTAAAATCTTACGCAAAAAGGAGCAACAATTGGAGCGTGCATATCCGGCATTGCCGGTGCGATGGACGCCGATGGAAAACCTCCATATAACGGTGAGTTTTTTGGGGTATGTTGATACCGTGCAACTACCAAGGATTATAGATGCGTTGACGCATGCTGTTGCACCACATGAACCGTTTGATATTCTATTTGACCGCTTGGTGATAGGGCCATCGGAAAATCAGCCAAAGATGATATGGCTTGTTGCGAGTGAGCCGGTGGAAGCATTAGGGAACCTTAAAACGGATATAGAGCGCGTTGTGGCTCCGTTGCACCCATCTTTTAATGCGTACACGCCACATGTGACACTTGGACGTATCGCACAAAAGCGATGGCGAGCGCTGGACGAGAAACCACTTATTGACGAAAAAACGGCGCTTACAGTAGCGGTGGAAAGTGTTACACTTTTTGAAAGTACCATTGATAATGGTAAGCGTGTCTTTGTGCCACTTGCATCGTGTGAATTGCGCGGTGATAGTCTTGAGAGATCATCCCAGGACCATGATGTTACGTAGGGGCACCTTGCTTTGTGGCTAGAGAACATGAGAAAAAAGCATTTGGTATACATGATAGTAATCTGTTGTAGTAGTGTCATTGTGCTTTTATATGCACTGTTTGGAAGTGAGGTGCTACTACGACAGAAAAGCGACAAGAAGTGTGCTGCCGACATTTCGCTTGCGCTAAAGCGCGGCGAGTATCGCATACCTGATGGCACACCATGGCAAGATAAGCGTGTCCTGCGATTCGTGTCGCCACAAGGGTACAATGCAGGTGTTGCGTGGATTACCGCCACCACAGCAGTGCCGTGTGTGCTAGAAAATACCACAGCAACTATTAACATTGACTGGCTACGTGTTATTGGTGTTGATAGTGCCGGTAATGAAAAGGTTGTTTATGAAGAAAATTTTGATAGCGGTACAACAAATACGTTAAATGGTGGCCTCTATACACGCTTTCCATCATGGTTTGCTGGCGATAAGCACACACCGATGCATGTAAATAATAAAGACGGTTATCTGTATATTGACGTTGCACGTGCTCCACAAAAAGTTTTTCATCTATGGACGCCGCGCTTTGCAGTTGAGCATGGCGTGCGCTATATTACGGAGGCGAGTGTGCGCGTGGAAGGTTATGCATACATACAATTTGGTTTTGATTTTTGGCGCGATTTTTCTGCTGTAAATAACGGGTTTGATGAGTTTTGTAGAGGAACAAATAACTGTGAGGCTTATGTTGGTGGTTGGATTGGCAATACGCATGATACTTTTGTACATGTACGTTTACCGTAGGAGGTGGTTATGTGGTATAATTGCTACATATAATGCAAGATTGCGTATTAAAGTAAAACATAATCAAAAAAAGAAAAATTTATGGAAGCACTCATCAAACAACTTCTGCAAATTGTTATCATGCTTATAGCGCTTGTCTCCAGTTATATGGTTGCGACAGGCGTTATTAAGAAACAACCTGATGCAGTGCGGCAACTTGTTGCAACAGTGCCGGCGACAACACAATTGTCAAATAGTGATGTTAGCGTTGCAAATGCTGGCAGAAGTGGCGCAGTATCTGTTGCGCCGACGCCACCAACTTCTGTACATGACAACACATCTTCCAGTGGCACAGGGTCTACTGGATCTACGCGTAGTGCTGGTGATACGGGAAGTGGTTCCAGTACAGGAAGTATTGGTATAGGTGGTGTATCACGTGTTGTTGTCGATGATAACAACAATGTGAATACTGGCAGTGGTGCCACTGCCACTGTTAATGTCAGGGCATCACGCAACACGGAGTTTGGCAAGGGTGGTCCTATGCAGATCGGTATCAACGATACGTGGGAAATTTATGGTGGCATTTATAGCGGCGGTCTGACGTGGAGCAGCGCGCTTATTAACCACTTACAGAGTGTGCCGTACAGTGCATTTCGCTTTATGAATTTCAACGGCAATGGTGCGCAGGTTCCTAATGGTGGACCGGAGGAGACATGGGCGACGCGTGTGCCGGCGGGGGAGATTCAGTATCCGGGACAGGGTGTACGTATTTCCTACGAGGCGCAAATTGCATTGTGTAATGCCGCGAATGTTGACTGTTGGATTAGTGTGCCGGCAAAAACTGACAAAGATGAACCGGAATTTTCTGTAAATCTCGCAAAACTTATAAAAGAGAAACTTGATCCGTCACTCAAAGTGTATATTGAGTGGTCTAATGAGGCGTGGAATGACAGTGGTTATAGTGCACAGTATGCGGCGCAACGTGCCGACGAGAAGGGGTTTAAAGCAGATGAAGACTCGGTCTATGTAAAGGCGGCGCAGTACGCACCGTGTGCCGCTGCGGAGTTGTGGGCAGGATTTGAGAGTGTGTTCACCGGTGCAGATCGCAATCGCTTGGTAACAGTGCTCTCCGGTCATGCTGTGCCGGGTAGTTGGTGGAACGGAGAAGCAATGAAACGCCTAAAGGATCCAGAGTGTAATCCGCATGGTTTGTATCCCGATGCATTTGCGATTGCACCGTACTTTAATCCGGGGACTGTTGAAGCAGCTGATGCTATAGAACAAGTGCTTAAAGATGCACGTAAAGCTATTTCAGAGGTATCAGAAGATACAGCACTGATAACGTATGAAGGTGGTACGTGGGAGGCGTACGATTATGAGGGGTATTATCACTATTTGGATATACTTTCAAAGTATGTCACGCTTTATATGGCATATAATCTTAATCAACCGCAGTATGGCGTTGCCAATGAGGATCTTAGTGATACACCACGTTTGAAGGCGATTCGTGATTGGTTAGCAAAGAATGGTGCGCAAGTACGATAAAGTGGGACAAGAAACCGGAAATCACATAACTTCAGTCTTTACTTTTGCAGTTTAGATGTACCTGCACAATGTTTCTTGAAAAAGTCTTTTGTGATGAAATGGAAAGCGTTATTTTATTTGGTAAAGGATAGTATAATAGTATATATGAAAATTCTCATTACCGGTGGTGCCGGATTTATTGGCTCAGCTATTGCAAAGCGTCTCATGGATCGTGGTGACAGGGTAGTGCTCGTGGATAATTTCAATGACTACTATGATCTGCAACTTAAAGAAGACCGTATCAGAAAATTTTTGAAGGGTTACCGTAATAAGCGTGGGGAAGATAAAAAGGGAAAGTTTACTTTATATCGCGCCGATATTCGCAATGCTGCGCGCATGGAGCGTATTTTCGCCAAAGAAAAGCCGGGCAAAGTCATTCACTTGGCGGCAATGGCAGGTGTGCGTGCGTCACTGGAAAATCCTGTGCTCTACGCGGATGTTAACGTGGTCGGCACAACAGTTATGCTTGATGTCGCTGCAAAGCATAAAATACGCAACTTTGTCTACGCTTCAAGCTCCAGTGTTTATGGCGATTGCGCAAAAGTGCCATTTAGTGAGGATGAGCGCGCTGATAAACCGGTTTCTCCCTATGCTGCAACAAAGAAGGCAACGGAGCTTCTGGCATATACGTACTATCATCTCTATAAAATGCCTGTGACAGCTTTGCGCTACTTTACGGTCTATGGACCGTGGGGGCGACCCGATATGGGCGTTTTCAAATTTCCTGAGCGCATTATCAATGGCGAAGTAATTGATGTCTATAATCGCGGCAAAATGGAGCGCAGCTTTACATACATTGATGATATTGCAAGCGGGACAATAGTGGCTCTTGATGCCGATCTTGATGGTGCAAATGTGCTCAATATCGGCAATGACCGTACGGTAAAGTTGATGGACTTTATTAAAGCGGTGGAAAAAACTGTCGGCGCAAAAGCAAAGAAACGTATGCTTAACATGCAACCCGGCGATGTCGTGCGAACCTCTGCAGATATCAGTAAGATACGTGCACTTGGATGGGCGCCAACGACACATATTGAAGAAGGTATTGCAGTATTTGTGGATTGGTATCGCGCTTACTATGGCATGTAGGGGTGCTTGTGTTGCTTCATTCAACAATCTTGCCAGAGTGTAAAATATGCTGTACACTGGATGCAGTAAATAATTTGTTTTGAAGAGAGTGATATGATTACAGTAATTCTTACGAAAGATGTAGAGGGATGTGGACGTGCCGGTGATATTTGTGAAGTAGCGGACGGCTTTGCACGCAATAGTCTGTTGCGCAATAAAGTGGCTGTTGTTGCGACGCCGCAACAGATTAAACGCTACGAGGCGGAAAAGAAACGGCGTGAACAAGAAAAGAAAGAGCGGAAAGAGAAGACGCAACGCATCGTGAGTCTTCTTGATGGTAAAACAATTACAATGCGCGCAAAACATGATAATCGTACTCTTTTTGCGGCAATTGACGGTGACGCGATTGCACAGGAGCTAGGGTCGCTTATTGATGAGACGGTACCAGTAGATATTGTTGTGATTGAGAACCCTATCAAAAAGCTTGGTGACTATGATGTTGAATTGCGTCTTGATGATGATGTGTCTGCGAAGGTGCGTGTATCTGTAACTGGTGCATAGAGAAAATGAATATAGTAGGGATAATCTAAAAAAGTCGCAGGGGATGCGACTTTTTGTCTTTATAATAAAAAGTCTCTAAAAAATACAATACAATGAAGAAAAAGAATAAAGTGATTTTTGTTGTTGGCGGCGTGATGAGTGGCGTTGGCAAGGGTGTAACAACGGCGTCAATCGCAAAATTGATTCAAGATCGCGGTTATGTCGTGACGGCACTTAAAATTGATCCATACATCAACGTTGATGCCGGCACAATGAATCCGACGGAACATGGTGAAGTCTTTGTTTTGGCGGACGGTGATGAAACGGATCAGGACATGGGTAATTACGAGCGTTATCTTGACGTTGATCTGCGGAGGGAGAATTATATGACAACAGGACGTGTGTACAAAACAGTTATTGAGCGTGAACGCAATCTTGAGTATGGTGGGAAGTGTGTTGAGGTGGTGCCACATATTCCTTTGGAGATTATAGGACGTATTGACAGAGCAATTGCGTTGGCGCGCTCTGATGTTGCTGTTGTTGAAATTGGTGGTACAGTTGGTGAGTATCAAAATATCCTTTTTCTTGAGGCCGCACGCATGATGCGCCGCCGTAACGACGTTGATGCGTGTTTTATTCTTGTGAGTTATTTACCTGTGCCAAGTAAAGTTGGTGAAATGAAAACAAAGCCGACGCAGACAGCGGCACGTACACTAAATAGCGCTGGTATCCAGGCTGATTTTATTGTTGCGCGTGCCGACCGTGCACTTGACGAAAAACGCAAGGAAAAAATTGCGATGTTTTGTGATGTTGCGGAAGAAAATGTGATCAGCGCACCAGATGCTGATAGTATCTATGCTGTGCCGGAAGTTTTTGAGAAGCAACATTTCACTGACCTTATTCTTAAACGCTTGAATATGGAAAGTGGTGTACGAACAGTGCGTGCAAAGGAATGGGACAAAATGCTCAGAAATCTTCGTAGCGCAAGTGAAAAGGTAAACAAGCATCCACGCATTGGTATTGCTGGCAAATATTTTGCTACAGGTGATTATGTGCTTTCTGATAGTTATATAAGTGTTATTGAAGCAATAAAGCATGCTGGTACAGCACGCGGTGTTTTGCCGGAGATTGTGTGGCTTGACTCAGAAATATACGAAACAGATAATGAAAGAATGTTTGCCGATCTACGTGCTTTAGATGGTCTTATTGTGCCGGGTGGCTTTGGAATGCGTGGTATAGAAGGGAAAATTAAAGCGATTGCCTATTGTCGTGAGAACAACGTACCATTTCTTGGCATTTGCTACGGTATGCAAATGCTTGTTGTAGAATATGCGCGCCATGTCGCCGGTCTCAAAGGGGCACATACAACAGAAATTGACGCTAATACACAGTATCCCGTCATTGATATTTTGCCAGAGCAAAGAAAAAAGCTCGCACAAAGGGATTTTGGTGGCACAATGCGTCTTGGCGCCTATGAGGCAAAATTGCTACCAGATACGTTGGCAGCAAAACTTTACGGCAACAGAGGCAAAATTAAGGAAAGACACCGTCATCGTTATGAGGTAAACCCTCAGTACATTAAAGAAATGACAAGTGCTGGTCTCGTTTTTTCGGCAACATCACCTGATGGTACACTAATGGAAATTGCGGAATTACCTCAATCAAAGCATCCGTTCTTTATTGGTGCGCAATTTCACCCGGAATTTCTCTCACGACCACTTTCGCCACATCCATTGTTTATGGGACTTGTCAGCGCGTGTCTCAAAAAGTAAAACAAAAACAGAGCTCTTATTGCAGAGAAGCTCTGTTTTTAAAAGGTGTGAGCAAAGATGGATAAAATGTTCTATTTTTCCTCAGTAATAACGTGTACAAAACGACGCTTAACAAGTTTGCCTGTGAAATTATGCGTCTTCTTGACCGCAAAGTGCACAACACCGTCGGCAAGCGCTATTAATGTATCGTCAGCTGTGCGCTTAACATTTTTACCAGGATGAAACTTTGTGCCACGCTGACGAACGAGAATTTCACCAGTTTGTACTTTTTGTGAACCAAAACGCTTAACGCCAAGGCGCTTTGAAATAGAATCACGACCAAGTTGTGTGGAGCCACCAGCTTTACGATGTGCCATAAGAGTATTTTACTTAATCTTGTCGGAAATAATCATGCGCTTTAATAGGAAGACAAAATTTGTTAAAAGCGCAATTATCTGTTATTGTAATCACGAGAGCGGTTTTTGTCAATATTGTCTTGTTATATGTCAACTCGCAGAAAGAGTATTGTGCTGAATATTGCCGAAAAGTGTAAGCGACACGAGTCGCGCATTATGATTGCCATAACAATGATATTTGTGGCAATTATAAGTTTCGTCGGTGGCATGATGACGCATAGTGCACTAGCAACAACACCGCTTGTTGTTGAATATGATGCGGCGTGTGTTCAATATACTCAAGAGCGTCGTTTACAGAAAAGGCAGCCAGAGCAAATACAAGACAAGCAAAGCGTGACAGCGCAAATAAAAACCAAGAATAATAGTGCGCGCCAAACAAAAGGACAATGCATGTATGTTGGTAGCAAGAGGTCAACAAAATACTATCCGCCAACGTGCAGGTTTGCAAAACGAATAGCACCGGAAAATTTGCGATGTTTTACGTCAGATGAGGATGCTCGTGCAAAAGGATATGTGCGCTCTAGAGCGTGTTAAGTTGCGACAATTTTTTTATTTTAGATGTATAACTTAATGTAATATTAAAATTTACGCTTATGTATGATAAGAAAAAATACGTCATTTCACTTGGTGGTTCAATTGTTGTGCCACATGGTGTTGACATAGATTTCGTACGCCAATTACGTGATTTTATAGTAAAGAAAGTATCAGAAGGATTTAGTTTTGTGTTGGTTGTTGGCGGCGGTAGTACGTGTCGTGATTATATTAGGGCGGCAACGGAAATTGATAATACGATAACAGATGAAGATAAAGACTGGATTGGTATACACACGACACGTCTTAATGCACATTTGTTGCGTACAATTTTTCGCGCACTTGCACATCCGCGTGTTAATGATAATCCACATGATTTCGAAGAATTTTACAACTGCAAAGAGCCAGTTGTGATTGCGTCCGGGTGGCGACCCGGCTTTTCAACAGATTTTGATGCTGTGGTTCTCGGCTATAATCTCGGTGCTCGTACCGTAATTAATCTTTCAAACATTGACTATGTTTACGACAAAGACCCGCGTAAGCATGGTGATGCACAAAAGATTGAGCGCATGACATGGGATGATTATCGTACACTGATCGGTGGAAAATGGGAGCCTGGTATGCATGCTCCATTTGATCCTGTAGCATCGCGTTTTGCACAAGAACATGATATGGATGTTGCTATTATCAACGGTGACAACCTTGATAATTTTACGGCGTATATGGAAGGGGAATTATGGAAAGGAACCATTATTAGTGATAAAAAGAAATAGAGAAAATGATATAGCACTATTCCATAACACTGTTATTCATTTGCATATACTTTTGGTGTAAATGTGTGTTTCTAATTTAGAGGGACATAAATTATGTAATCATTGACAAACATACGATGGTATGTTAAAAATATGTGTCACCACATCTATAGCGTGGGATTCATTTTTTGACATATTTTTTTATGGTATATTCCTCTTCTGTACACATGTTATTTGTGCGCAAGTACTTGAGTATGGCAGCGCTTGTTGGTACGCTGTGTGCAACAGTAGCATTTGTAGTCATTACACTTACAGCGCCACGCTTTCTCGCACGTATGGATTTTTTTATAGTGCAAAATACGTCAACAACTGATTTTTATTCACTCTTCAAATCATCGGAATTTTTGAGTGAAATCCTTGTTGATGCTGTGCATACGGAACGTTTCATTGAGCGTGTTGTGGCAACATCAGCCGGTGATGTTTTACATTTACCAATCAACAAGAAAGAGCGTCTCAACGCATGGCGCAAGATCGTTGATGTTTCACAACGACATAAACTTGGTCGTCTCGGAATTGTCGTCTACGGTAATAGTAGACATGAAGTTAATGTGATAGCAAATGGTGTTGCTGATGTTCTTATTCAACAAAATGATGCATTTCGTGGCGGTAAAAAAGAAGATGTTGATGTGCGATTATTAACGGGTCCCGTTATTGAGCCAAATCCGCCGTTGAAAGATATTATTATAGCAGTTGTTGCAAGTTTCTTTTGTGGTGTTGTGTTTGTTTACGGTATTGGTTATATGCGACATGTTTATGACGCATATAATAGCAATGGTCAGCGACCGCTTTATGCACCACAACGTGCAGTCATCTCACTTGATAATAACCATGACAATGATACTGATTCATGGGAGCATTCTTTTGATGAAATTGCACGCAAATTACAACATTTAAATAATACGCGCACAGATGATGGTGATATGCGCAATGACAGCGTATTAAAGTAGGGATGGAATAGAAAATTAAAAAACACTCACGATTTGATTGTGAGTGTTTTTTAATGTGCACGTAAATGTAACTAGGCAACTTTTGTTTCCGCAAGATCTGCGAGAGTCTTTTTATTAACATTCGTGCTTTTCTTTGCATTGCTCTTCTTTTTTGCATTTGCACGTGCCTCTTTTTTCTTTGCGGCACGCTCAGCTAGTTGCTTGAAGCGATCGACGCGGCCGGTTGAATCGACGATATTGCGTTTGCCGGTGTAGTATGGATGAGAAACACTTGATACATCAAGACGTACAAGTGGGTATGTCGCCCCGTCAATATCAATCGTGTCAGATGCTTCTATTGTTGATGAAACAATGATATATTGATCTGCTGACAAATCGTGAAAAACAACGGGTCTGTATTGTGGATGAATGTCTTTCTTCATAGTGATTTAAAATCAAAGATAAACGATCGTAAAGATATACGCTCTAACGATGACTACTATAACATGTGTATTACAAATTGACAAGAGAGCGTTCTTTGTTTATACTCGAGGTGTAATATCTTTACATGTTTTACAGCACCAGGATATCCGCTCCTGTTTGTTTGGGTTACGTTGTGCTCCCAGCAAATTGGATATCTTCTTGTCAATAAATTAAGTTGTGCAAGATGTTGTACATGTGGTTATAAGGAAAAATTAGTATGACAGAAGAAAAAAGTGTAACACCGTCTGCGACGGAGGAAAATATCGACAACAATGAACAGCCTACGGATGTAGCTGAAAACGCAAAGACAGCATTGGTGAGCGACTATTTTGCAAATGTTGATCTTGATAGCGTTGATGACTCACTAGAGTCACTTTTGAAGGCTGGTGTGCATTTCGGGCACCAAAAGTCGCGTCGTCACCCTCGTATGGCACCTTATATTTTTGGTGTACGAGGAATGGTAACGATCATTGATCTCGAAAAAACGCAAAAAGGTATACGCGATGCACAGGATTTTCTTACTTCTGTGCGTAAAAGCGGAAAGAGAATTCTCTTTGTAACAACGAAGAAGCAAATGATTGATCTTGTAAAGAGCGCTGCGCAGCGTGTTGATGAGCCGTATGTAGTACGACGATGGATCGGTGGAACGTTTACGAACTTTTCACAAATCCGTAACCGCGTACGTGCGCTAATAAGAATGGAAGAAGAGATGGAAAAAGGATTTTTCCGAAAATACACAAAGTTGGAGCAATTGAAAAAAAGCGAAGAGATCAATAAACTCAATCGAAAGATGGGTGGCTTAAAGAATATGGATGATTTGCCGGGCGCAATTGTCGTTGTTGATGTAAAGAAGGATATTCTTGCTGTACGTGAAGCGCGTCGTCAAGGTATCCCGGTTGTAGCAATTACCGACACAAATGCTGATCCTTTTCTTGTGGACTATGTTATTCCAGCAAATGACGATGCACTGTCGTCTGTAAAGGTGATTCTTTCACTTTTATTAAAAGCGATTAACACTATTACACCGATGCCATCGGCGGCGTCACAGAGGGGGTCGCGACGTTTGTCACACCGCACACGTCGTTCACGTAAGCAAGTAACTAATGCAACAACCTCAAAGAATGGTGTGAAGTAATATATAATAACAGGAAATAGAAATCATAAATAATAAATGCTATGTTAGAAGATATTAAGAAACTTCGAGAGGAAACAGGTGCTGGTGTTGTTGATGTGAAAAAGGCACTTGATGAGGCTGATGGTGATATGGATGTTGCGCGTGATCTTTTGCGAAAGCGTGGGCAGGCTAAGGCATTAAAAAAGGCAGGGCGTGAAACAAATGAGGGCTTTATCGGCTCATATGTACATTCAAACGGCAAAATGGCAGCAATGGTCAAGCTTTTGTGTGAAACCGATTTTGTTGCGCGCAACGACACCTTTAGAGAACTTGCAAAGGATATTGCAATGCATATTGTTGCAAGTAATCCGCGTGTTGTTTCTGCAGAGGATGTGCCTGAGGATGCGGTGGAAAAGGAACGTGTCATTTGGAGAGAGCAGTTAGCAACGGAAGGTAAGCCGGCAGAGCTTGTTGAAAAAATTATTGCTGGAAAGGAGAAGAAATTTCGTGAGGAAAGCGCACTACTTTCTCAACCATTTGTAAAAAATCCTGAACAGACAGTAGGCGATGTTATTACTGATGCTATCGCAAAAACAGGTGAGAAGATTACTGTTGAGGAATTTGTGCGATTTGAGCTCTAGTCTTTTAGATGTCATGCACAGACTTTTCTATGACTATTACTTTATTTCACATTATTATCCCTCCCATTGTTGCGTGTATCGGCATTGTTTCGGTATTTCTTATATTGCATCGTGCACGTAAGAGACATGAAGAAGATAAATCACAAGATGGGCCGTTGCCCGGTGGCATTATGGCTACCGGGCACGCCGTGAAAGACGCGTTACTTGTCAACGGCGCTCGCGATGTCGATGCAGCGGAAGTGCAAAAATACATTAGTACGCACGGTTATGATGAGCGTGTTGCAGAGTATGAAAAGATGCTCATTAAACGTATAGCCGCAAATCCACGTGATATGGAGGCATATGATTTATTGGGGCAGGTTTATCTTGTGCAAGGGAATATGCAAGATGCGGCAGAGTGTTTTGAGCAAGTCGTCTCGCACAATCCGCGAAATTTACGCGCTGTAGAACAGTTAAGGAAGGTAAAAAAGATTATGCGAGAGGCGAAGAGAAAAGCGCGCACACAGGTCTAGGCAGTCTTAAAAATATATGCTACAATGGCAACGCGTGTTGCATATCATTCAGGCCACCTTAGCTCAGTTGGTAGAGCAACGGTTTTGTAAACCGTCGGTCGTCGGTTCGAGTCCGACAGGTGGCTCATCTGTTTTTCAGATAAACATTAAGAGGGGTCGGTGGCAGAGTGGTCAAATGCACCAGACTGTAAATCTGGCGACTTACGTCTACGGGGGTTCAAATCCCTCCCGGCCCACTGATGGTTTTTGTAAATTGTGTGATAGCGACGATTATTTACGCAGCATTGCATTGTACAGTCAATGGGTAATGTTGCCGACATAGCTCAGTAGGTAGAGCGCATCCATGGTAAGGATGAGGTCCGCGGTTCAATCCCGCGTGTCGGCTCACATGCATTCTGTTGTCAAGATTGTGAGATATGGGCGGGATTAGTTAAGTGGTATAACGTGGGTCTCCAAAACCCAAGTCGGGAGTTCGATTCTCTCATCCCGTGCAAAAGGGGATTATTCTAGATATGCGATAATATAATACACAGAGGTGGTTCTGCGGTATTGACAATAAAGTTGATGTGCGCTAGCATGGAGTGTGTGCGTACCACACGCGTATTTTCTTTTATGATTTTTATATAGTTTGATTATGTTAACGATTCGTTTTAACCGTATAGGACGTCACAATCGTGTTTACTACCGCATTGTTGTACAGGAACAAAATAAAGCACCGGGTGGTCGTCATGTTGATGTTGTTGGAAGCTATGATCCATACCAAAAGAAAGCTGTTCTCAAAGAGGAGAAAATTAAACATTGGCTTTCTGTTGGTGCACAGCCGTCAGATACTGTGCATAACCTGCTTGTGAAACATCAAATTATCGTTGGTCAGAAGAAGCGTCAGAAAGGAAAGGTTGTTGAAGCGAAGAGTGATGTGGAGAAAAAGGATGATGGAACAATAACAGAACGTGAGGAGAAGAAAGAGAGCAAAGAAAAAGAAGTGGCATAATTGTGTATTTGATTATGCGCTCTGTAGAAGTTAACAATCAATAGAGATGCGTCCGTAGACATAAGGCACGTAGAGTAAGACCTTACGAGGATGGGTTGTCAAAAATAGGTAACATGTTGCTTATTTGTCTACGGACTCATCTTTTCTGATGAGTCTTTTAGTTTACATGGAAATTAAAGACCTTCGTATAGCAATGTGCTGTGCGCAGGTCTGTAATTTCTAAAAATTACAATAATTAAAAAAAATATATGCTAACTCGACAACAAAAAGAGCATATTGTTGAAGAGGTAGCAACTGCGATTAAGGAGGGCAAAAGTGTTACGTTTGTCGATTACAAGGGCTTGAGTGCCAATGACATGGTTTCTCTCAAAAAGTCTTTGTACAAGGTTGATGCGCCACTACGTGTCATTAAAAAGAGTCTCTTAGCTCTTGCGATGAAAAAAGCTGGCGTAGACAACTATGAACGTAATATGTTTGATGGACAAATTGCCATAGCCATTTCTTTTGCGGATGAGATTGCCGGACCAAAGGCGATTGCAACATTTGCAAAGGATAACAAAAATGTGCAAATTGTCGGTGGTCTGCTTGATGCGACGCTTCTATCAGCTGATGAAGTTGTTGCACTTGCAAAATTACCATCACAAGAGCAGTTGCGTGCCCAAGTTGTTGGCGCTCTCAACGCGCCAATATCGGGACTTGTCAATGTCCTTGCTGGCAATATGCGTGGTCTTGTTACAGTTCTCAAAGCTGTTGCTGACCAAAAAGCGTAATCATGGATGTGTATCCATAAAGGTATAAATTATAATTTTTAAGGCGATTTAATACTATGACAGAAGAAAAAAAGGAAGTTGAGGTTCCTGAGAAATTCAAAAGCATTGTAGAAGAGATCGAAAAGATGAGTGTACTCGATCTTTCTGAGCTCGTTTCTATTCTTGAGGAGAAATTTGGTGTAAGTGCTGCAGCACCAATGATGGTTGCTGGTGCTGCACCTGCAGGTGGCGACACTGAAGCTGCAGAAGAAAAGAGTGAGTTTGATGTTGAGCTTACAAGCGCTGGTGATAAGAAGATTGCTGTCATTAAAGCTGTTCGTGAAATCACAGGTCTTGGTCTTAAAGAGGCAAAGGATCTTGTCGATTCTGCGCCAAAGATGATTAAGGAAGGTGTGAAGAAGGAAGAAGCTGAAGAAATTAAGGCGAAAATTACAGAAGCTGGTGGTTCCGTTGAGCTCAAGTAAGTGTTTCTTTTACTGTTCAAAAAACACCCTCGTGTGCACGAGGGTGTTTTTTAATTGCTAATATGACGGTGTTGATACTATGATTTAATAATAAATTCCACAGAGTGCGTTGTCGTATTATAGAGCGCAAAAGATACAATTCCTGTGCGTCCGCCGTAAAGTTCGCCCGGGTTGCAAATGATGGTATTGTTTTTGTAGTGCAGTTCTTTTTCATGTGTATGTCCATAAAAAATGGCATCGTAGTTACTTGTTTTCAGGGCGCGATGTGCATCTTCGGGGTAATGGCACACAAAAATTCTTCGCTCATCGAGTACTAATTTCCCGTGCATCGTGCCGGAAAAAGTCAGTGCGCCATCTGATTGTCGTGCGATATCTTGCAAGCGCTCACGATCGCCATCATTATTGCCAAAAACAGCAAAGAAGGGAAAAGGCGCATGTGCCATGCGTTCTGCCATAAATCCTGCAATAATGTCACCACAATGAATGCCATATGACACATGATGACGTTCTGCTTCACCGAGCGCCCACGTGAAAGTGTCCATGTTGTCATGTGTATCTGAGAAAAGTGCTACAAGCATAAAATTTAGTTTTTAGTACATATATTTACAGTATAACAAACACGGCAAAATATTTCATGTTTATTATAGATTTAAAAAACCGCCCATGTGGGAAATGGGTGGTTTTAGAGAAAATGTTGGGGTGGAGGGATTCGAACCCCCGCATCACGGGACCAAAACCCGTTGCCTTACCACTTGGCTACACCCCAATGTGTGAGAATATTTAAGCACTTTCCACGATGTGGCTACCGCGCATAATTTGCATTGCATGCGCAATCAAAGATGGCGACGGTGCCTCATCTGTACGTACTACAATTATGAGTTTCTCACCACATATTGTAGCAACAGCATTCCGTAGTGTCAAATAGAGCGTGCGGTTTTTGATCTTTTCGGCAAGAAGGGTGTTTGTTGTTATGAGTGTAAGTGTTTTTTCTTTTATACTGTGTGGCGTGCTGTAGCGAAGGAGTGTAGCAAAAGCGGCATTTTCTTTTTTAACGGAAGCGATGACCATTGGCCACAACTGTGTAAGTGTGCGGAGCGGATCTTCTTTATAGGTGCTGCGTATACTTTTTGCAATAGTGCGTGACTCTTGTACGCCACCTTTTTCTTTGTGAGATGATGAGTCGCTTTGTGTTTCATGTGTGCCATCCTGATTTTTTGTGTTGTCGTGTGTTGTAAGGCGGATGATGGCAATTTCAAGAGGGAGTTGCGGAATGGCGCTTTGGGCGATGTTTGTACGTGCCTTTGTAAATTCTTCAATTATTGCAATAAGTCTTTCTGAAGGCACCTGTGCGATTTTTGTGAGGCGTAGACGTTCTTTTTCGTCATAGTACTGTGCTATATGAGTAAGGAAATGTTCATCAATCCCTCCAATGAGTCCATGGCGTACAATCGTAATAAGGGATGTTGTGAAGGCGTTGAGATTGTGACCTGCATCAACAATACGCGCAAGAGTTGCAAGAGCTGCAGCTGTATCGTTGCGCAGTATATATTTGATAAGGGCAAATACAGTGCGTCGCTCTGTGATCCCAAGAACACTACGCACATCTTGTGGTGTAATGCGATCGCGCGCAAATGCCATTACCTGTGCAAGGAGTGATTCCGCGTCACGCATGCTGCCGCCACTAGCGCTTGCGATCATGGCAGCACTGTCAGTATCAAGAGAAATTTTTTCTTTTTGCGCAATTGCAAGAAGTTTGTTGCTAATATCGTTGATGCTAATACGTGTAAGATCAAAGCGCTGTACGCGTGAGAGAATTGTTTCCGGCACTTTATGCACTTCTGTTGTTGCAAAGATAAAGATAACATGCGGTGGCGGTTCTTCAAGTGTCTTGAGGAATGCATTCCATGCAGCTGTAGAGAGCATGTGCGCCTCGTCAACAATGTAAACCTTATAATGAGCCCGGCTTGGTGGTATTGCTACCGTATCACGCAACTCGCGAATGCTATCAACGCTCGTATGTGATGCCGCATCAATTTCAATGACATCAAGAGAAGTGCCGGCGATTATATCATTACATACTGATGCGTCACTTGGTGTAAAGTTTTTGCGTGGCATGCAGTTAACTGCATGCGCAAAAATACGTCCGATTGTTGTTTTGCCCGTACCACGAGGTCCCGTAAAGAGGTATGCATGACCAATAATGTTACGTTTAATAGCATTTGTAAGTGTTTGGACGACGTGTTTTTGACCAACGACATCATCAAACGAACGTGGGCGATAGGTGTTATAAAGTGTCATAACTTTTTATGATGCAAATGGTAGTTTACAGAAAAAAGTGTCCGCCAACGAATCGGGATACTTCTTATTATACAGCATGTGGCGCGTTAGATTATTTTTTGAAAACAAAAAACTTATAACCGAGAAAATTCCATGCAAGAACGGTAGCGGAAGCGATTGCCGCCGCTATGGTAGCAAGCGAACTTGATGCAACACCATTACTGGAAAAGAGTGCTGTAATTGCGCCTGTAATACCGGCATTCATAGCAAAACCGATAACGCTGATTGTAAAGAATTTTACAAACTCGTTGGCAGAAGCCTTATTTTTTTTGTCAAATGACCAGTATCGATTCCAGATGTAACTATTGATAACTGCTGTGATGAAAGAAATACTCTTGAAAACAACAACGACACCAACTGGGGCTATGCCATTGACGAAGGAGAAGAGGAGGTTAAAAAGGCCCAGATCAACAGCCGTATTTGCAACGCCTACAATACCAAATTTTGCCAATTGAAAAAAGAAGCGCTTCCAAAGAGAGAGGACGGCACCTATTGCAACGCCAATAGTTGCGAGAACACTAAAAATAAGTGTTGTAACAATGAAGGGGAGCTCTGGAAAAAATGGAATACTTTCATTGGAAATGACAGTAAAGCCGAGCCCGAAAATGGCGCCATTGATGGCAGCAAAAACAAGGTCACGGAAAGTGAGTTTATGCATAGAATTCAGTATTAAGAGATTTAGCCGTGCGTTTTTTTGATTTCTTCTTCAATATCACGGATATCAGACGACCATGCCGTCCCCGCTGCAGCAACGGTAGGTGATGGCTCTTTCTTTTGTGATGATGTTGGCGGTGTATTAACTGGCGGTGGCGTTGTTTCAGCGCGTGAAAGAACACTTTCTATGACAGCCCATGATGCATTTTCATCAAGAGGAACCACGATTGCAACCTCATCGCCAGGTTCAACGCGAAAGTATGTAACACTGGCAAGAAGAATTTTGTATGGTTTCCCATCTGCAACGGCGTAATAATTGCCACGTTCATCCTGTGAAATGATGCCGATAGCATTCTTGCGCGGTGCCGGTCCGATTTGCTTATAAATAAACGTACTATCCGGCGTAATTGTCAATTTAAGAACGTCACCTTCAACAAGTTTTGACTTTGATGCGTAATTTGCCGGCACAGGGTACTGCTTGCCGTCAGTGCCAATCATAACTTGACCGTCAAATGTTCCTTCAATAATCGTGCCATCTTCATCACTTACTTTGCGCTTTCGTCCAACCTTCTTTTTGCCCTCAATTTGCAAGAGCATCGACTTTGCGCTCTGAATAGTACGCTCGGCGCTACTAATCATATCGCGCAATGATTGAATCTTTTGTGCACGCTCCTCAGGAGAGAGCGTATCTAGTGGTGCGTCTCCCGTCATAGATGTATTTTCTTTTTTCTTTTTATGTTTGCCTCTAAATCCTGTTACTGTCATTATAGATGCTTTTACAAAAGAGCGCAAATAGTATTTGTTTTCCTGTCACTATCACTGCCTTATGCATTTATAGTAGACATGCTAACATAAGTAATGTAGACTTAATGCAGACTGCAGTATTCTTATGTCCCATGTTACTTTACTGTTGTGGGGTGGTTTTGGAATATTTGCTTGTGTAAACATTTATTTGCGCATTATGCAAAAAAAAGAGAGGGTATTATATCATATTCATATTCGTATAATATGCGTATGTCTTGTAACTGTGTGCTTCTTTAGTGTTGACAGTATCAATATTGCTGAAGCGAAAAAACTCAAAGCAAAAACGTACAAGGAAGATTACACCATCAAGAACGGTGCGGTTTTGGAGGGAGTTGGTGTTGGAAAAACAATCATTAGAGGTGATATTCGTGTGCGTGACAGGGGTATATTGCGTAATTTAACAATAAAAGGTGGCAATATTTCATTGCAATCTGGTGCAAGTTTGACAATAGATCATGTGCGTATTGAAGGTGCGCATGGCACAGCAATTACAACGCGTGGTGGCGGCACGCTCGTTGTGCGCAATTCTGCCATTATTGATACGGAAGGTAAGGCGTTCTATATTCAAAAAGGAAAGCACATTGTTATTACCGGTACAACAGTGCGTGGTGCTGGTGAGGAGGGAATTGATATTCGCAGCGGTGTAAGTGGTGTTATTAGCGGTAATACAATTGTAGGTAATGCGGAGAGTGGCATTGAAGTCATTCTTGGTAATGCGTCACTATCAATTACAAACAATATTATTACCGACAATAAAGCAAGTGGTATTGCTGCACAGTTTTATACGATTGCTAAAAACATTGGTAACGTGAAAATTGCACATAATACTATTGCGCGTAATAAGAATTATGGAATTGTATGTAAAAAACCAAGTGGTGGACATTCTAGTAAGATGTATTGGCGCAATTCCTTGCACCTTACCGATAATAAAATTTTTAACAACGGCAGTGGCAACATTACGAAAGCGTGTAAAGGTGTGTATAACATTGATACCGATGCTGTACGCAAAGCGCGCGAAGAGGCGGAGCAAAAGAAAAGAGAAGAGGAGCAGCGAAAAATTGAAGAGGCGCGAAGAGAAAGGGAGCGACAAGAGCGCGCACGCGTTTTTGATGAAATGCAAGCGCGCATTGATGATTGTAGGCGCGTAGTGGAAATGCAAGAAAGAGAAAGCGCTGCACATGGATGGTTTTACACATTTTTTATAGGGACAAAAAGTGAATATATTAAGGCAGTGCGTGCGCAGAAAGATAAACTTGAAGATATCAGAAAACGTCTTGAGACAATGAAAGATCAAGATCTTGATCCTACAGAACATGCACGTCTTAATGCGCTTCTAGAGAAGATGGAGAGCACGCAAAAAACGATTGATGCATACATTACAGAAAAAGAGTGTAGCGGGGTGTACCATGCTATAATGTGCTTTTTGAATGTTGGTGCAACAGAAAAAATTGATGTAAATAAAAAACAGCCATAACAGCTGTTTTTTGATGTTAACTTACCTTTTTGAACGAGATTTTATAGACGGGCTCGTAATTGTTATGGTTCTTATCAGAGATTTCTATACTTTCTCCCTTGAGGAGATGCGTCATTGCAATATCGCTTAACATTTCCTCAAGCGCTTTACGTTCTTTCGCGAGTTCTTCAAGACGTTCGTACGCACCACCCATTGATGCTTGGATGGAAAGTTCCATATCCTTTTTTGCGGCGCGTGCTGTTTCATATGCTTCTTTGAGGAGTTGATACTCACCATCGTTAGCAAGCATATCTTTATAGTCTTTGCGAATACGTTTTTGTTCTTGTTTAATCTCTTCAAGTTCGTTGAAAATGTCTTGTATATCGCGCATATTTTTATTTTGTTTATTTCTACTAATAACAATGCTCATCATACCACATACACAAAAGATGTAAAATATATGATAAAATGCTGATGTGCACATAAATACTAAAGATATTAAATATGCCTACATATGATTTCTTCTCGCCAGATACCATGTTTTTCGGTATTACAGTGTATGCATGGCTTACTGCGATAGGATCCTTTGCAGCGATTGTTCTTAGTGCAATACTCGCACGCCATATTCTCACTGTATACATAACGAAAATGGCACAGAAAACAAAGGGGTCGCTTGATGATATTTTTGTAGAGATTCTTGAAAGCGTACGACCGACACTGTATTACAGTATTGCTTTTTTCATGGCAGTGCGCCTTATTGATGCGCCATATGGGTTGCGCACAATAAGTGCTATTTTTTGTGCATTTGCGCTAACGCATGCGGCTGTGCGTGTTATTGATATTCTTTCTGTACACATTACGCAGAGGTACGTATCTGTACGTGATGATGAGGAAGAGTCCACAGTGCGCAGTGCAATTAGTCTTATGACAAGTATTACAAAGTTGCTTGTGTGGGTTGGGAGCGGTCTTTTTGTAATATCAAATTTTGGCGTTGATATTACATCACTCATTGCGGGATTGGGCATCGGCGGCATTGCTGTTGCACTTGCGCTACAAAACATTCTTAAAGATCTCTTCTCATCATTTTCCATCTTTTTTGACAAGCCATTTGCAATTGGCGACTTCATTGAAATCGGTGATAAAAGCGGTACGGTACAAAAAATCGGTATCAAAACAACACGTCTTAAGGCGCTTTCCGGTGAAGAACTTATTATCTCAAACCAAGACCTAACATCTGCGCAAGTACGTAACTTTAAGCGCATGCAGGAGCGACGTGTATCACAGAAAATTGGTATAGTTTACGAAACGCCGCAAGAAAAAGTGGCACAATTGCCGCACCTTATCGAAGAAGTTATTAATGCTATTGATGATGTACGTTTTAGCCGTGCACATTTTTATTCTTTTGATGATTGGGCACTTACATTTGAGATTGTGTATTTTGTAAAATCACGTGACTACAAAAAATACATGGATGTACGGCAGGCGATTAATCTTGGTATCATGCGTATGTGCGCTGATAATGGTATTGATATGGCGTATCCAACACAAGTTGTCTATCATAAGGAGAAAAAATAAACCATAACATGTATAATTGGCATACACCTCATATGCGAGTATGAGGTGTTTTTTACGTGCACATATTTGATGCTATATGTGTAAAAAGTTGACGTGTGATATGAAAGTGGTGTAAAATGGTGATGTAGGAAAGTAAAGTGGTTAAAAGTGGGGAATTTTAAAATATATCCTTCGGAAGCATCTGAAGAATTAATGTCCCGCCAAGTGCACATGCCATGTTTATAGGTGAATACGAACACATAATCGACTCTAAAAAACGACTTGCGATGCCATCAAAGTTTCGCAATGAACTTGGTAAGGAAGTCGTTATAACGAGAGGTCTCGATAAGTGCCTGTTCGTTTATCCGATGAAAGTGTGGGAGGAACTTGCACAAAAGTTGGGCACGATGCCGATCGGTGATGCAGCAACACGCTCGTTTGTCCGTTTGATGCTTGCTGGCGCCGTTGATGTTGTGATGGACAAGCAGGGGCGTGTTGTTATACCGGATTATCTCAAAGAGTATGCTGGTCTCAAGAAGAACGTGACCGTTGCCGGTCTCTATAATCGCCTTGAGGTGTGGGATCAGGAGAAGTGGCATCGCTACAAGAAAAAGGTGGAAGCTGACACGGACAAGGTAGCACAACAACTCGGTGAACTCGGTGTCTACTAACTCTTTAGCGGTAAAAAGCCCGATTACTCTTGCTACCGAGGGGGGTAGTAGTAGGGGTTGAGAGTTTTTTACAGAAGAGAATTATGACGAAGCACGTACCCGTGCTTCAGAATGAAGCACTTGACGGAGCGCATATTAAAACCGGAATGACGGTAGTTGATGCTACACTCGGCGGCGGTGGTTACACGCGAGAAATCTTCTCACGTGTTGGTGATAGTGGACACGTTATTGCGATTGATCGTGATAAAACGGCGATTGACCGTTTTAGGATGGATTACCCGCGTATAGCCGAAAAAGTGGATCTTGTTCACGCCAATTTTGCAGATATTGCACGTATTGTGCACGATCGGGGGGTTGTGCCAATGGCAATTATTGCAGATTTGGGTATATCATCTGATCAGCTTGACGATCCGCAACGTGGTCTTAGTTTTTCCGAAGACGGACCATTGGATATGCGTCTTGATCAGAGCGGTTATGCGGATGGTGATACACCAACAGCACGTGAACTTTTGGCGACTCTCTCCGTCTCAGCGTTGGCGCGCATTTTTCGTCGCTACGGCGATGAGCCGTTTGCGTTGCCGATTGCACGACGTATTGTTGCGTATCGTAAGAAATCTGCGATCACAACAACGAGAGAATTGGCAAATATTGTTACGGAAGTCGTGCCGTGTCGCTTTCATAGAGCAACAAAGCATCCGGCAACACGTGTCTTTCAAGCATTGCGCATTGCGGTCAATCACGAATATGATGACCTCGAAACGTTTCTAAGAGGTGCAATGGATGTTCTTGCACCGGGGGGTTATCTCGCAGTTATATCATTTCACTCGGGTGAGGACGCGATCGTAAAGCACTTCATGCGAGAGCAGGCGCGTGGATGTATGTGTCCGCCACATTTTCCCATCTGCCAGTGTGGCACAAGAGCGCGTGGTGATGTTGTGACAAAGAAGCCAATTACGCCATCATCCGGTGAAATTGCAGCAAATCCGCGCGCGCGGAGTGCAAAATTGCGCATTATGCGCAAAAACGCACTCTAAAGCACGTTTTAAAAAAACAAAAATAAAAAAATACAATGAAAAGGAAACAATACAAAAGGAAAGCGTGCCGGCAGATTTCCTCTGCGCGTCGTACACGTAGACAGCGGCATATGTCATTAGAGGGGAAAATACACATGTCGTATGGGATATTTTTTGGTGTAATACTTTTTTCTTCCTTAATAACGTATCTTGTAATTGTAAACAATGTTGCTACGAAAGGGGTGGAGATCAGTGTTCTTGAGAAACGCATTACATCGTTGGAGGAAACGCTCAAAGAACAAACACTTAAAGAGGCGCAGTTGCGCACACTTACACACGTTAATGAGAATGATGCGCTGGCTGCAGTAAATGATGATGATGTGCGTGTTGTTACGCTTACGCATGGTGATGTAGAAAATGAACAACAACAAGAAGAAAAACTTGTTGTGGCAGTTGCTGAATATAACAAAAGGTGAGCAAACACGTGCAACGCATGGTGTATAAAGGTATGCGGAAACGTGAAATAAGGCAAAAAGGTGTAGCACGTCGTGTGTTGCGCGGAAAAAATATGAAAGGTGCGCATCATGGACACAATTACGGGCGCGTGCGATTTTTGCTTCTTATTGTGCTGTGTGTTGCTGGTGCAATTATGGGACGTTTATGGTTTTTGCAAGTACGCCACCATGATGCGTATATAACACAGGCAAACGAGCAGTATATCGCAGAAGCGGAAATCACGCCACAGCGTGGTACAATCTTTTTTCATGATGGCAATGATCTTTATCCTGCAGCTATCAATAAGCCGTTTGACCTTGTGTATATTGTGCCACGTGCAATTGCGCCGGAACAGCACGATACTGTTATTGCCTTTCTTAAAGAAACGCTTGGTAGCGATGGTTTTGATGAAAAACGTGTGCGTGCAAAACTTGCAAAGAGTAATGATCCTTATGAAGTTGTTGCACGACGTGTTGAGCCTGATAAGAGTAAGCGCATTGCAGAGGTGCATCTGCCCGGTGTACATGTAACGCAAGAGGTGTACCGTTTCTATCCAGCTGGTGAAATTGCCAGTCAAACACTTGGCTTTGTTGGGTGGGATGATAAAGATTATCGCGGTCGCTATGGTCTAGAAGCGTCATTTGATCATATTCTTGCCGGTAAAAAGGGGTATGTGCGACAGATGCGTGATGCCGGTGGGCGATGGATTCCGCTTACAGATCGTGTGAAAGAAGCATCATATGATGGCGCAGATCTCGTCGCGACGATTGACTACACAGCACAATATGAAGTTGAAAATATTCTCACAGATGCCGTAAAGCAATATGATGCGGATAGTGGCTCCATTGTCATAATGCGCCCGGATGGAACTGTTATTACAATGGCAAATTATCCACGCTTTGACCCTAATAACTATGGGCGCGTGAAAGATCTTAGTCTTTATAGTAACCCGATTATATCATATGCCTACGAGCCCGGCTCCGTCATGAAAACAATTACAATGGCAATTGGCATTGATGCGGGAAAAGTGACACCAACATCAACGTATGTTGACACGGGCGTTGTTTATGCTGGCGGGTATGATATTCATAACTCTGAGGATAAAGTTTACGGTCTGCAGACGATGACGCAAGTGCTGGAGAATTCTATTAACACAGGCGTGATCCATGTAGAGCAACTTGTTGGTCACGAACGCTTTGCCGAGTATTTCAAAAAATTTGGCTTTGGACAAAAAACGGGCGTAAGACTGCCACACGAATCAACTGGAAATATACGCAATATTGAGCCGCCAATTAGGCCTGTACAGTTTTATACGGCATCCTTTGGACAGGGTATTACAGCAACGCTTTTGCAGGTTGCGCAATCATATGCTGTTATTGCGAACAATGGCATTCTTATGCGTCCGCGCATTGCTGATCGCACCGTCGATGTAAATGGGCGCGAGAATGTATATGCGCAAGAGGTAGTACGCCGCGTCATCAGTGAAGAAACAGCAAAAGACGTATTGGAGATGTTGGAAAGTGTTGTTGTGCGTGGTCACGGTAAGACAGCGGCCGTGTCAGGCTATCGTGTTGGCGGTAAAACCGGCACAGCACAGGTTGCAAAAAGTGGAGAGAAAGGCTATGATGATGCGGTAACAATTGGTTCCTTTGTTGGTATAGCGCCGATTGACGAACCACAATTTATTGTTGCTGTGCGTATCAATAATCCAAAAACTGTACAGTGGGCTGAGGCAACGGCGGCACCAACATTTCAGAAAGTGATGGCATTTCTTCTTGATTATTACAATATAGCACCAACGGAGCCGATAGAAGAGAGTGAAAGTACTAAACAAGGTGAATAAAATATGAAGAAAATTGTACAAAAAATATTGGCATTGATGGCGCATGCCCTCTTGATACGGCATAAACCATTTGTTATTGGTGTTACAGGCTCAATTGGTAAAACAACAACGAAAGACGCGCTCTTTGCGATACTTTCAACGCGTTATACTGTGCGTACAAACAGAGCAAATTATAATAACGAGTTTGGTGTGCCACTGACGATTATTGGCGCAGAAACCGGTGGCAAGTCGTTGATTGGATGGATGCGCGTCTTTCTTATCTGGATATATGCTATGGTGCATCGCACATACCCGGAGATTCTTGTTGTAGAACTTGGCATAGATCATGTGGGCGATATGGATTATCTTGTCAATATTATTCACCCACATATGGGCATTGTCACACGCGTAGAGGGTGTACATGCTGAAA
>JALVQA010000019.1 GCA_027031495.1 Candidatus Moraniibacteriota bacterium
GCTCTGTCACGCATACGTCGTGAGGTTCAGCAAATTATCAATGCACGTAAACGTGCGCTTGTTGATGCCGTTTTGTCTAATGCGCAAAAACATATCGCACAATCAGATGAGAGTGTATATGAGTCGTTCTGTAAGAGTATTATTGATGCAGTGTCAACGGATGTGCGAGCGCATGTTAAGCAAGTGCGTGTACCACGATCACGTGTTGATTTTATGCGCACTTTCTGTAAAAAAGAGGGTATTACTGGTGATATAGTTGCGGATGACACGATTGATGCCGGCATGATTCTCGTGACCGATACGGTTGATTATGATGGAACATTGGGTCGTCGTCTGGCAGACATGAAATATGATCTCGAAGCATATATCGCACGAACGCTTTTCAATGAACAGTGTGCATAATAGAGAGTATTTCCATGAACACTACTAACGCATACATTTACGCGAATAGTCGCATTGCGGCACTTGAATCGCAATTGTTATCAGCAGCACAAATGGAGCGCATGATTGGCGCAAAGTCTGCTGATGAGGCCTTTGCTGCATTGAGCGGTACTTTTTTAGCGCCATACGTTGCTGGCAAGAGTCGCAAGGATTTGGCGCGTATACTGCGCAAAAGTGTGAGCGCAACGAAGCGTCTAATTGAAGAAATAGTACCGGATGTGCATGTCTTTGATGTTTTATGGTTGCGTTATGATTTTTATAATCTCAAGGTGATTATAAAATCAATGCGTGCCGGTATCACTGACAATAGCGAAATAATAGAGCGTTGTTCTTATGCTGGTGTTTTCACACCGCAGGAGATGCTGGATGCTGTAGCACGCAATGCTGTCAACACGCTTTTGCCAACGCTGGGGGATGCTTATAAAGAAGCACAGAGAGCGCAACAAGTATATGAGATTGACTTTGCGATGAACAAAGGGTATTTTCGTGCAATTCACGATATTGCACAGCGAACAAAAGAGCCTTTCATAAAGGTATATGTTGAGCGTGTTATAGATCTTTTTAATCTTAACGCGCAGTTACGTCTTCTCTTCATGAAAGATGGTATTGATCGCAGAGAGCTTTTTATAGAAGGCGGATCGTTTGCGTTGAAAGATATCGAAACAAAAGATGCGATTCTGGAAAAGTATAGTCAAATGGGAGAGCCGACCTTGTGGAAAGATGTGTTAAAAACTTTCGAAGAGACGCGTAATTTTGCCATTCTTGAGAAAGCGATGGATGATGCCCTTGTGCAGTTTGTAAAAAATTATGATGTAATGGCGTTTTCTGTTGTGCGTCCGTTTGAGTATTTTCTTGCGCATCGTAACAATACGCAGATTGTGCGAACAATCATCTCAGCGAAGGAAAGTGGCATGGAAGAAGTTGATTTGCGCCGTATTTTGCGAAGGCTTTACTCGTAACTATTTCAATGCATATGACATACAAAGTAGCCATTGTTGGTCCACCCGGTGTTATTACGGGATTAAGTGCACTCGGTGTCGTGCCATTTGAAGCACATACGTCACAAGATGTATACACTGTTTTATCTGAAATTGTACGCAAGACAAATAATGATAGCGAGGAAGAGAAGTATGCAGTTGTTATCGTCATCGAAGATCTGCTTACCGGTTTGTCAGAAAAGGAGTACAGGCAGATTTCGAAAAATGTATTGCCGAGTATTGTGGCGATACCGGGTATGAAAGGATCGCAAGGTTATATGACAAAGCGCTTGCGTGAGTATACAATTCGTGCAATCGGAAGTGATATTATGTAATTTTTTTATACAACCACCTTTTATCTTTATTTAAAGCAAATTCTATGACAGAGAAAACAACAACCGGTGTGATTACGCGTGTAACAGGACCTCTTGTAGAGGCCAGTGGCATGAAGAGTGCAAAAATGTATGAAGTTGTCTATGTTGGCAAGGAGCGTCTCATGGGTGAAGTTATTCAGCTTAATGGTGATATTGCATCTATTCAGGTATACGAAGAAACAGCCGGTATTGGTCCTGGCCAAGAAGTCGAGCGTACGGGTGTTACGATGAGTGCTGAGCTTGGACCAGGTTTACTTGAATCTATTTACGATGGTATTCAGCGACCACTTAAGGAAATTCAGGAACAATCAGGTAGTCATTATATTGCACGTGGCATTAAAGCTGATGGTCTTGATCGCACAAAAAAATGGACATTTGAAGCAACTGTTAGAGAGGGTGCTACAGTCGTTGCCGGCGATGTTCTTGGTACGGTGCAGGAAACAACGTTGATTGAGCATAAAATAATGGTGCCACCAACGATCACAAAAGGTGTTGTTAAAAGCATCAAAAGTGGTAACTATACCATAGAAGATACTGTTGCTGTTATTGAAACAGATAAGGGTGATCAGAATGTTGCAATGTTGCAGCGCTGGCCAATCCGTAGACCGCGCCCGACAGCTGGCAAGATTTTTCCGAGTGAACCGTTGATTACCGGTGGGCGTAGCATCGATACGTTTTTCCCAATTGCGAAAGGTGGTGCCGGGTGTATTCCTGGGCCGTTTGGGGCTGGCAAAACGGTTACGCAGCAATCATTGGCGAAGTATTGTGATGCACAAGTGATTGTTTACATTGGATGTGGTGAGCGCGGTAATGAGATGACGGAGGTGCTTGATGAATTCCCACATTTGATTGATCCGAATTCCGGTGAGCCACTGATGAAGCGTACGATCTTGATTGCTAACACATCAAATATGCCGGTGGCGGCGCGTGAGGCGAGTGTATATACCGGCATAACAATTGCTGAGTATTATCGTGATATGGGATATTCTGTCGCGTTGATGGCAGATTCTACAAGTCGCTGGGCAGAGGCGATGCGCGAAATTTCCGGTCGTTTGGAAGAGATGCCTGGCGAAGAAGGTTATCCTGCGTATCTTTCGTCACGTACGGCTGAATTTTATGAGCGTGCCGGCATTGTGACGTGTTTAGGAAATGATAAGCGCAAAGGTGCGTTGACAGTGATTGGTGCGGTGTCACCTCCTGGCGGTGATCTTTCTGAGCCGGTTACACAGGCGACACTTCGTGTAACAAAGTGTTTCTGGGGCCTTGACGCATCTTTGGCATACAAGAAACACTTTCCAAGTATCAACTGGTTAACATCATACTCTCTCTATGTTGACAACTTTTCGGAGTACTGGAAGGAAAATATTGCACCGGACTTTGAGGAATTGCGTGCTGAGGCATTGGAAACTTTGCAGCGCGAGGCGAAATTGATGGAAATTGTACGCCTTGTTGGTATGGAGGCACTCTCCAACGAGGAGAAACTCGTGCTAGAAGTGGCGCGTTCTCTGCGTGAGGACTATTTGTTTCAGAATGCTTTCGATCCAGAGGACGCATATACGCCACCGAAGAAGCAGTATGGTATACTCAAGTCAATTATGACGCTGTTGCGGGCGGGACGCGCTATTGTATCTGCAGAGGATTTTGACTTTGATGACATACGTGCTCTGGAGAGTGTCAAGAAGTTGCCACGCTTGAAGGATTTCAAGGGTGATGACATTGATGTGCAATATGAAGAATTTCAGAAGAAGCTGATAGAAGAACTTAATGCACTTGCACGGTAATCCGCACGATAACATTCAACTTTATGACAACTATATACAAAGAATACAAGACAGCACAAAGCGTTGAAGGACCATTGCTTGTAGTCGATGGCGTAAGTGGTGTGACGTATGAAGAAATTGTAGAGGTAGCGGTGCCTGGTGAGGAGAAGGTGCGCATCGGAAAAGTTTTGGACGTTAATGGCGATCGTGCGGTTGTGCAGATGTTTGAACCGACAGCTGGTTTGCAAACAAAGGATACGAAGGTGCGTTTCCTCGGAAGGACAGCGCAGTTTGGCGTATCCAGTGAGATTCTTGGGCGCACGTTTAGTGGTGCTGGAAAAGTGATTGACGGCGGTGCCGATATTATAGCGGAGAAGCATATCGATATTAGCGGTGCTGCAATTAATCCGTACTCACGTCGCTTTCCGAACGACTTTATTCAAACAGGTATCTCCTCCATTGATGTGATGAATACGCTCGTACGTGGACAAAAGTTGCCGATTTTTTCCGGTGCCGGTTTGCCACATGCGCGTTTGGCGGCGCAAATTGCACGGCAAGCAAAGGTGACGACAGGTGAGGAATTTGCAATCGTTTTTGCAACGCTCGGTGTTACATTTGAAGAGGCAGAGTTTTTCCGTCGCACACTGGAGGAGACAGGTGCAATGGAACGTAGCGTCCTTTTTATCAACACAGCTGCCGATCCTGTTGTTGAGCGTATTACAACACCGCGTGTCGCACTCTCAACTGCAGAGTATCTTGCATTTGAGAAAGATATGCACGTGCTTGTCATTTTGACAGATATGACGAACTACTGCGAAGCATTGCGTGAGGTGTCGAGTGCGCGCAAAGAGGTGCCGGGTCGTCGCGGCTATCCGGGATATCTTTACACTGACCTTTCAACAATTTATGAACGTGCTGGTTGTGTAAAGGGAAAGAAGGGAACGATTACACAGATTCCGATTTTGACGATGCCCGATGATGATAAGACGCACCCTGTACCTGACTTGACTGGTTATATTACTGAGGGACAGTTTATTATTTCACGTGAACTCTCAAAGGAAGGTATTTTCCCGCCGGTTGATGTACAGGATTCACTTTCTCGTCTATGGAGTGCTGGCGTTGGTGAGGGTAAAACACGTGAGGATCATAGCTCACTCAAGGACCAGCTCTTTGCGTCATATGCGACAGGTCGTGAAGTGCGTGAATTAGCAGTTGTTTTGGGGGAGTCATCGTTGACCGAGACCGATAAAGCGCACTTACGCTTTGCTGATGCGTTTGAAAAAGAATTTATCGCGCAAGGTGAATTTGAAGAGCGCAGTATTGAACAATCGCTTGATATTGGTTGGAAACTTCTCACGCTTTTGCCGCGCGAAGCACTTAAACGCGTTAAAGATGATATGATTGACAAGTATCTTCCGCAAACCAATGAAGAGAAATAGCTTATGATTCTAAAGGTAAATCCAACACGTATCAATCTTCTCAAGCTCAAAAAAGAGTTGAAGGTTGCAAAGCGTGGGCACAAATTACTCAAAGATAAGCGTGACGGACTGATGAAGCAGTTTATGGCGCTTATCAAAGAGACGCGCGCGCTTCGTACAGATGTTGAGAAACGTCTTGGTACGGCGTTTGCTTCGTATGCACGTGCGAATGCGATGATCCCCGTTTCTGTAATGGATAACGCCTTTATTATTCCAAACGCAAAGGTGTCACTTGACGTTTCAACCAAGAGTGTGATGAGTGTAAAATTTCCGCAATTTACAGTAACGAAAGAAGGAACGGCATTATCGTATGGTTTTTTGGAGACGACAGGAGATCTTGACAGTGCAATTATGACATTTGATGATATATTTGTTGACATTATTAAGCTTGCGGAATATGAGAAGGCGATAGAAAAAATGGCAGAAGAAATTGAACGTACACGACGGCGTGTGAGTGCACTGGAGCACATCCGCATTCCAAATCTTAATGATACAATCCGCTTCATTACAATGCAGTTGGAGGAACGTGCGCGTGATGCTGTTGTTGCGACAATGCGTGTCAAAGCAATGATTGAAGCTAAAGAAGAAATGGCATAATCCTACAAGATCTTTTTTGGTTGTGTAAAAAACTGCTCATGACGAGTGGTTTTTTTGTTTTGTATTGCGCTTTTGCGGATATTTTGTTGTCAAATTTGGAAAATGGTGTGATAATAGGGATGTATAATTTTAAAGTTACATGTTATGAAAAAATATCTTTTATATGCTACTTTTGCAATTGCAGGCATAGTTGTCATAAGTGGATGCGGAAAGCAAGCTACTTCTATCAGTGATAACGTGCAACAAGATATGCGTGCTGTCGTGGAAAAAAAAGTGAGTGATACCAAAGGTGTATTTCGTGGCAGCATAGCAGGTTTATTGGCGATGGGCAAAGCACAAAAGTGCGAATGGAATGATGACGGCGGGAGTGGCACTTTCTATACTGATGGTAAACGTATACGTTCTGATGCAGTAAGCAATTATGATGGTGAGCGCTTTGAGGTATCAATGATTAATGACGGTGAATGGATGTATACATGGAATAGTATGCAAAATAAGGGGCAAAAGTTTAAGTTGTCCGATATGGAGAAGATGCAAGAACAATTTGAAAATGCAGGGATGATGGCAGATGAAGAAGATGGTAATCAGAAAGTGGATAATAATCTTGTTGATATGGATAAGGAGTTTTCGCTCAGTTGCGAGAAATGGCATGTTGATACAAAGAAGTTTGAGCCACCGGCAAATGTGGTGTTTGAAGATATGAGTGCAGCACTCAAGCAAATGCAAGAGGCGATGCCACGTATACAGGAAAATATGCAAGAACAATGCAATAGGTTGCCAGCACAATATCGTAGTGAGTGTCTGAAGTCAATGCAGCAATAGGCGTGTTATTGTACCAGGTTTCATAAAAAATAATACAGAGGAATCATGAATAAAATTATTAGTGGCAGCGTTGGTGTGTTGTGCATATTTCTTTTAAGTGCTTGTTCGCATGATGATAAAGGTTCTGCAGTAACACAAACGACAGTTGATGTTGTGTCTGACGAAACACAACTTACGGAACAAACATTGAAGCGTCAAGAGATAAAAAAGCGCATGAGTGAGGATGTGGCGCGTCATAACAAAACACGGTAATCAATAAAACGCTGTATTTAGTATAAAATTTATGATAACAAGGAAGGCGTCACATCGCTACACGACAGCGCAAACAGTACGTAGTGAGCAAATAAAGGAGGAAACGCAAGGAAGTAAAGGGCGTTCGCGGTGGATTGCCACGTTGATTCTTATAGCGCTCCTGATGCTTGGTGGGTGGGCGATTGCCCAGCGTGTTATGCCATATGCGTTCAGTAGTGGTTCTTCTGCAAAGTTTGGCGCATTATCGAGTGCTGATGGCATGCAGGTTGAGTCAGCGGTAGTGGCAGAACCTCGTTTTGCTGCACGTGCTGATGTGCCAATGGTAAAAAGCAGTACATTGCCGGTACCTATTGGTGTTGCGAGCAATAGTGTCGGTGACAAAGCGAGTAATAATGCAGATATAGTCGAACGGAAAATTCAAAAGACGGGTAACCTTTCTATTGTTGTAGAAAGTGTGCCGTGGACTGTTGAGCGTATTAGTGAAATTGCGCGTGAATACGGTGGCGATGTAGCAAGTACAAACTTTTATACGGATAAAAAGGATCGAGTAGTTGGCGTGATGCGCATTCGTGTCCGTTCTGAGAATTTTGATGAGGCCTTTGAAAAGGTTAAAAAGGAAATTGCTCTTTCTGTGGAGAATGAGAGTACGGATACGCAAGACGTTACAGAGCAGTATATTGATTTAAAAGCACGTCTCAAGAATAAGCGACACGAAGAGGAGGTATTATTAGCGATACTTGAGCGCGCAAAAGAAGTTAAAGATGTTCTGAATGTAACGCGTGAGGTATCGCGTGTGCGCGGCGAGATTGAGCGTCTTGAGGCACAATTGCGCTATATGGATGCGCGTACCGATTTTTCCATGATTGTCATCAATATTAAAGAAAGTGAGCGTATCGTTTTGCCGGACACAGCGTGGCGTCCCGGCGAAGTTGCGCGAAAGGCGGTTAATCGCCTTATTGCTGATACACAAAAACTTATTGATAAGGCAATACAATTTCTCGTATGGTTTGTGCCGGCATTTATTCTGTATGTCCTGGTCATCGCTGTTCTGTGGCGTGTTGTAAAGAGGATTGGTGTTCTTCTCATGAGGAGATGGGAGCGTCAACAAAGGAAGAAAATGTAAAAAAGTTTTCTTGAGTAAAATGATCTACTTAAAAGAGACGTTGCGGAGAGCACGTCTTTTTTAGTTGCTTGCTGTGTGTAAGTACTGTAGGATGAATATATAAGGCAAAATCTAAGTACAATATCTATGAAGCGATATAACCATCAGGAGATTGAGAAAAAGTGGCAAGAGCGCTGGCGTGCGGACAAACTCTACGACGTGCCGGACCATGTGGACGGCAAGGAAAACTATTATCAATTAACGGAATTTCCGTATCCATCCGGCAATTTGCACGTCGGGCACTGGTACGCGTTCTGCGGGCCCGACATTCACGCGCGCTGGATGCGTATGCGTGGCAAGAACGTATTGTGGCCAATCGGTTTTGATGCGTTCGGTTTGCCGGCGGAGAACGCGGCGATCAAGCGCAACCTCAATCCAGCCGACTGGACCCAAGACAATATGGCGCACATGCGCGCACAGATTGACTCCATGGGTGCGTCATTTGATCGTAGCCGTGAGGTAGTCACCTGTCACCCGGACTACTACAAGCACACGCAGTGGTTGTTTCTGCAACTTTTCAAAGCGGGACTGGTGCAGCGGTGTGAGACGCAGGCAAACTGGTGTCCGTCCTGCAAAACAGTGCTGGCAAATGAGCAAGTTGTCGGTGGGGCGTGTGAGCGGTGCGACACGGCGGTGGAGAAAAAGACACTGCCGCAGTGGCAAATGAGGATTACAAAGTACGCCGACCGGCTGATTGACGACTTGAATGATCTGGACTGGCCGGAGGAGATTAAAGCCGCCCAACGCAACTGGATTGGTCGTAGCGACGGCGCGGAAATTGATTTTCCGATTGTCAACAGCGATGAAAAAGTCATCATCTTCACCACGCGGCCGGACACGCTGTTTGGTGCGACGTACCTCGTGCTGGCGCCGGAGCACCCTCTGGTGGCGCAGTGGTTGGATACGGGCGTGATTGCCAATGCTACCGCCGTGCGCGACTACATTGCGCGGGCCGCGAAGAAAAGCGAGATGGAACGTACCGCCGAGGGCAAGGAAAAGACCGGTGTGCGCCTGGAGGGTGTCGCGGCGGCCAATCCGGCGAACGGTGAGCAGATTCCGGTGTTCATTGCCGACTATGTGTTGGCACACTACGGCACCGGCGCGATTATGGCGGTCCCGGCACACGACCAGCGGGATTTTGA
>JALVQA010000020.1 GCA_027031495.1 Candidatus Moraniibacteriota bacterium
TCCATACTTTCATACAATACCGTTAAACAGTTTCCAGTATACCATAATGTCCTGTATAATAGAGGTGTTATTTCCTAAGAAAAAACCCATGACACAACTCACAGATATTGCGCGGCAGATGGTTGCCTCCGGCAAGGGGATTCTGGCCGCCGACGAGAGTCCGGCAAGCGCCGGCAAGCGCCTGGCCGCCGTCGGGATGGACAATACGCCGGAGAACCGCCGTGCCTATCGCGACCTTTTCTTGAACGCAGACGGCATTGGGCAGTACCTCTCCGGTGTGATTCTACACGATGAGACGCTGCGCCAGGACGCCCTGGACGGCACACCGTTTCTGACACTGCTTGCCGACAACGGCATCCTGCCGGGCATCAAGGTGGACGAGGGATTGACGCCCTTTCCCGGCTTTGACGGCGAGGAGCTCACGCGCGGACTGGATACACTGCCCGAGCGCTGCGCAGACTATGCCGCGATGGGCGCACGGTTCACCAAGTGGCGCAATGTTATTCACATCGGCGCGGATTTGCCGACGCCGGAGCTTGTGCACACCAATGCTATTACACTCGCACGCTACGCGCGCATCGTCCAAGATGCCGGCATGGTGCCGATGCTGGAGCCGGAGGTGTTGCTCACTGGCGACCACTCACTGTCACGCGCCGAAGAGGTCACGCGCGATGTGCTTGCAACCGTTTTCTACCAGTGCACGCGCTATCGCGTGGATCTCTCGGCGGTTATTCTGAAAACCAGCATGGTCGTGCCGGGTGATGCGTCCGGCGAGGTGATGGATCACGATGCCGTGGCACTCTCCACACTACGCGTGCTGCGCGACACTGTGCCACCGGAGGTGCCGGGGGTCGTCTTCCTCTCCGGCGGACAGAGTGCCGAGGACGCCTGCCGCAACCTTGCTGCCATCAACCGCGCGGCTCAAGCAGAAGGCGGCGCGCCGTGGCCGCTGACATTCTCCTTTGCCCGCGCACTGCAAGGACCGGCGCTTGCCGTCTGGCGCGGCGACGACGAAAAGGTCGCGGAGGGGCGCGAAACCTTCCTCACCACCCTCCGGCGCAACACCGCCGCACTCGCCGGTAAGGACTGCGCATAAAGAGCTCCGCTACTCGTAAGCACAAGAAACCCGCTGTACACCTAGAGTACAGCGGGTTTTGAATATGTATCCGTTATCCCTTCAGAAAGCACTTCACCTCTCTTCTAATTATCCCGCATGTCACGGTCACGCACCACGCGTGCAAAATCCTCAAAGTGTTCCACGGTGTGTTGCCGGCCCGTCAATGGGTCTGTGTAGTACATTTTTATGTGCGGCACACCGCTGTCAATAACAAGCTCATAGAACGACTCCGGAAATACGCGACTTTTCTTTGTGCCTGTAAGTGAGTAGTATCGCACACCGTTCTTCTCCTCATACCGCGCCACCTCCAGGTGTCCGTTGATAAATGCCTCTACATTGTATTGCTCCAGAATCGCGCGCAGCTCCGGCGCATTTGTGACAGAGCGTTTCGGGCGCGTGCGCGCATCTTCAAATTTCTTGATTTTTTTTCTCAAGGGCGGTGCGCTGTGCAGCACTCGTTGTACGGTCACGTTGTGCTTGCAACTGCGCGATAATGCTCTCTACATCTGCCGATGCGCCCTGCGCAACAGCTTTGTCAAACGCTCCCTGGTGCATGATGACATAGGTGCGCTTGTCCGTATCAAGCACCGCTCGCAACCATGCGAGCGTATCAGGATGAACGTGCCCGGGAATATGTCGCTTGCCACCCGGCACAACCTCCCTCCCATCCGGGTAGTAGTTCGCATCCACAAACACGAGGCGGTAGTCACCGATGTCAATCACATAGTCAAGCGCCTCAAGGCCCAGCGCGTCTTTAAACTGCGCTTTGGTCACGCTGCGCAATTCATGGTTACCAATCGCCCAATACACCGGCACGTTGTTTTTCTCCAGTTCTGCACGCACAAGGCGCAGCCCCCACATACCGACGTAGTCCTCGTCATTCGTTCCTTCAATCACGTCTCCAACATGGATGATGATTTCCGGCGAAATGCCCGCATGTTCTCATGAAACAACGCCAACGGGTGCGCGTCCTTGCTTGAACCCAGATAGCGCTCCGCTTCCGGGCGCTTGTCAGCACGCACGACGCGATTGGGGTGCACCTGCGTATCGGTGATAACCCCGATCTTCAGCACCTGCTGTGTTGACACCTTGCGCTCGTACAGTGGGATAAATGTTGTTGTTGGAAACCAATCCCATTTGTGTACATATGCAGGTGTATCGTATGTCACCCAGTATTTGTGCACATAAAATATGCCGACACTACATAGAATAACGATGCAAATACTTATAAACTTTTTCATAAAAAATGCATGAGTAGATATAACTCTTTATTGCAGTAAACAACATTTACGCTGCTACAAGAGTTCTTGAATACGTTTAATAATTTTCTTTTGACGCGCAGCATTTCCCGAAGACTCCGCTTCACTCAATGTAGCGATCAGGCGTGCACGCTCTTCTTTTGTCCACAATGCAATCATACGTGCACACATGTCTTCAACTTCTTTTGCAAGAGCCTCCGCATCAGATGTTATTATGATACCCGTTGTCGCCGCACGATGTGAACGAAGCACTTTTTCAAGCACGTGGCGCGTACTCTCATCATCCACCACAGAGAGAACTTGCGCAAAAGAGGTCGCACCATCCATATATGCCATAATAAGAGCATGGAGCGCCTTCTTTTGTTCTAAGAGCGGGAGAGGAAAACTGTATGACGCGAGCACTCTCAATGCGTCATCTGATTGCGCAGCAAGCGAGAGAAGATTGTCCAACAAAATGTCACTTTGAGCAACTTCCACGTTCTGATTAGTGCCACTCTCTTGTTGTATGGTTGCCTCACGCTGAATATCGCCTCCATAATCACGTTCTGCCTGCAATCGTTCTAATTCTTCCGTAACTGTCGCGGGAGAAGTTTGTGTACGCTGCGCAAGTTGCTCCACCCAATACTCCTTGTCAACGTGTGATGCATGTGCATTGATAAGCGGTGCTATTGTGCGAATAACAGCGTGCCTACCATCCGGCGTTGCCACATTGTGTGTAGCAAGAGCGCGGTCAAGAAAAAACGCCACAGCATCACGTGAATGCTTTATAAGTTCGGTAAGATGCGCCGGATTATTCAACGCAATATCAGCAGCATCTTTTGCCATTTCCCCATCAGTCATAACAACTCTTACACGTAAGCCAACGGAAACGCAAAGTGCCGTACTTTTAAACGCCGCTTTGCGACCGGCATCATCATTATCAAAAAAGAGAATAACTTGTGGCGCATAGCGACGTATGATGCGCGCATGATTCTCTGTAAGAGCAGTACCGCTCACAGCAACTGTCTCACGAATGCCGGCTTGATGCATTGCAATAACATCAAGGTTGCCCTCAACAACCACTGTGCGACCCGTATCTTTCATTGCCTGTTTTGCATGTGCAATACCGTAAAGAATAGCGCTCTTGTGATAAACAGGTGACTCTGTTGTATTGATGTACTTTGCCTGTTTTCTGCCATCTTTATCATTTTCATCGTCTGGCAAAATTCGCGCAGAAAATCCGACAACACGTCCAAGAGGATCAGTAATCGGAAACATGATACGACCACGAAAACGGTCATAGTAATCGTTAATACTATCACCATGCGTACCGTCTTTTTGAATAATAAGACCAGCTGCAGCAATGTCAGCAAGTGTGTATTTGCGTCCATGTAAAAAATCGCGAATATGGTGCCAACCGTGTGGCGCAAAGCCAAGGCGAAACTCAGCAATTGACATCTCACTGATGCCGCGATCCGTAAGATAGGGACGCGCTTTGTGTCTACCGATGCCGTCTACAAGTTGTTTCTGGTAAAACTTTGTCGCAAGCTCAAGGATATCGTAAAGAAGTTTTTTTTGATCTATTGATGTGTTAGCATTTGCATCAGTATGCTGGCGCGTAAGCTCTACGCCGGCACGCTCTGCAAGCGCAACAAGAGCATCACGAAATGTCATACCCTCTTGTTCCATGACAAAACTAAACACATCACCACCCTTACCGCACCCAAAACAATGCCACAGTTGTCGCTCCTCGGACACCGTAAACGACGGCGTGCGCTCCTTGTGAAACGGGCACAGCCCCTTCCACTGCCCCGCGCCGGCACGCTCAAGCCGGACGTAGTCCCCCACCACATCCACAAGATTGAGCCGCGATTTTACTTCTTCTACATCATTGTTCATACTTCCATACTAGCGCATGAAGGCACAAGCACGCAACAGAACAAAAACCCTCCGGGGAAGAGGGTTTTATGTCGCAATTACTGAACGTCGCTCGAACTTTCTTTGAGCAATAATCTGCGTCCTGGCGGGTGCAGAACCTGTCCAGTGGCAGCATCCGCCTTGCGGTGAGCAAAGCATCCTGATACCCTCGTCATAGAGTACTAAATTACAAAGAGTGAAGCTACGATAACCATGTCATCGTAGCAACTTTCACGAAATCGTCTAGCGATCTGACGAGCGTCATCAAAAGATCGAGATCCTGCTCCACAATATAGTGTCTTGGTCGGACACTTCCCGAAGCATTTTAATTTGCCTTTGGTGCGATGCGCCGAGACATCCAGAGTATTTTCTTGTCATTAGAAAACCATCCTTTCAGTTAATTTGGTGTTGCATGACTCAGAGAGCACGAAGAACTTTGCCTGAAATCTGTCAAAAAGTCAAACGTTTTTGACTTTTCATAACGCTTACGTCATTTTATTCTCAATTTTATACTTTGTTACCTTTGATGCATTTGGATGCGACTTAACAGCGTTTAACACCTCCGGCTCACTCGTCAATTTTACTAAACGGTCTAATACATCGCTTGGAGTGTTCGGATTATGGGCAATAATCATACGTATATAATCCGATGCTCCCTCCAATGCTCGACGCATTGAATTTTCGGGCACATTTGGATTACAAAATGCAAGCACTCTGACATTAAAATTTTCGTCCATTGAAAGAATATTGAGAATAAATGGATCATTGCCTTCTGCAGCTTCTTTGCGTCTTTTTTCAAGCGGCCATTTTGCCACTTCGCGCTTTTTTTCTTCGAGTCCCTGGTCAATTTCAGTGCACATAGAATCAATATCTGCAAATATATCTTCAACATCAGGCAAGTCCTCAACTTCAGCGACGAGATTGTCTATGTTGTCAAATTGTAATTCCAGATTTTTCATAGTATTTAATCAAATGTTTGTTCTATTAAATCTTCCAACTTTTGTGTAAATTTTCTCGATAGCATTGTTGGATCTTGTACTTTAAGCGAATTTTTGCCAAACTCTTTTTCAATAGTCTTCGCAGCTTGCGCTAAACCAATTCCTATAATCACTGCGTCTCGCTTATACTTTTGTATAAGATCATGTAGTGAATCCGAGCTACGCGCCAAACCATCTGTAATAAAAAAGGTAAAATTATAGGAACGATTAAATTTATCAGCGAATTTCATTTGACTTTTTTGCGTCGCCCGTAACAGCTTAGTATCTTGCTGGTTCCGAACGGTGGGCCTAAGTAAAACTATCTTTTGTAAATCATCACCATATGCATCCTGGTCGAATTGCTTCAAAAACATGCAACCGCCTTCGGCATAGATGACGATTTCCAACGGTATTTTCAATTTTTTAGCTGTCTCAATTAAAGCTACGGCCAACTTTTTTTCTTCTTCAATCATTCCACCTACCGAACCAGTATTATCGATAATCAACGACCACACGAATTGTGGCTTTTCAGGCGGACGTTTTCGCTCAAAAGACTCGGGTCGAATGACAGGTTTACGACCTTTCATGCCAATTACATTTCTCTGCCATCCACGTTCCAGTCTCGCTCCGCGTCGTTGATGTTTTGCGTATGCATAATCCTTATCAAGTTCAAATTTATCAACGAAAAAATTAACAAGGTCGCCAATCAATTCTTTCTCTTCCTCCATGTATTTAATGTATAAGCGAAGAGCTCTGCCATCCAATCCTGACATCTCTTTATACATTGTTTCCATTCTTTTCTGATGCTGTGTTTTCAACTGCTCAAGTAATTGCAATTCTTTCTGTTGCGCCCTCGTTTCTTGCTCTGACAATTCTTCTCTCACTCTTCGCTCTTCTTCGCTGGTCACCTGTTTCATGATAAGATTTCCATCTTCATCGTGATCCAGGAATTTGCTTTCAATGGAGTTTTCAAAAACGCTTAATTCATCCAAAAGTTTTGAATCTGGACACTTAAACACAACATCTGCACCTTCAGTGGTGTTACCAGCTCCGCCTTGATGTTGAAAGTCAAAATACTCCGCCAATCCACTAACGCCATTTTTTTCAAAACCCTCTCCGTCGGCCCGTCCGCCAGACAATTTTTCATTTAATCTTTCTTCCATGCCTTCTAACATCTCTGACAATTCTCCCATAATATTGGAAAGTTCTCCAGACATGTCTTGTGGATTCGTACTAAATCCCAGCGCTTCTTGCATTTGTTGCAGTTCACCAATCATCTGCCGCATCGCTTTTTGTTCATCCTGCCTACCACTTTGTTCCATTGCTTGCTCCAAGTTTTGCTGCATCTGATTTAGAAACTCTTGCATCTCTTGTGCGGACGGTATACCCTCGCTACCGCCTTCCGCGCCAGCCTGTCTTGCACTCACCTCGCCTGGTTCTTCAAAGCCTTCAGCTCCTTCTGCTGTCACATCTTCTCCTACACCCCCGCCCTGATCTCCGCTTTCAGCGGAGTCACCGTTCTTCACATCAGGTTCTTGATTCCTCTCGTCTTCTTCAGTTTTCTCACGATATTCCTGCGTTGACACCGGAATCTCAAAATCCATCGCCTCCCACAAATAGTAATATTTTTTATAATCATGCTGACCAAATTCGTTGAGACGTTGTAGATAAAGACCATGCATTATGGCATGGTCAACTGCACTCCAAATGACCGGCATACTTCGACGATAAAACTCGCCCCACTCAATCTCGCCTTTTTTGACAGGAATCGATTTTCCGCCATTTCCCCCTCTATACCAAAACCTTCCAAATGGTTTAGGTAAATTAAAGTTCACCAAAAAATCGCCAGTAGAGAGTCTCTCAATATAATTCTTTATTTCTTTTTAAAAAATCCTCACCGGCTTGCTTGCCATAAATAGAAAAAACAGGCAAATCGTAACCCCTTTCCTTGATTTTTGAAATGATCTTGTCGGTAAAATTGGGATTTTTCTGTTGATAAGCATGCGCATGACACTACGATATACTTTACTCGTTTCCTGCGCAAAATGGCGTATTTTTTCTAGAATCTCCTTTTGTTCTTCCGTAAGCTTAGACTCATCAATACCATACTCTTTGATATTGTATATTATCGGCTCTTCTTCAAGATCCACTTCTTTTTCTGGCTCAGAAATATATTCGGCAATATCTTTAATTTGCTCAGCCTGTTGCTGCAAGGTTTCAAGCTGTTCGCTCAATACTCGGTCCTCTTTTACCGCCTCTTGCAGATCTTTTATTTGCTCACGAAGCTGCTCGGCTTGCTCTGCAAACCTTTCCATTGCCTGCAGCTTTGGCATTTGTGGAGCAGGTTCTTTTCCAGCCTGTTCCTGCACTTTTTGAAACTGCTCTTGTATGCTTTGTAAATTATCGGCAAGTACTTGCTTGAATAAATTTTGCGCTTGCTCATACTCCTTTTGTTCAGCCGGACTTAATTCTTGACTTGGTAATTTTGAACGCCACTCACCTGCCTGTTTTTTTCCTATCCCCTCTTTCTTCTCCACGCCGTTTATATGCTTCGCGTAACTTCTCTCTCATTTCTTCGACTTGCCGGTGCATATTTTCTATTGCAGACAAGCCAGCAAACTCAGCACTATTTAGCTGTTTTGACTGTTTCACTTCAGCCTTTGCTTCAGAAATTCCAGCAGACATAGCAAGTTGCGAAAACTTTGGCCATAAATGTTCGCGAATAAGATGAATTTGTTTTTGCGGCGTCGCCATTTTTATGGCTTGGTCAATTACTGATTTTGTCCGCGCATCAAAAAGATCTCGCACTTCAGCGCGAGCATTTGCAAGACCTTGTTTAAAATGTTCTTCGGGTATTATTCCGATCTGTGAAAGTGAATAGAGGAGAGTGAGCGTAACAGCTTGCTTATAGGGCGAGGCGTCTTTTACTTGTTCTGCCATGGCCGCGGTATCAATTTCTTCCTGATACAACGCCTTAAAATTTTCTTCCGGGTATGCAGAATAAGCGTTCCGCATTTCAAAATAGTTAGCAGAAGCTTCATGTATTGCTTGGACAAGTGATGTAACCAATGTTGGTGTAATACTGCGCTCTTTACACCACTCACGCAGATCGTTCAACTCTTCTTCAATAGGATAATTAAGATTGCCGATTTCATGACGCAAACGAGCATTGACCAACTTCTGATCTTTTACAAGATAGTCGCGAGGATAGATAATTACATCCAGTACATTCTTAGCAGGATTTTCAGGACTTGTCGCCACACCCCAATCTGACCCTGCAATAGCACGAATACGCACTTTACCTGCAAGACCTTTTCGTTCCAATTTGCGCACTAAGCCATGCGCCAGCATGGGAATGATTTCATTTAGCTCTTGCTCGCGTCTTTCTATATCTACCGGTAGCGTTTCAGTGGGTGGTGAAATGTATTCTTTTCCCTCTCGCATAACATAATAAATTATCTAATGCCTTCCGCTAAAATCATCATTATAGCATCACGATCGCTTTTGCCACGGCGATAGGTTTCAGTATGTGGCATATAGGTAACAGCAACTGCGTATTGTGCGGCATTCCATCCGGGTTGATAGTCCGGCATCTTGGAAAGGTTGGCTTCCCAAAGTTTATTTTCTGAGTAAAACCGTGCCGCCTCAATAGAGCCGCGAAGCGAAATGTCCCGCTCCATTCGCAAATCACCGGCGCGCGTTTTATACGCTTTTACCACTTGGCGCGTACGATCCGCAATTGCTATGATGTTTTTCAAGTCCTTGATGGCTTTTATTTGTTCTGGATCAAGTGAAATGTACGCACCACGGCCGTTCACTACATAATCCCACGCTTTTTGAAAGTCTTGATCTGACAAATTAACTAAAGGATGAATGTACTCTTTCAAGATCAGTGCCTCATCAATAGTAAATCGCTCTTGGTTAGTCTCTGGATCAATTTCTCTGAACGGCGGATAGTCCAAAGTCATGATATTAGAACGGTCATCAATGGTTTCTGGCAAATCTTCCACGCCGTCGTATTCTGCCGGATTCATTAACGCGACAAAAACTGTGCCAGGAGCTGCTTTAATCACTTGATCGTTGAGAAAAATCGTCCGATCGCCGTCAGAGAGAGCGTTGAAAAATTTCGCCACCTCTGGCCGCAAAAGATTAACTTCATCCAATTCCAACACAGCGTTCGGTGTAGTAACAGCAGAAAGAATTCGGGTTGGAATTCTCACGACTTCGCCATCCTGTAATTCCACATCATAGGTCAGGTCGCGTTCTTCTTTATCTGGCGAGCACGCATAGCGGTACAGCGGGCGGTTCGTTTCAGCACAATAAAAGTCCACTAGTTTATTTTTTCCAGCGCCACGAGGACCAACAATAACGGTCATACCCTTGGCTGAAAGATGTTCCCACTCCGGCGCCTGCTTATTTTTTACAAGTTCTTCCAAGTACGCATTATTGCCTAGACCAAGCTGGCGATTAACTAATTGGGCAAACCAGGCAAATTTTTTCTCAAAAAACGGCGTAAGTTTAAAACGTGAATCGTGAGGCGGGATAAATTCTGCGAGGTTATCATCAAGCGAACGCAAAAAATTCTGAGTGCGAAGAATGTCTGCGGCACGCTCGACAAAATCATCCATATCTTCCAATGCAAATCTTTCTAAACCAACAACTTCTTTTATCCCACTAGGATCTGTAAACTTGGCGATTCTGTCGGCAAGTTTTCTTGCTTTAGTGTCATAATTCGAATCATCAGGATTGAGCCCTTCGTATTCTTGTTCAAGTTCAGCTAATCGTTTGCGGATCTCATTAAATGCGCGCACCTCTTGACGTCCCTCTAAAACGGTATCAATAGACTCAAGTCGTGTCCCACGATATTTTTCAGAAAATGTTAGCAGCTCTCCTGGCTTTGCAACAAGCGTTAATCCATTGGCATCTTTGAGAAAACGCACATCAGCAAATTTTTTTCCGCCAGAAACAAATACTTTGCCGGGAACAGCATTCCATTTTCTTGTTTCTGTGGGAGTTTCGCACACTGGAATATGCGTGCCACCAACTGTGATATAGCACCCTTCTTGCATTGCTGATGTGGAATTTTTTTCTTTTTCTTGTTCTGGTGTCGGTTCTATTGTTTTTATCTCCCCTCGCACTGCTTCTTGCTCCAATCGGTCTAGTTCTTCTAGTGAATCCTCTAATGCAGCAATTATCTCGTCACGAGACTTACCCTCCCCACTTCTCCATGTATCAGGCAAAAGCCGCGCTTTTTCCAAGGCACTTAACACTTTTTTCTCGCTTTTTTTCTATTACCTCCTGCGATACCGGTTCTTCTTTAGAAGTAACCCGATCGCGTTCAGGCCTTGGTTCTGGCATTTGTTCCCTCATAGTTATAAATTTAATTATCAACCTTCTCTATTGCACGCTTTAATTTAATAAGTAAGTCATGTACAATTTTTGGGGCTTGTTCAGGGTAGTAAATAGTAAGCGTGCTTTTCTCTGACACAATGCGTGTGTGCCCTTGAAAACCAGGCACACCAAAAAGCCAGCGACCGACTGTATTGACGGCTATTTTTTTACCTTTCGCATCAACTCCTTCGGCTTTACAACTTATTTCTTCATTATACTGTGATAAACCTCTAGCTTTTTCGCGAACAAATACGCGCGCTGTTACGCCAAGCGGTTTTGGTGCTTGAATCACAATCTTTGCATGAAGCGGGATAAGTCTTTCTGGAAAGCTTTGCTTTTTTGTAGTCATAGTATTTGAATCAAATTTAAAAATTACCTTTGCGCCACGAGATGTGAGACGAGGAATGGGTATCTAGTTATTTCTTCAATGGTGAAGCCCGCATCCAATGTTTTCAGTACTATCTCAACATTATTACTGCGCTTGGCAATAGTCATGATCATTTCCAGTGTATCGAATTGATGCAAACCACGGCGATCTATCTCGTACTTTACATTGAGTGCATTTTGCAAGGGTATTTCTTTTTCGACTATGCGTAGCAGATTATTTATACCAAATTTTTTAGCGGCAATTTCGATAACTCTACCCGCAGTCCATCTTTGTGTAACTTTACTCCAACGCACAATATCGCTGACCGAATTTTCAAGATCAAGTTCCGTAAGTGCCTTGTGAATATCAAGAGCTTTTAAGATAGGAATATCTTCGTCATTTATTTGCTCAAGCTCTTCAGGAGAGAAAGTGTTAAGAGCGTCTGATAATTGATGCCATTCTTCATACCTAGCGAGCCTCTGCGTCCATGCAAGTGAGTTTGCAAATGAAGCATCTTGATTTTTGGCCACAAGGGCAGAGCGAACGACTTTGTAGTGTTCATATTGCTGGCCAGCATTATAAAGTTGTTCTACTTGTTTAAACGGGAGACTATGGAGTGCAAAAATAAAATCATCCACATTCTCAACACCTTTGGCTATAGTTGCAATCTGATCAATCGACAACTTGTGACCATGTGCTTTTGTGTTGTCTCGTATGGCAATTGCCATTGGCAAAGATACGTCGCGACTTAACAAGTTTCTTGTTTCTGCAAGACCAAAGGTACTAAGGGCATCGTCCAGCCCTGCTATGTCGTGAGAGGCAATCTCGGCAATGACAGTATTGTCCAGATCATATCCTTGTTTTTTCGTAGCTTTTCTTGCTGCGGCCACGGAGCGTAAATATAAATCTTGGTCCATGAACCACTTAACATCGTCAAGCGAATATTCGCGCAACACGTCTGTCATTCCGCGGAAATCTTTCTCTGCCAACTCTTCAACCTCCTGCAAGGAAATTTCGTAGTTGGACAGGGAAACAATGTTGCCAACTTTCATCATTCTTTCCAGTTTCTCTTGCGCTTCCCAATCTTGATCCCGCGCTTCCTGCGCTAGTTTATGTACTACTCCGAGATCATCTCGCGTTGCTCCTCGCTTTCCAGCAATAATATCAGCAAGGGCATATTCAACAATTTGTTCATCAGACATACCAAGTCGCATCATTTTATGCGACCTTTTGATTGTTCCGAACGGCGCATAGTTTATCCAATCAACAATTCCATCGAGTGGCTCACTGTCGTGATCTCCACCGCGATGATTGATTTGGAAATGCAAATCCAATGCTTTCTGCGCCAAGTTTTTGTGCTTTTCATATCGCTCCTTAACGACTTCTTGACGCTCTTTAAGATCGGAGAGTAGCTGTTCAACGGTTCTGTTCTGAAAATAATCTAACTTTTGCCGGTATTCTGCTTCCAGGTTAGCAATCTGCGTATCAAAACGTTGCTTGAGACTGGTAAGCCGGAACTCTCGCTCTTCGTCTGACAAATCTTTTTGTTCAATTTGTTTTTGCGCTTTTTCAAATTTCTGTTCAAGACGCTCTTTCTCGTGCGCAAACCAATTTACCTGCCACTTTTGCATAAAGTCATTCTCTCGCTCAAGTAAATCTTGTCTTTCATGTTCATCGCCTTCTGTTAATATTTTTAACATTCCATATAAGCGTCTTCTTTCTTTTTCGTATTTATTCGGTCCTGATTTTCCAATAAAACGTTCAATGTTTCGTAGGTTGACACCACTTATTTTCCGTCGCATTCCGCGGAGTTGATCTTTTATATGTTCGTCACCAAGACGCGCCCACGCAACAGCTTCTTCAATACCGGAAGCATACGGAGAATGAGGAGTGCGTCCGGGATCATTGTAATCCATTGCTTCTGTAAGCCACTCTGAAGCAAGCAAGACGGCCCTATGTTCAAGGTGTTCTTCTCCTGCCTGTTTTTCTTCTTTTGTTGCACGTTGTTCAATAAATTTCCGCGCTTCACCGTATAATTTACGCAAAAATGGATATCCGTATCCAATACTTCCATTAGGTCCGGGTTCGATGCCAGAATGGTACCCTTTCAAGAGCACCATATGCTCGGTGCTTAAATCTTCATCCTTGCATTTTCTTTTTGCGATTTTATACACACCCATTTCCGGTGTTCCGATCATGGACGCAAAAAGTATATCTCGAAATAAGCCGCTACGAATTGTTTCTGGTGTCACATTACTTGCGTCAATCGGCTTCTCTTTTGTTACTTCCACATATTCGCCCCTTTGTTGGCTCCATTCTTCTGTTGTATATCGGCGGACAGCTTTACCCTGAATCAGTTTTTGATAAAAATTGAGCCGATCAACTAGATACTTTTTGCACCTTCGGTGTGAGCAGCTTCATTGAGAGCCTGTATGGCCTCCACTACATTCATCCGGCGCAAAAGCTCCAAGCGCTCAATGTCGTCTTTAGTATTTTTGAAATTCTCTATCTTTTCCTTATCAATGCTGATTTTTTCACATCCAAGGTAGGAAACTAGCCTCTCAAAACGAGTAGCTCCCAGCCACTCCACATGACCTTCAACTTCGATAGCTTTGCACCGCTCGCTTGAAGATTTATTACCCTCATCATTGCATTCCTGCATAATATGCTCTCGTGAGTTCATTGATTGTTCAAATCTTCTTTTGCTCATATGCTCATAATGTTCATTATTTTCTTATCCTTATTTTAGCGAAAAGAGAGTAAAAGGCAACTCTTTGTTCTTTGTTTTATTAAATCATCAACGCCAACATTCAACGTATTTGCGATTTTTCGCAAAGTATCAATGATTGGGTTGTCATGTGTGCCAGTTTCAATATTAAAAATGGTATTATTTGAAACATCCACCAACCAAGCCAGCTTTTTTGCAAACGTTTTACAGTTTTCGCCAGCGCTTCTTTAAAAAACAATGAAATTCCACCGAAAAATCGGTCGAAGCCAGAAAGTAAACAGGCAAAAAGAAAGAAAAATTAAAAAAGAAAGAGATGTGCCAAAAAAATGAATGGAAAATTTTCTGCTTTGCTCGCCGTAAGGCGGACGTCGTCGCTGGATGGGTTTTGCACCTGTCAGGGCGCGGATTGTCGCTCAAAGAGAATTCGAGCAGCGTTCAGTAATTGCGATTATACGATACTTTCAGAGTTTTTGGGCGAGTCTGTTTACTCATTCGCCGCGCCATCGATGCGGAGCGAGCATCCTTCTCATCTCAAAAATCAAAAAATCCATTATGGTCGGAGCATCGGGATTCGAACCCGATCTAAATGGTCCCAAACCATTCGTGCTAGCCGTTGACACTATGCTCCGTAACAAAATCCCGCAAAGCAGGATTTTGTTGCTATCTTTTTGTTTTTAACAGATAGGATAGACTACCTGCACTCTTATTTTACAGCATCTTTAAGAGCTTTACCAGCCGTAAACTTCGGCACGGTCATTGCAGGAATGTTGATCTTCTCACCCGTCTTAGGATTTACACCCTGACGTGCTGCACGTGCAGATGTCTTAAATGCACCAAAGCCAGTGATTGTCACTTTATTGCCGCTTTGAAGTTGTGTTGTTACAACATCAACAAATGCATCAACTGCTGCCTCAGCGTCTTTTTTGGAAAGACCTGTTTTTTCTGCAATTGCTGCAACAAGGTCCGCTTTTGTTACATTTTTCATAATGTCACAATCCTCTCTAGTTATTATTTTATTTATATCCCCTACAGAGTATAGTCTATACGTTTTTTGCTTTATATGCAAGTGTTTATGTACTTATATCAGTATATTTTCTATCATACACACAAAAAGCACTGCACACCACAACTCAAAGCTCATTTATTTTGCATATTCTACACTGCGCTTTTCACGCACGACATTTACTTTAATTTCACCAGGATACGTCAAATCAGACTCAATCTGTCGCGCAACATCATGCGCTAACTTCATCGCACCAAGGTCATCAACCTCATCCGGACGTACAAAGATACGCACTTCACGCCCCGCCTGGATTGCAAAACATTTATCAACATTCTCAAAAGAATTCACCAACTCTTCCAACTCTTCCATGCGCTTGATGTAATTTTCAACCGTATCTTTACGCGCACCTGGTCGCGCTGCACTGATTGCGTCCGCCGCTGTCACAAGATATGCTTCTGCTGATGCATATGGATACTCTTCGTGGTGCGATTTCATAGCATCAATGACCTTTTCGTTTATGCCAAATTTTGTAAGAATTTTAATGCCAATATTCACATGTGTGCCCTGCACTTCATGAGAGAGCGCCTTGCCAATATCATGTAGGAGTCCCGCCATGCGCGCCACTTTCACATCAAGACCCATCTCTTGTGCAAGTGCGCCGGCAATATATGACACCTCCAAGGAGTGCAAGAGTACATTCTGCTTGTAACTTGTGCGATAACGTAATCGTCCAAGAATGTAAAGAAGCTTCGGATCAAGCCCATGAACACCAGCCTCATAAGCAGCTGCCTCACCCGCTTCACGAATACGACTATCAATCTCCTCCTCAGCTTCAGCAAAAACTTCTTCAATCTTCGCAGGATGAATACGTCCATCCTCAATCAATCGCTCAAGACATACGCGCGCCGTCTCCCGCCGAATGGGATCAAAAGCACTTAAAACAACACTGTTCGGTGTATCATCAATAACCACTTCCACACCGGTTAACTGCTCAAAAACGCGAATGTTGCGCCCTTCTTTGCCAATAATTTTCCCCTTAATCTCTTCTGACGGTATTGTAACCGTCGACGTTAACGCCTCAGCAGCATGTGAGCGCGAGTATTTTTGGATCACTTGTGCCATGAGCGCATTTGCTTTCTCACGCAAAACATCTTCCTCTTCCCTTATGACTTTTGCGATGCGCTCGGCATACTCATCACGGTATTGCTCTTCCGTTAACTGCATCAATACCGTCTTTGCCTGCTCCTGCGAAAGACCGGCAATCTTTTCCAGGCGTGCCGTCGCTTCTTTGCGCGCTGCTTCTACTTTTTCTTTCGCTGTACGCACTTTATCAGCCGCTTGTTTGACAGCTTCACGCTCACGATCAACTTCCTCCATACGCCGATCAAGAATACTCTCGCGCTTTTCTAAACGCTTCTGCATATCGCGCAACTGTGCCTCCTCATCACGCACTTCCTTCTGTGCTTCTTCGATAATTTTTAGCGCTTTATCTTTTGCGGCAATCTCACTTTCTTTTGCCTTTTTGCGCGCATTGTCAAGAATTTTTTGCGCCTTTGCCTCGGCTGTATTTACTGCATTTCTTGCAGTCATATAGCGCACACCATACCCAACACCAACGCCAATAACAAGCGCTACTGCTGTTATAATTTCCTGTCCCATAGTTTTAAATAAACTGCCTCTGGCTGCTCAGACGCACACACACCGCTTTTTACGGCGTGAAGCATAACGATAGGATAGTGTTATATACCATAATCATAGAAAAAATACATGTATCTCGTACCAGCATCCAAACAGACATAGACAGAAATCAGCAACTTACTCTCCTCTAGAGTACTATGTACGCATTCTTTTGTCAAAGACACTGAATCTCCACAAGCAAGCCGTAAAACTTTGATGCGACATCAGCATTTTGCTACAAGAAGCTATTTTTCGGGGGAATGATCTTTAGCGGCATCACGCGAAAGACGTGCGCGAATTGATTCGTAAAGTGCCTCTTTATCACGTGGCAGTTGCGCTTTCTTACCGTTGACAAATAATGTCGGCGTACCGGAAAGACCAAGCATGCGAGCATCATCACTATCACGATCTACACGCTCTTTTACCGCCGCACTTTTGTAGTCGACAAGAAACTGCTCCCTGTTCATTCCAAGACTCTCGGCATAGTCAGCAAAGAGCGTTTCCACATCGACACGCTCATGCCATTCATCCTGTTTTTCAAAGAGAAGATTGTGCATTTCCTCAAAATGTCCCTGCTTAGCAGCTGCCTCTGCCGCACGTGCCGCCGACACTGCATTGCGATGAATAAGCGCCAACGGAAAATGACGGTAAATAAAGACGACGCCTTCCGGAAATTCTTTCTCAATGTCTTTAAAGTACTCATAAGCACGCGCACACGCCGGGCACTGGAAGTCACTGTACTCAATAAGAACCACTTTTGCATTGTTGGGATCACCTTTTATATGATCATCATTGTGGATTGTAAAAACATCCGCCATACGTTGTTGCATCTGTGCGGCACTCTTCTTTCGGTCTACATAAACGAGGCCAACAATAATGGCAATAATTGTAACAGCAGCAAGTATCCACAAGAGAGATTGACGCATATTCATAGAAACATGTTTTAATTGTAACTTCATTTTATTTAGTATAGAGGCATAATGCCCTTTGCACAAGATATCTATATTTTCACAAAACAGCACGTGAACTATCTTGCTTAGAATTCTCACAACTTCCCCAAATCCAGCTCATCGTCAATGCGGATGCGTGCAACAAAGTCGTCAACGTGGGAGACGAGAATCATCGCGCCTTCGTAAACGTCAAGTGCTTGTGCAATGAGTGGGATGTGACGGAAGTTGATGTGATTGGTCGGTTCGTCCAGCATGAGCACGCCCGGCTCCATGAGCACAAGCTGCGCAAACGCCACAAGACCTTTCTGCCCCTCACTCAGAACGCCGACCTTTTGTGGCATAAGTTTGCCGCCAATGAGGAAGCCGGCCGCCACAGAGCGCATGCGCTCCTCATCACGTTCTTGCATCACCTCAATCAGTGTGTCAAACACTGTCGCATCAAAATCCAGCGTGGAGAAGTCCTGGCGATAGTACCCCAGGCGCACACCGGGTGCAATTGTCTCCCCTGCCGCGTGTCCGGACGCCAGCGACTCCAGCAGCGTTGTCTTGCCAATGCCGTTGGGCCCAATGAGTCGCAGGTGTTGTTTTTTGCGCAGCGCAATGTCTACATCTTTTGCAACCGGCATACCATCCCTCATAATATGCACTTTTTTGATCGTAATAAGATCACCATTGATATCCGGTTGTGCGGGAATTGTAAAAGGACGGATTGCAACATCTTCTTTGCGCACGTCTACTTTTGACGCTTCCATCTGTGCTACCTCGTCACGCAACTTCTTGGCAAGGAGACGCATCTTACCACCCTTATTAGCAAAATAATTGATTTTTTCCTTATTTTCTCTAATTTTTTTCTCAAATTGTGCGTTTTTGCGCCGCTCTTTCTCAATGCGCGCCTTAATCTCTTTAACAACACTATAATAATCACCAACATACTGTTCAATCGTATGCGTATACACATCCAAGTACAACACACCATCCGTAAAAGTATTGAGAAAATCAGCATCGTGAGAGATAACAATAACAGTTTTCTCGTACATCATAAGAAACGTCATGAGATGCCTGATACCCTCAGCATCAAGATTATTAGTCGGCTCATCGAGCAAAAGGATGTCAGGCTCTTGTATAAGTGCACTTGCTAAAAGAAGACGCGCTTGCTGTCCACCGGAAAGTGATTTTACGACCTTGTCCGTTGGAATGGAAAGATTAACAATACGCAAGTATTGCGCAATCTTACGGTCGCGTTCATACGTTTCGCCATGAAAAAACTGCGCAAGAAAATCATGTACACTCAATGAGAGATACTCTCGTGGCACAACTTGCTGCGCACGCGCAATTGTTAAGCCATCACCAATGATAACACGACCCATTTGCGGTTTTAATGTACCATCAATAATAGCAAAGAGCGTGCTCTTACCTGCACCATTTTGTCCCATAAGAGCAACTTTCGCACCTTGACGCACAGCAAAAGACGCACCATCCAATATGATCTTTCCGTTATCATACTGAAAACTAACATCTTTGAAGCGAACCGCAAGATCACTAGCCATATTTTCACAAGAAACAAATTTTAACACCAAGCAATAGCAGGTAATATACAGATATTATCACACCTGTATAAACGATACAATACTACGGGTTGACAAATATTGCATCATTTTGCTTCTCCTCAAGATTTGCAAAATCATCTTCGCCAATATGCAATTGATCGAGAACCCAAATATGACGTGCATTTGTAGGATCATATTTGCCGACCATAAAGCGGCGCACTTCCGGATCATTGCGCTTTACAAGGTACCATATACCAATGTTATTGTCCCTGTAAAAGAGATCTTTTGTAAAACACGCGCCAGGCGTTGCGCCTGTTGTACCACGAAATGTACGCATACACATATTCCATGCTCTATTCTGGGCGGTGGCATAATCTTCACCTTCCATGAGAAAATAGTCTGTCATTATTGTAAATACATAACGAAAATCGCGCTTTTTACCATCCATGCCTAAGGCAAGTGAAATTGCAAGGTACGTATTAAAACCAGCAAAGTCGTGCATACCCTGCACTTTTTGTTGCTCATACATTGCAATACCTTCATCATCTTTGTAGCGATCCAGACCAATTGAAAGTATTTTAAGTACACTGTGCGCGCCATTTTCTTTACGGCGCACATGCACACCAATCTCATGCGCTATAAGTCCTTGCAGTGTACGCAATGACTCTTTCCGCCGACCTTTTGGCACGAGAACCTTACCATCGCTAATACTAATTGCAGTGCGCGTATCGTCAATAACAACGTCCCACCCCTCAATACCGTACGTTTTTAATGCTTCCGTAAACGTCGCAACAATTTCTTGATCTGTATATTCGCGATCATCATTGTATACTTCCATCTCACTCACTGATGGAATTTGGAATTTTTCATCTTTGTGCCGTAGCAAAAACACGTTTGCTTCCACTGGACCTACACGCTTCCTTTTCTGTGGAAGAAGAGTAATATCATCCGCCAGCGAAAGATAATCTTTAAATTCATCACGCAATCTCCTCGCAGCTTCTTGTGCGATAATATTGTCATCATTGCGCATTGCTCTCTCAGTATCTACCAAGAGCTTTGCCAGCGTATAGTTAAATGTTTCCCGCTCCGGTCGTCCGTACACAAATGTGGAGTAGCGCACAAATTTCTTATCATCACCATTTTTAGCCGCTTGCAGCATTCTATTCTCTGCAATTTTCTCATTTACTTTCCATAAATACACTTTCCTAAGAACATCATTTTTTTCTTTTTTAATTTTTTCCTTAAGAGCAAGATACTGTTTTTCCACCGCTTGCGCATCAAAATCCTTCAGCCGTGGGTACGTCAGTTCTGGATTACGTACTACACCGGAAAGAAATGCATGCTTTGCCTTCTCACGCACACCTGCCTTCAAGAGCTTACCCTCTTGAAGAGTATCTTCGTCAAGACGATACTCACGCGTACCTACAAAGTAATTATATGCACTCAGTTGTTTTATTGACGAAAGATCACCGAACAATTCTTCATCAAGTGGCTTTTTTTGTTCATGTTGTAAACATCCTTCAAATTGATTCATAATTTACTCCTTACCAAATTTACGATCTCTTGCGCAACATCAATACGCGCCTCCTCCAGGCAGTGTGCATACAAACCGGGGCGTCCATTCTCATCAACAATCTTATACCCATCTTCCGTGTAAATGAAATCAAAGCCAATAATGTCTTTGCCGATAGCTTTTTGCGCTGCAACAGCACTCGCGCGCACCTCGTCGGGAATAGCAACGCACATTGACAATCGTCCTCTGCCGTCTATTCTGTCGGGATCATAAATTTTCCAATCAGCCTCACCAATAAGCGGTTTTTGATAAGCAAAAAGCGCCTTTCCGCCAAAAACAACAACAGAAATCCACTTTGATAAATCATTTTTGTGAAAACGTTCCACTAAAAGCGAGTGATGTTTCCTCTCTGCAAAACTCAACATATACTCAACCGTACTCAGCAACACATCCACCGACTGCGCGCGCACGATGCCAATACCCCAACCACCGAAACGTGGCTTGAGCAACACATCCTGTTCATACTGCATAAAAACAGACTTTAGAGCATCTCTGTCGTCAGCGCGCACCAAAGCAAAATCGCCAACAGGGAGCCCTGCCTTTTTCAACGTCATGTGCGAGAGAAATTTATCATTCACAATTCTTGTGCTTTCTGCCGTATTTATAACAGCAACATCGCTTTCCATCGCTTTTAAAACATGAAGAAAGTGATTATCAGCATGCCACTGTGATGGATGCACTGTATCGTGCCAAAAGTACACATCAAGATCATTTAGACATATATCGCCAACAAAGGCCTTGTCATTGAGCACATATCCCTCGCGAAAATCAACATCAATCACGTCACAGTCCACCTGCGCACGCAAAGTATCCTTTATGTGACGAATGTATGCTTGTGTAAAAATGCCTTGCTCTTTTTTACAAAACCCTATCTTTTTTTTCATGGCAATGAAGTGCGTAATTAATAATGTCCTCTGCCGGGTTTATGCCAGTTGCTTCTTTGAAAGCGCTCCACTGCGGCGTATGGTTGACTTCAAGAATAAACGGCTTACTATTTTCATCAAAAATAATATCAACACCGGCAATGTCATAGCCGACTGCGTCCTTGGCTTTCAGCGCCATTTCCGCAATTGCGCTGGAGAGAACGTATTTTTCTACTTTAGCACCCAAAGAAGCATTTGAGCGAAAGTCATCACCAACAGTAAAACGCTTGATCGCGCCAAGCACTGTTGTGCCAACAATAAACACACGTACATCACCGTCAGAGCGAATAAATGTTTGCGCAAGAAAACCACGTTCATTCTCCTCAAAAAAACGCATCGCTTCTGCAAAAGTATCGTACTTGCGAACATCCTGCCCCTTTTGCCCATCAAGTGGCTTTACCACAATCGGAAACGTAGCGTCCGCTAGCAATACTCGCCACTGCGCCACCCTCAGCGCATAAAACGTTCGTGGACACGGCAAATTGTTCTGTTCAAGCAGCGCGATTTCTTGTATCTTATCACGAACATGTGATGCTGTCAGAATACTGTCTATCACAACCTTGCCACGCCTGTGTAGCATGAGCGCAAGCGTATGCGCGAATCCTACCGATTTATTGTGCCCGCGAAACAAATATAGATCGTGTTGAAAGAATGGATGCGTTTCTATAGCGGAAAAATCAATGCCAATTTCCCCTATTGAGTAGAGTGTGCATGTATGTCCCTGTTGTACTGCAGCCGCACATAAATCTTGTGTATTAGGCGATGTCGGCGGACCAATAAGTGCAAAAGAAAGCGTCATAGCGTAAAAAAAGTATTAAAACTATATATTTGTATAGTGTATCATAATAATAATAATATCGTCATACCGCACCATCACACATCTACCAAAAGACCGTCCTTGAGATAGACTACACGATCAACATACCTCTTGTCTTCCGATTCATGAGTTATCATGACGATTGCTTGACCATACGTGTCAACAAGCTCTCGCATAATCTCAAGAACTGTACGAGCCGCAGCAGAATCGAGACTCGCCGTTGGTTCATCCGCAAAAAGAATTGCCGGCTTATTAACAATAGCACGCGCAATGGAAACACGCTGTTTTTCACCACCTGAAAGTTCCGCCGGCAAACTCTTTTCTTTTCCCTCAAGACCAACGCGCTTGATAAGTTCGCGCACATCAGCATCATAGCGACGACGTGTACGGCCAAGTGCCATTAGTGGTAGCGCAATATTTTCATATGCTGTTAGCTCCGGTATAAGCGCATGATCTTGAAAGATATACCCGAGTACGTCCAGGCGAAAACGGGCGCGTGCACGCTCACTCAATACCAAGACATCAACGCCTTTAATTTCCAGAGAGCCGGATGTCGGTATATCAAGAAGTGCTAATTGATGAAGAAATGTTGACTTTCCAGAGCCGCTGCGCCCCATCATCGCCACAAACTCGCCTTTACGCAATGTAAGTGATACACCACGCAGAGCATGCACAGGATGTGTACTGTGTTCTCTATATGTTCTAACAATGTTTTGCGCTTTCAAAATATACTCTTGCATAAAAAATATTTATCGCATCAATACTAAAATCTTTTTGTGTACCTCTTTCATTGCCGGGAAAAGTGAGCCAATAAATCCGGCGCTCACAAAGAGAGTAATGCTTGCAATAAGCGCGTCTCTTTCAACAACAGGCACCATCCATCCCATCGGAAAATCAATCGGATGTGCAGTAAAATATTGTATAACACCATATGTCATAAGAAGATAGCCAAGCACAACACCAAGGATCGTGTAAAACATGCCGCGCAAGACATATGAGAAGATGATAACGTGCTCCGGGATGCCAATTGCCTTGAGGATGCCGATTTGACGTCGTCTATTAACAACATCAATAAAAATAATAATGAAAATGACAAGCCCAGCAACCAAAGAACCGATGACGCGCAAAATCGTGCCGACTTTGTCAAAAGATTTATTGATTGTACGCCCAAATGCAATTTTCTCGTTCCAGTCAGCAATCTCGTAGTCACCCAATCCAAGTGCATGCACAGCGACTATCATGCGAGATGAAAGTGTGCGATCTGTAAGACGTACAACAATTTCGCTTGCCTCATTCGTTGTGCCAAAAACAGCATTAAAATCATCGCGCACCATGAGCATGCGCGCATCCATCTCAAAATTTTTCGTCCGATAAATACCAATGACGTCATAATCCATTGTCACACCATTGTCAAAAGTTACCGTTATAGCATCGCCGCTACGCACATCTTCAAGGTCTTTCGCAAAAACTGAGCCACCATAGCCGCCTGCCGCGTCTGCACCAAGAATAACCTTGCCACGATCACCCGCCTCAAAGTAACGTCCATCAATAATGTGCGATTTAATATCTGCGACAGTATTGTTTGCAATAGGATCAATGCCGTTTACAACCGTGCGTAAATATTTTACATCGCGACCATCACCACCCTTATCGAACGCAAGAAGTGCGCCGGTTGCAGTGCGTGCTGCAATACCTTTGACATACTCAAAATCCTTCAACGCATCAATTATTGCACGTGTCTGCTTGATATATTTTTCTCCTTCTTGCGGTTCAATAATCACTTCACCGTACTGATAGTCAATCTTAATATTATTCATTGTCACCGTAATGCCATCAAAAACAGCATCAACAAAGAGAAGGTTTACAAATACAACTAACATGATAAGGGTTGTCAGTATAAGCGACCCCTTATCACCACGCATAATTGTTTTCAGAGCAAGAAAAAATGCCATTTTCATACGATGCGTCGCTATATTCCTTTTTTGTGCGGCTTCACAATTTCTTGACCGCGCGTAAGACCTTGCACGACCTCAACATATGCATCACCGATCAATCCTTCGTGAAAATACTTTTTCGCAAGGACAATGTCACTATCATTACTATTCAGAACATAAACAAAGTATCCATGCTCGTCCTTAAAGGCAAAATCACGTGGCACAACAGTAACACCATCGCGTCGCGCATACTCAATATCAATATCAGCACTCATGCCGTCGCGCAAAACAATGTCATCATCATTATCGTCACGTACGATAACCGCCTTGTAGTATGTATTATTTTGCAGATGCGTGCTACCAACATCAACAGTCTGCACATATCCTTTCAGCGTTACACCGGGATACGCATCAAATTTGATCGTTGCACGTGCATCAGAACGCACTTTTGCAATATCAACTTCCGGCACAAGTGCTTCTATTTGCAGTGTTGCCGGATCAATAATGCGCATGAGCACACCCTGCGCAATATTACCAACGTGCGCATTTTGCGCAACGATAACACCATTAATCGGTGACGTGATTACCGTCTTGCGCGCATGTGCAAGGAGCTCTCTTAATTTCTGACGCGCCTGCTCCGATGCCTTTTTGAGACTAAGAATTTCACGTGAACTAAGGCCACTTGACTTGTGTCGCCCTTGATTTTCAGCTAATTCAGCACGTTCAACTGCAAGTTGCGCGTGGCGTATTTTCGCGTCAATATCGCCTCTCTCCAAGCGCACCAAGACCTGTCCCTTTGTAACATGATCATTAACGTCCGCGCCAACCCATACAATTCGTGGCGATAATTCTGCTGCGACATCACTGTATACACGAGGACGTACTGTCGCATCAACATCAATTACTGCATGCACATTGCCAACTTCAACAATGTGGCGCTCGTATACCTCTTGCGTATTACCGCTACCACTCCTATGTACAAACCACCATAAACCAGCTACCGCAACAATCACCATGCCACCATAAATAAGTTTTTTCTTCATTGCATTGTTATTAAACATACCACTCTGTTTAGTATACACCACATGTATGCACACTAAAAACACCCACATGACGTGGATGTTCTTCTTGCTCCGCGGATAGGATTCGAACCTATGACCAATTGGTTAACAGCCAACTGCTCTACCACTGAGCTACCGCGGAATACTTCTACATATTGTGAAACAAAAAGTACGAAACTGTATCGCGCTGACACCATTTTACAGTACAGCCAAAAAAAATGCAAGTACCATATGCAGAAAAAAGTGAAAAGACCGTCGCATATGACGATCTTTTCCGGAAAACTTTGCGTACATGCAAAAGACTATACTTCTTCGCTCTGCGCAGCACGTACTGCCTTCATGATATCTTTTTGTATCGCCGCAAGTACTTTTTTATTTTCTTTCAGATACGCACGCACCTTTTCACGCCCAACACCAAGTTTCTCGTCTTTGTAAGTATAACTATTGCCGGATTTCTTAATAACACCAAATTTTACACCCATATCAAGTGCATCGCCGGTAATGGAGATCCCTTCATTATACATAATGTCAAACTCTGCCATACGAAACGGTGCCGCCACTTTATTTTTTACAATCTTTGCCTTTACGCGATTGCCAACAACGGCATCACCTTTTTTGATCTGTGCGGCGCGACGAATCTCAATACGCACCGATGAGTAAAACTTTAACGCCTGTCCACCGGTTGTTGTTTCAGGATTACCAAAAACAACGCCAATTTTCATACGAATCTGGTTGATAAAAATAACAACCGTATTTGACTGTGCTACAAGTGGTGTTAACTTACGCATCGCCTGTGACATCAGACGTGCCTGACGACCCATGTGCTGATCCCCCATCTCACCTTCAATTTCTGCTTGTGGCACAAGCGCTGCAACAGAGTCAACAATAATCACATCAATCGCTTTTGATTTGACAAGCGTCTCAACAATATCAAGCGCCTGTTCACCAGAGTCTGGCTGCGAAATGAGCAACTCATCAACGTTTACACCAATCCTCTTTGCATACTGCGGATCAAGTGCATGTTCCGCATCAACAAACGCTGCCGTGCCGCCCATCTTTTGCGCATTCGCTACGACGTGAAGTGCAAGCGTCGTCTTTCCTGACGACTCAGGACCATAAATTTCAATAATCCTGCCACGTGGCACACCGCCGATACCAAGCGCTAAATCAAGTGACACTGCACCTGTGGGAATTGCGTCAACATCAACATTGTTAACATCTCCCAATTTCATGATGATACCATCGCCGAATTTACTCTTGATTTCATCAACAACGGAGCTGATATCCTTCTTGTCTGCCATCGCTTCTTTCTTTGCTTTTGCCATAACAATTTATCTTTTGGAATTACATTCCCCCATGTCACCTATTCTACCACATCTTTATTTGATGTCTCCTTGTTGGTCTCTTTTTTCTCCTGCATTACATCTTCAGCATCTGTCACAGATTTATCATCGCCAGATTTTTCGTCAACATCAACAGTTGAAAACTGTGCCTCCTGTGCGTTATTACTATCATTAACTGTAAAACGCACATCCTTCACAAGTCCCGTTATCTTGGCAAGTGGCGCGAAATGTTCTCCGTCACGTGACACCATAGTTCGCGCACCATCACTGGATGTTACACTAATTTCTTTACCCTCAAAAACATCATTAAAGCCACTCTCAACAGTCTTTGCCAGAATTTCTTTGCCGTCAACGATAATTTTTAACCATGTGCGCGCACCTTCCACACGTACAAAAAGTTTTACGGTATCGGGAAGATGTGTCTGCGTTGGTGATGGCTGCGGCGGCTCAGGATTTGCATAGCGCACAGATATACTTTTTTCTGTCACTTTATCAAAGCGATTTTTTGCACGTACAACAACATCATTCACACCCTCTTGTAAAAAAACACGCGTTTCAAAATGCCCATCCTGACCAACAATAACATCCTCACCGCTGATAGAAAGCGTAGCTGACGGATCAGTCGTGCCGGAAACAACAATCTCCGGCTCATTTACAACAGCACCATTTGCCGGTGTAGCCACGACAACAAGTGGCGCACCAATAAATGAACGTAAAACGGTAAAAAGATAGAGCGCGCCACCGAGAGCGAAAAGTACACTGACAATGGAAATAATTTGTCGTTTTGTGAAAAGCGCACGATAAAGATGTACTCTCTTCACAACGTAGGGACGTGCACTATCATTGTCATGCACACTTTTTGCTTTGCCAACATTTTTCTTGATACCAAGCTCACGAGTGTACAGTGTCACGAGATGCTTTGGATGCACTCCAAGCACAGGCGCTATTGTACGCAAAAAACCACGCACATACACAGGTGCTGGCAAATCATCAAAGCGCCCTTCTTCAAGTGCTTTAATGTGTTTGAGATGCACACACGTTTTATCGGCAACATCTTCCTGCGTAAGCGCACATTCCTTTCGCAACGCCTTCAGACGTGCAGCAAGCGTGCATTTATCAATTTTTTTATGTTCAAAAAGCGCGCTTGCACACTTTTCATCTTTTTTGCACTCTCTTTGTCTTGCATACATACATCAGTCAAAATACATTGCTTACACACTTGCAAATACCATTACGTTGGTATTTGACTTTCATCAATATCGGCACCATCCTCGCTTTCATCAACGAGTACTTTGCGTGGCTTTGCGCCATCTGCTGGCGAAATAATACCATTGTCTTCAAGTTCATCAATAAGGCGCGCCGCACGTGAATAGCCAATGCGAAAACGTCGTTGTAAATACGATGTTGAAGCTTTTCGTGTTTTGATAACAAGCGCCTTCGCTTCAGCGTAGAGCGGATCACTACTCTCTTCACTGCCCGCTTCTTCATCCGGCGCAAAATCCATCATATGCGCTGTACCACTCGTCTGTGCTGATTCTATCACTTCTTCCAGACCATCCTCTGCATCATCAGCCCACTCTTGTTTACGCAAGAAGTCAACAATATTCTTAACCTCTTCTTCTGTAATATAGATACTCTGGATACGCTTTGATTGTGGATGCTCCGGTGAAAGATAAAGCATATCACCACGTCCGATAAGCGTTTCGGCACCGGGACGATCAATAATCGTGCGCGAATCTATTTGCGTTGCAACGCGCAGTGCAATACGCGTCGGTATATTCGCTTTGATCAAGCCAGTCAATACCTCCACGCTTGGACGCTGCGTTGAGAGAATAAGATGAATACCAACAGCACGTGCCATCTGAGCAATGCGCACAATTACGCCCTCTATCTCTTTACCATGCGATGCCATCAAATCAGCCATTTCATCGATCACAATAACAATTGCAGGAAGCTTTGTGTGTTCCTCGGGATTAAGCGTGCCAGATGCAACTTTTTTGTTGTACCCCTCCAAGTCACGAACGCCGGCCACTTGCAATAGTATATATCGACGCTCCATTTCCTGCACAGCCCACTTAAGCGCATTGAGCACTTTACTGTTATCAACAATAACTTCGGAAAGAAGATGCGGAATACCGTTGTAAAGCGACAACTCAACACGCTTTGGATCTATGAGAATAAAACGCAAATCATCAGGCGTGTTCTGGTAAAGTAATGATACAATCATTGCATTAATCGTAACAGACTTACCAGAACCTGTTGATCCGGCAACAAGAACATGTGGCATCTTTGCAAGATCCGCAATAACATATTTACCGTTAACATCCTTTCCAAGCGCCATCTTAAGACCCGGTTTACGATAAGGAAACGCAGAAGACCGCAACACATCGCGCATACGCACGCTTGCAATTTTTGTATTTGGCACTTCAATACCAATCAATGATTTGCCGGGAATCGGTGCTTCAATGCGCACAGAGTGCGCGGCAAGCGTAAGAGCAAGATCATCCGCAAGTGCCGTAATACGCGATAGCTTCACGCCTGCAGGTGGACGGAACGAGTATTGTGTAACTGTTGGACCAACAACGATTTCCGCAGGGACAAGATCAATGCCAAAATTAGAGAATTTCTCTTGAATCATTTTTTGCACACGACGTGTGTTTCCGGCAACCGCTTTATCATCGCCTGACGACTGCACAAGGGTAACAGGTGGAATTTCCCACACATTTTCCTTTTTTACAGCACTCTTCTGAGGCTTAGCTTCAAATGCATCCTCATTAAGCTCATCATTCTCATTGTCGTCATATTCGTCATTTTCATGAGTACTACTATCTTTCTTGCCAGTTTTGCTATCATTGGCGACATTACTACGTCCAGCATCATCAAAGCGCATATTTTTAATATTCACATCGATTTCGTCATTTTCATCATCTTCTTCACCGTCATCGTACTCTTCTTCATCATCGTAATCGCCATCTACTTCATCCTCGTCATCATCATATTCTTCGTCGTATTCCTCATCATACTCTTCGTCTCGTCGTCCAAGTGCACGCACACGATCCTTTGCAGATGACACACGCTCTGAAAGAGAACGCATTATCGGCAAAATAGAAAGATTAAATGAAACAAGAACGCTAGACAAAAGCATGGCGATAAGAATGGCAACGCCGGCAATAACACCTGTAAATTTTCGTAAACCAACAGCAAGTACATAACCACTATATCCGCCGCCGTGACCACTCTGCGCAACATCTTTCATTTGTTCCGGATCAATAAATATGTGCAAAAGACCGAGAATACTTAAGAACGCCAAAACAAAACCAATAATATTGCCGACATAAAAAACTGTACGCTCTTGCCGTTTTAGAAGAATAATTCCGACAAGAATCATCAAAAGTGGCATGATCCATTTGCCGTAGCCAAAAAGTGCCCCAAAGACACTATTAAACCATTCGCCAACAATCGCCGCCGACGAGAAAAAACCGAGAAAACTGATAAGTGCACAGAGAAAGAGAAAAATTGCAACAATACTGCGCTTCACATCACCGCTTAGACCAGTATGGTGTTTCTTTTTTTGTGCCATAAATCTATATATACTTACAATCAAACAGAATGTGGTACACTCCTTTACAATAACACATCCTAAACACTTTCAAAATCTCTATAAAATGTTTCTCCGCGACATTATGAGAATGTATACTCTATACCAACAGGACAGTGATCAGATCCGTAGATATCGTTATCAATAAAAGCATCTGTAACATTCTCCATAAATGATGTGTGGAGAAAAAAATAGTCGAGACGCCATCCAACATTGCGCTCACGTGCGCGCGTTACCATGTTCCACCACGAGTATTTCTTTTCATTAGGATGCAGCGCGCGCCACACATCAACCCATCCATCTGCAATAAAACGGTCTATACGCGCACGTTCTTCCGGATGAAAGCAAATTTTTCCATCATTCTCTTTCGAATGCGCGAGATCAATTGGCTTGTGTGCCACATTCATGTCGCCACCAACAACGACAACACGCCCGCGTGCATGCAGTGTATTCATGTACGCGCGGATATCATCGTAAAAGGTGAGTTTATCGTGCCATGCCTGTTCACTCTTACCACCATTGGGAAAGTATACGGAGAGGATGCTATAGGAAGTTTTAGCATATGAAAAGTGCAGACACAACACACGCCCTTCGTTCGCATTAACAAGATGTGGTACGTGCGTATCAAAGGCAATATTTTGCAAATGCTCTAAAAATGTTCGCTTAATCCATATACCAGTACCGGCATAACCCGCCTTTTGTGCGCTGTGATAGTGCTGTGCATACGCTTCATTTTGCGTAAGATAGGGAGAAAATTGTTCTACAGAACCCTTGATTTCTTGGAGAAGAAAGAGATCAGGTGCATGCACATCCAAAAAAGTCTGTAGCGCACCTTTGCGCTCCACAGCACGCAAGCCATTTACATTCCATGAAATAATTTTTCCTATCATTTCTTTCTCGTTTTTCACAATACCTACACACTACCAATTATTTATCATGCATGCGCACGACGTATGATTTCGCCACTTCTTTCTATACCAACACCATCGCGCAGAATAAACGTACCATTTACCATAACAGCATCAATACCTTCTGCGTAACGATATGGTTGCTGTAAATCTGCACGGTCATTGATAGTTCGCGGGTCAAAGACTGTAATGTCGGCATGCATATTTTCCGCGATCGCGCCACGTTGCATAATACCAAATTGTTGTGCAGGTAGCGATGTAATTTTCTGAATCGCTTTTTCCCATGATATAAGTGCATGATCACGCACATAGTGACCTAAGAATCGCGCAAACGCACCAAAACTACGCGGATGAATTACCTCACCGGTCTGCCAATCTTCTTCCGCATAGCCACCGCCATTCGATGCCACCATAATACCGTCCTCTGCAAGAGCATCGCGTACACCATCTTCACTCAATGCCTCGATAAGAACAACTGCATGCCCATTGCTTGCCAGTAAAATATCAACAACTACCTCCTCTACCGACTTTTCTTGTGCACGTGCAATATCGCCAAGACGACGATGCATTACTTGTTTTACGAGTGGTGATACAGATAAGACGGCATTCTCAAGATTTATACGTAGGTTTTGCTGCATTTGCTCTATAACGTCGGCACGTATTTTCGGGTCCCTGAGACGCGCCAACATCATTGTACGCCCACCATCCGTCGCCCAATCAGGCAAGAGTGTGTACAAAACGGCGCTCATCACCGTATATGGATAAGCGTCACTTGTAATAGTTAGGCCATTACTGCGCGCCTCACGAATTGTACGAAGAACATCTTGCATGAGTGGCCAATTCCTCTCACCGACCGTTTTAAGATGTGCGATGTGAAGACGTGCGCCAGCTTCACGCGCAATGGCAATAACATCTTCCAGCGCTTTTACAACACCGTCCATCTCATCAGAAAGATATGCAACATAGACACCGTCATGGCGCGCAACAACTTTTGCCAGACGCACGAGCTCATCTCGCGTTGCACTTCGCGCATGTGCATACAAAAGAGCTGTCGAAAGACCAAGCGCCCCATCACGTAGAGCATTATCAAGCATGGCAACAACCTGACCAAGTTCATCGTCGGTAAGCTCCCGCTGTTCATCATGAAGAAGACCACGCCGCAGTGTTGCATGACCAACAAGTGTGCCAAAATTTAACGACAACTTACGATGTTCAATAACATCAAAAAGCTCATCTACCGTTCGCCAATTAATATTAACACTCGAAACGTCTGTCCACTTCTGTATACTTTTGATCATATCCGGTGACAAAAGTGGGGCAAGCGACGAACCGGAATTACCACCAACAATCGTCGTTACACCTTGATATACAAGTGAGTCAAGTGTTGGATTTGTAAAAATTTTCCAAAACGCATCAGAGTGATTATTAATATCAATGAAGCCAGGTGTAACGTACCGATCCGTCGCATCGTAGACATCATGCGCTCTCTCATGGGAGAGATCGCCCACAGCAACAATCTTACCATCCTGAATGGCGACATCTTTTTTTGTCATCGGCGCACCGGTACCATCAATAATCGTACCGTTTTTTATAATAACATCGTACATATTTTTATATCTTTACAAAGTGCACAATCTTTACACTTATACTATTTCTTTTTTCTAGTATACCACGAAGTATACACTGTTATGAAAAAATAAAACACGCGCCTCTACATATTATAGAGAGAGCGTGTTCTGCAAGATTCTTTTTCAACCTTTATTGTTGCTGTACCATGGAACCGACCATGTGCGCCATATCTACCAAGCGATGTGCATAACCTTGTTCATTGTCATACCATGCTACAACCTTGACCATATTACCATCAACTACTTTTGTCATACTAAGATCAACAACACTTGAATGCGGCACGCCAATAAAATCCGATGAGACAAGTGGTTCATCCGTCACAGCTAATACACTATTATACCGCGCGCTCTGTGCAGCCGCTGTCAAAGCATCGTTGATCTCATCAACACTTACATTGCGTGCAAGCACAAACGTGAAATCAGCAAGCGATACAACGATTGTTGGTACGCGCACACTGATGCCATCAAACTTGTTTGCTAACGATGGAATTACTTTTGTTGTCGCAATTGCCGCACCTGTTGTTGTCGGCACAATATTTTGTGCTGCAGCACGCGCCCTACGTAAATCACGGTGTGGTGCATCTTGCAAACGCTGGTCAGCCGTATACGAATGAATTGTGGTCATCATCGCTTTTTGCACACCGAACGTACTGTGCATTATTTCCGCAACCGGCGCAATACAGTTTGTTGTACATGATGCATTTGATACAACATCTTCCGTGCCGGTAAGCGCATCATGGTTAACGCCTACAAGGAATGTCGGTACATCACCCTCCCCTTTTGCCGGCGCACTCAAAACAACACGCTTCGCACCAGCTGTAATGTGTGCACGCGCAGCACCATCCTTTACAAAGCGTCCAGTACACTCCAAAACGACATCAACATTGTACTCGGCCCATGGCAATGCGGCAGGATCCGGCTCAGCGAGAACAGGATATTCCACACCATCAACAACAATTATATGATCATGCGCTGTTACCTCAGCATTATATGGTCCATATGCCGTATCGTAGGAAAGAAGATGTGCTAACGTCGCAGCATCTGTGAGGTCGTTAATCGCAACAACATCCATGTCATCACGTTCACGAATAATTTTAAAGGCCGCACGGCCAATACGACCGAAACCATTGATTGCTATACGCATAATTTTAGTTTTCTTTATTTAAATTATGATTTAATGTTGCAGCAATTTGCAAAAATGAACGAACATTTCTTCCGGAACGCCCCAGAACAACGCCACGTATACCGATATCTTGTGTAAACATTATAGCATTCTCTGGTGTAACAGAACCACCGTAAAGAAACGGAATAGCACGTACACGGTGCGCACCATATGTATCGGTCAAAATTTTTTGCATAAGTATGCGCGCACTCATGATCTCCTCCGCCGTCGGCGTTACTGTACCACCAATTGCCCATACAGGCTCATATACAAAAGCGCAACGCGTAATATCTTCCGGACGCACCGTGCGAGTAATTGTGTTTATATGAAATGTTAATGCATCTTTCATGTGCCCGCGTTCCCGTTCCTCTTCTGTTTCACCGATAAAGATAACAGGCGTGATACCGACATTCAAAAGAGCTGCGATTTTTTTACTAATTTCACTATCGGTAACATGCCCAAATCGTCGCTGTTCACTATGTCCAACAAGCGCATATGACACTTCACTGTCTTCCAGCGTTACCGGCGAGATCTGGCCTGTGTAGGATCCGTGTCGCTCCCAGAAAACATCTTGCGCACCAACTGCAATACGTGGCTCTATATGCATTGCACGTTGTACCGGTTCGTAATGTGGTGCCGACGGACACACGACCAGTTGCACACCTTTTTTGAGCTCCGACATATGTGCAAGACCCTTGCGCAACTGGTCACAGTACGCCACAACATCACGACGTCGCACCATTGTCATCTTAAGGTTTGCAATAATAAGTAAATCTTTCATATATTTAACTATACCACTTCTTTCAAGATGGTCCTACACGGTCGCATCAAAAACAAGTGTAATAATCGTCACAAGAATTGATGCAATAAAACTACCAATGCACAAAAGCGGCAATGCTTTCTTGAGTGGAATTTGAAAAATTGTCGATGCAACGGCGCCTGTAAAAATGCCGGTCATCGGCAAAGGAATTGCCACGAAAAGGATAAGAGCAATGGCACCCCATTTTTCAAAAGCTGCGCGATTTTTTGTTTCGATACGATGAATATATCGCTCCCACACTTTTCGCGCACCATGCCACCGCTCAATAATGAATCGCACCAACGGCATTGCTGTTACAATAATCAAAAAACCTGCCACAGTATTCCCCAGAAACGACCACATGACCGCCATAAACGGTGACAATTCATAAGATACTATTGCAAGAGGAATGGAGCCACGCACCTCGATAATTGGCACCATCGCCAAGAGAAATACCGCAAGTTCCGCCGGCAGATCACTCACTGTACCAATAATCATATCTTTCATAAAAACTTCTCTTCACCTTATAATTGCTTACGTAAGAAAAGTGTGGCATCTTCCGGCGTTACTGTCACAATTTCCATGCTCGTCGCAAGTTCAAAACCGGCAATTTTTGCTGTGCGTGGCACGATATCAATGTACCACGTATAGTGTTCATAATCCCATCCCGTACATGGTGCTGTATGAATAAAAAAATTGTAGTCAGGATTGTTGAGTCCACGATCCAGCGCCATAAGTGCAGCTTGCAAAACCTCTGCCAACGCCATTTTTTTTGCATCCGTGATACGCTCAAAGTACGGCTGCAACTCCTTCGGCATGATATACATCTCCATCGCAGCACGTGGCGCAAAAGGACACAATACAACAAAATCGTCATTTTCCGCAACAAGTCGCGAGCGGACAGAAAGCTCATAGTCTAACATAATCTGAAAAGGACTTACCCTATTCTTGCGGTAAAAACGCGTCACTGCTTCAAGCTCCGCCTGAACAACAATGGGCACAACCGGCAGTGCTAAAATTTGTGAGTGTGGATGACTGATTGAAGCGCCAGCTTTCGGGCCATGATTGTGGAAAATACTTACATAACGTATATTGCGTAAGCGCATATGTGTTAAGTACCTATCCTGATATGCATCAATCACCTCTGCAATGGCGGGAATATCAAGACGTGCAAGGTGTTTGTGTGGATCGCGCGTCACAACCAACTCATGAATACCATAGCCACCAACCCCAACATGTGGCCCATCTTCAATAATATCAACGCAGTCCGTTGGCGCAAGTGCCGGATATTTATTGGGAAAAACACGTGTTGTCCATTCACCATCTTGATCACGATAAATGAGAACATCTTCCTCCTGCCCCGATGCAAGAGGATCGCTAAACGGATCCGGTGCGTTATCACCAAGAGAATGGTCTTCCTCAATAAAATCATCCGGTCGCTTGCCACGACCCGTTGCGATAATAACCCACTCACCGGTAATCATATTTTGTCGCAACTCAGATGTTGTTGTGTATTCTTCTGTATTTTCCATGGCTCTGTGTTTTGTATTTTCTAAAATGCGAAAGTTTTTCTACGCAGCAGTTTTCTTTTTCGCAGCTTTTTTTCGTTTTTTTACATATGCACGAATATTGTATGCACCTGTCATCAGCCGCCAGCGCGTTTTAAATAAATCAATAATCACTTGTACAAAACCATTCGGACCAAACAAACTTACCGTTGATCCCTCTTCATTAAGCCAACGTACCGGCAGCTGTTTCACGCAAAACCCAAGACGCTCCGCCAATGTAATCAGTTCAAAATCAAAGCCAAACCGATCCACCACCATACGTGACGCTATGGCCTCCGCCGCCTCAGCGCGCAATATCTTAAAGCCACATTGCGTATCAGGATATCTCCACAATCCAAGCACGATCCGAATAAGCCAATTACCCATATCGCCCATGATTTCGCGATAACGCGGCTGATGCACTTGGATAAACGCACCGTTAATATCTCGCGAACCAATTACAACATCGCAACCTTTCTCCAACTCCGGCAAGAATGCATCAAGATGCGTAATAGATGTGGAACCATCAGCATCCATAAAAAGACGATACCTTCCACGTGCCGTCAAGAGACCTTGTCGCACAACATAACCCTTGCCGTGGTTTTCCTTATTATCAATCACACGCAATTGCGGTATGCGATCTGCATAATTTCTCGCAACTTCTGCTGTATTATCCGGCGAACCATCAACTATTACCAAAATCTCATAACTATACTTGTTATGATGCGCAAAGTAGTCTTGAATTTCTAGAAGTGTACGTCCAAGACGTTCTCCCTCCTTATATGCCGGAATGATAATTGAAATATCCGATGTATGTGAATCATGAGTCATAATTGAAATACGTTCTACTCCTTACTAAACAGCTTATACCAAAAATTATTGATACTGAGTTCGTATTCATTATACCACACTTTACAATTTGAATTTTTTATACAAAGAATGTACACTACAGTAATATAAGACGGAAATCTTTTATAGTTAACAACTACGTTTTTATGACTACAAAATCACATGATACTCTCTTTGCACAGCGCCACAGCGCCGCACACTTGTTGGCGCTTGCAACAATGGAACTCTTTCCCGGCACGCAACTGGGCACCGGTCCGGTCACGGACACCGGCTTCTATTATGACATGAAGACACCGCAGCCGCTGTCCGACGCCGACCTAAGAAACATTGAGAAACTGATGAAGAAGCGCGCGGCGCAAAACCTTGAGTTCGTGCGCGAGGAGCTCTCGCTGGACGACGCGCGTGCGCTGTTTCGCGATTTACATCAACCCTACAAACTGGAACTCATTGACAAAATTGCCGCAACAGGCGCCACCACCGTGTCTATCTACCGCACCGGCGAGCACTTCGTAGACCTCTGCGAAGGTCCGCATGTGGCGAACACCAAAGAAATTCCACGTGACGCGCTCAAACTCACCAAGCTCGGTGGCGCCTATTGGCAGGCGGACGAGAACAACGACCAAATGACGCGCGTGAGCGGCGTGCTGTTTAGCACCAAAGAGGAGCTGGACGCTTACGAAGCAATGCTGCGCGAAGCCGCCAAGCGCGACCACCGCAAGCTGGGCAAGGAGTTGGACCTCTTTACCTTCTCGGAACTTGTGGGGCCGGGATTGCCACTGTGGACACCAAAAGGCACACTGGTGCGACAACTCATCGATGAGTACGTCTGGGAACTGCGCCGTGCACGCGGCTACCAGCGTGTGACAATTCCGCACATCACCAAGAAAGAACTCTACGAAACGTCCGGCCACTGGCAGAAGTTTGCGGACGAGCTGTTTCACGTGCGCGGACACGAGGACAAGGAGTACGCACTCAAACCGATGAATTGCCCACACCACACGCAAATCTTTGCCCGCACACCGATGTCCTACCGCGACATGCCCCAGCGCTATGCGGAAACCACCATGGTTTACCGCGATGAGCAAAGCGGCGAGCTTGGTGGCCTAACCCGCGTGCTGTCCATCACACAAGACGATGCGCACGTGTTCTGTCGTCCCTCACAGTTGCGTGAGGAGTTCTTTGTTGTCTGGGATATGATTGACACTTTCTACACAACATTCGGCTTCGCATTCAAAACGATTCGCCTCTCCTTCCATGACCCGGCACAGATGGACAAATATCTCGGCACACCGGAACTTTGGCGTACGGCGGAAGATACGCTGCGCGCCATCGCCCGTGAGCGCGGTGTAGAGGCCGAAGAAGCGCCCGGTGAGGCGGCGCTCTATGGACCCAAAGTGGACTTCATCGCCACAGACTCGCTCGGGCGCACGCACCAAGTAGCAACTATCCAATTGGATATGAATATGCCGGAGCGCTTTGACCTGACGTGTATTGACGAAAACGGTGAGAAAGAGCGTGTGATCATGATCCACTGCGCCATCGCCGGCAGTCTGGATCGCTTCATTGGCGTCCTTCTGGAGCACACCGCCGGCAAGCTACCACTGCGCTTCGCACCGGTGCAAATCGCCGTGCTACCGATTTCTGAGAAGTTTGCGGATTATGCTGCTGACGTTATGCGCACACTGCGCGAGGGTGGCTACCGTGTGGAGCTGCGCGATGAATCTGAAACACTCGGCAAGCGCATCCGCACCGCGCAAAAAGAAAAAATTCCGTACATGCTCATTGTCGGCGAAAAAGAACAAGCGGAAGGGACGGTGGCCGTCCGCTCCCGCGATGAGGGTGACATGGGCGTCCTTGCCCTGTCGGAGTTTCTTGCGCAACTGCAAAATGCCTAGAAAAACACTTGCCATCATCGGCCCGACGGCATCCGGCAAGAGTGATGCAGCGATTGCTGTCGCACATATGTGTGGTGGTGCTGTTATTGGTGCAGACAGCCGACAGGTCTACCGTCACATGGATCTCGGCAGCGGCAAGGAACCGGGAGCAGTCGTTGACTTGATGCGCATTATCTCTCGCAATCATCCACGCACATCTCCGAAACAAGCAGATAAAAGCAATAAGCCAGAACTGTCTCCAGCATACTCTATCAAAACGCTCCAGACATTCGCGCAAACAGAACTCCTCGCACGTCCCTACATTTCCGGTGGCATCATACACTACATGATTGACGTTGCTGACCCCACAGAAGACTACAGCGCCGGACGGTTTGTCCACGAGGCCCGTGCCGTACTGGATGCACTGTACTCACGTGCCATCATCCCCATTGTTTGCGGTGGGACGCACTTCTGGGTACAAGCCCTTTTGGAAGGCATGCCATTTCCTACCGTGCCACCAAACGATGCGCTGCGCACGGAGCTTGCCACACTCTCGTACGATGCACTTCTTGCACGCTTGGAAGCGTGTGATGCGCGCCGGGCTGCAGACATTCGGCGCAAAAACGAACAGCACAACCGTCACCGCCTTATGCGTGCCATTGAAATCTGCACAGCACTGGGATATGTCCCGTCTGCACAGACCACGCCGCCAGACCCGCGCACAACACTGATTGTTGCAATTATTCCACCGATGACACAGATTGAACGCAATATCACCGCACGCCTCCAACCGCGTCTAGACGCCGGTATGCTGGAGGAAGTACGCGCACTGCACGACACACACGGTGTGAGTTATGAACGTCTGGAACGCTTTGGACTGGAGTATAAATGGTGTGCGCTGTTGTTGCAAAAAAAGTGTACTTACCGGGAGATGTGTGACGGCATCATTCGTGAAAGTCGTCAGTTTGCCAAGCGACAAATTACGTGGATTCGCCGCTGGCAGAAACACGGTGCGCACATCCACATCGTCACAACACCGGACGCCACACAAAAGATTGTAAGACATTTTCTCCACCGGGAAGCATGATAGTAACACTATTGCAAATATTTACACATAAAAAGATGTTATCATTCTTCAAAAAATTATTCTTCATTGGTGCGGTTCTTGTTGCAGTGCCTGCTGTGTGGATTGCGGCGCACTATGGTGCTCGCGCGGATGCACCGGCAGACTGTATCGTCGTGTTTGGTGCCGCTGTATGGCCCGGAAATCGCCCCAGTCACGCACTTTCTGACCGCATGCTGGAAGCAATAGACCTCTACAAAAATAATTACAGCAATCATTGCCTTATTCTCTCCGGCGGACCAAGCGCACCGCCACTACACCACGAAGTAGATGTAATGCAGTCCATAGCGCGTGCCAATAGCATTCCGACAGATGCTATTATTTCAGACTATGCCGGTGTGCGCACACGTGAGACACTTACGCACCTTGATCCTCACCGCTCATACATCCTCGTTTCCAATGACTTTCACCTCGGCCGCATTCACCTCCTCGCGCGCCGCTACAACCTCCGTGCAACAATGCATGCAAGCACATACCGCCACGGCCGCTATATCAAAGAATCGTTTTTTGTTGTACGCGAAATAGTCGCCTTTTACTACTACCTTCTCCACCTTGACGCACTGCGATAACGAGCAAAACAACAAACATAATGCAATTCACATTAGTAAGTGTTCTTTTGTAAAAAAGTTAGAACAGAAAAAAGGATAAGTAAGACGCTCTTGCATATTTCACAGTCTGTGCTATAACTAGAGTGTCATTAACAGAAAGAGGGGAAAAATGCTGTCACTTATCGCTATTGCAGTCATTGCCATTGCGCTTATCTGCGCAATGGCTTTCGCAGTTACTGACAGCAAGGACGCTGTCGCAACAAACAATCAAGGCCAGGGACATCATGGTGAGGAGGGAAAAAGTATGAATTAGAAGAGGAGAAAAAACCACCAACGCCGAGGAAAACATTCCTCGGCGTCTTTATTTGCACAACAAATTTTCACTATGAGAGAAGCTCTTTGAGCATTTGTGTTGCTTTTTGTGGGTTCGCCTTACCTTTAGTTTCTTTCATCACCTGTCCCATAAGGTATTTCAGAGCATTGTCCTTGCCTGCTTTGTAGTCAGCGACAGACTGCGGATTTGCGTCCACAACAGCGCGCACCACTTTCTCCAGCACATCATCGTCATCCATCTGCGCAAGACCGTGCTCATCAATGATGCGACTTGGATCATCTTCCGGCCCTTCATACATGAGCGTGAGTACTTTTTGTGCAGCGCTAGAATTGATTTTGCCGTCAGCAATAAAACCAATCAGTTCTGCAAAGTTCTCCGGCGTAATCCTGATATCGGCAATCGTTTTTTGATCTCGCACCATATACGCCTGCAATTCATTGACAAGGTAGTTTGCCGCAAGTTTCACCAAACGCTCTTTCTGTGCATGAACTTCTTCCGAGGCGCACTTTTCGTACAACTCACTCACAACGTGCTCAAAGTAATCGGCAAAATCTTTATCAGAAATAATAACGTCAAGATTTTCCTCACTGATGCCATATTCCTCTCGAAAGCGTGCACGCTTAGCAGATGGCAACTCCGGTAACGTACGTCGCAGCTCTTCAATATACGCATCGTCAAACACCATTGGCGGAATGTCCGGCTCTGGAAAATAGCGATAATCGTGTGCCGATTCTTTTGCGCGCTGACTAAAGGTCAATTGCTTCACATCATCCCAGCCGCGTGTTTCCTGTACAACTGCCTCGCCACTTTCCAAAACTTCCGTCTGTCGCTTAATCTCATATGCCACCGCACGCTCAACAGTACGAAACGAGTTCAGGTTCTTAATTTCCACCTTTGTGCCGGAGAGCTTTTCTTCACCTTCTTTGTGCAGTGAAATGTTGACCTCACAGCGCATCTGCCCCTTCTCCATATCCGCATCAGAGATGCCGAGATAGCGAATAATGCGCTGGAGATTTTGGCAAAATTCTCGTGCCTCGGCACCGCTCTCAATATCCGGCTCGGTCACCAACTCCATCAGTGGCACACCGGCGCGATTGAGGTCCACCAGTGTATAATCAGCGCCCTTGGGGTGACGCGACTTCCCCGTGTCCTCCTCCATGTGAATACGCGTAATGCCAATTGTCCGCTCACCAACCTTCAACTTTCCATTCTGACACAATGGCTGGTCATACTGTGAGATTTGATACCCCTTTGGCAAATCAGGGTAAAAGTAGTTTTTGCGATCAAATTTTGTCTCGCGCAAAATCTCACACTCCAGCGCCAGTCCCGCACGTTGCACGGCGCGAATGGCAGCCTCATTCGGCACCGGTAGCGTGCCGGGTTGCGCCGTCGTAACAGGATCAATGTGCTCGTTTGGCGTCTCTTCCATGCCGAGTCCGTTCGTCTCAGAGCAAAACATCTTTGATGCCGTCTTCATTTCACAGTGTATCTCCATGCCAATTACAGGAATATATTTAGTCATATGTGTCATTCTACAGTTTGTTTATCTAATACGTCATATTCATAATACTCTCAAAGAAAAGTGTACGCAAGTTTACATTTTTGCAAAACAAAAAACAGCGCACATGCGCCGTTTTTTTTACTATTGACTATGACTCACTGCTGTTTTTTTCGCTATCACTTGTGGTAGTATCACTATCTTCAGCATTCTCTTCTTCGTCACTATCATTTTGCTTATTATCAACAGCATCTTTACCGATGCCAACGACTTCAACTTCAAAGATTAATGCTTCATTTGGACCGATGCCTGCCGGCGGCATACCAGCCTCACCATATGCCTGATCCGCAGGAATAACAATCTCCCACTTATCGCCAACACGCATATTCTTTAGTGCTTCAGCAAAGCCGGGAATGACCATTTTTGAATTAAGTGTAACGGGCTTATCTGAACCATTTGCACGTGAGCTATCAAACTCTTCACCGGTAATATGTGTACCACGATAGTGGATTTGCACATCAGAATCACCAACACGCGCACCATCACCTTCCTCCTTTACAGTATAAAGCGTGCCATTGTCTAACTTATGTACGTCATCCTTCTTTGCGTACTCTTCTACAAACTTTTCACTCTTCTTGAGATTTTCTTGTGCCTCTGCTGCTGCTTTTTCTCGCTCCATTTGTAGACGTTGCTCAAGCAGTTTTTGCACTTGTTCTTCTGAAAGTAATGGTTGCGCATCTTCCTTTATAGCATCACTAAGACCCTTCATAAACATATCCATATCCATCTCATCATGACCAGGCGCTTGTGCAAGCATTTGCGCAACCTGCTTTCCAAGTACTGTACCAACTGCATATCCCCATTGTTGTGCATTTTTTGCATCAACATCCTCAACCGTCTTTGGCATGCCAGAAAAGAGACCGCGAAATGATGATGAAGTACCTTTTGACTTGAAGTATACTCCGCTGCCAATAAGCACAACAATAATGATAATCACCGTCCACCCACGAGCACTAATACCTTTCATGGGACAGCGAGATGTTTTTCTCTTGCGACGTCGCGCTGACGATACTTGTGCACGCTCACCTCTTTCAAACTTACGTGCATACTCTTCCTGTGCACTGCGTGCCTCCTCATTTGTATAAGCGTCAGTGCCTACCGTAGACACACTCTCTTGATTTTCTTTTTCTTTTTTCATAGTAGTAGATAACTTATTTAATTTACGCAAACACAACACGGATTATTGTCAAAAATCCATATATCTATATAAGCGTACATATACACTGTATAGTATATCACATTTTGTATAATTACAAAAAATCCCTTCATAAAAATGAAAAATGACCGATACTATATTATGCGCGCATCCTTCACAAAAAATGCTCTATTTCTTCTTTAATATTTAATAGCCCGCCGCCTTTATTTGATTTGTAAGAATTTGCCACTTCTGCACACTGAGATCTTGCGGACGCACATTACTTGCAAGACCGCAGCGCGTAATAAGCCCTCTTATCTCTTCCTTGTCACAGTGAAAACTGCTTGCTAAATTATTTACCAACATCTTACGGCGCGCACTGAAGCCGGCGCGCACAACGCGAAAAAATACCTTGTCTTCCTCCCGTGTCGTCTGTATACCACGGTGAACAATCTTGATGACTGCACTATCAACGTTTGGCACCGGCACAAACGCCGTACGTGGCACCTCACACACCAACGATACATCGCCATAGTATTGCACTGCTACAGAGAGGATGCTCATCGCACCGGGTGATGCCATAATTCGCTCAGCCATTTCCTTTTGAACCATCAGCACCAGGTGTGTCGGCGGCACATCTTTGTTTTCCATAAACAGTCGCACGATGGATGATGTGATGTAGTATGGCAAATTTGCCACAACGCAGTATGTTGTGATATCGTGACGCGCGAGCAGTTCTTTCAGGTGCACACGTCGGATATCGGCATGTTCTATGAAGACGTTTTTTTTCTGTGCAAAACGCTCTCTCAGAAGAGGAACAAGATCATTATCAACTTCAATTGCAATTACCTTGCCAGCATGATCTGCAAGTGGTTGCGTAAGAATGCCTTCACCGGGACCAACTTCTACAACAGTAGATGTGTGATCAATATCGGCGACAGCGATGATCTGGTCTATTACATTCTTATCACGCAAAAAGTTTTGTCCTAGTGATTTTTTAGGTTTATGCTGTACCATAGCGTTTTTCATGTTTACCCTTCAAATGCACCTTCTGACGCTTTTTTACAGTTTCCCAACACTCGTTAGAGCCACTTAAAAGTGCGTCAAAACGTTCTGCATATTTTTGAGCACCATGACGTAAAACAGCATCAGCACTATCAATGAGACCCTCTTTCTCACACTGCACTAAAAGATTGCAATAATCCCACAAAATATCGCTCAGCTCATCTGTGAGATAGATGTTATTATTGCGCTTTAGTTCATTATATACTTCGTCTATTTCATCACGTAAACCGTCAAGATATTCCCGCGCACTACGCGCAGCACCATTGCATCGTGTATTATCACGCGCGTATTTAAATACTGTATCAAAAGACATAGAAACGTATCTTACTGTTTTACTTCTTCCATAATAACATCAATCACGCCGGCGCCGGGAGAAGCAATCTTCTTAAAGGCAACTTTGTCCAGATCAATAATACGGCCCGGCACAAACGGTCCGCGGTCATTGATGCGCACGACCACACTTTTGCCATTTGCTTTATTTGTCACTTTAACATAACTCCCCTTCGGCAACCACGGATTGGCGGCGCAGTCGCATCCTTTGTATGCATACCAACTTGCCTGCCCCGTGTGCTTTTTGCCAAGTTTCAGTTTTGTGCCTTTGGCAATAATCTCATCTTGTGGTTTTTCTATAACGATGCGCCGCACTTCCTTGCGCTGCACTTCTTTGCCGCCTTTGTATGTAACGCGCTCAATAACGCGGACACGCCCTTTCTTTCCCTTCTGTACAGTGCGTGTTGTGCCAAAGGGAAGTGATTTATCCGCGCGTGTTATCGTCTTAAATGGCATACTCATGTTTCGCTCTTCTTCGCGTGTCTCAACATGCGCAACACTAATCGTCATACCGTTTATAATGGGCGTTCTTAGCGGCGGCGTAATATCATCAATACCAGCAGTGTATGCAATGCCGCATATGCGCAGCAACATCCCTACATCGGACGCATATCCTTTACACGTGCGTTCCGTGCCATCAACATCTACTGTTACAGCGTGTTCACGTATAACCTCAATGACCATGCCAGATGTAACGCGTGTTGTACGTGGCGGAATAGTGCGATCGCCATGATCAAGTGACCATCCTGCTTGTGCAAGAAAATCATCAACCGTATTTCCCGTCGCACGAGCAACTACGGTGACACCATCCTCTATAACACGGAGCGTTTTTTCTGCCTGCGTATCTTCCCGTAGAGCATCCTTAGCATGAAAATGTATACCATAAGCAAATACGCTCATACCGATAATACTGACAACAAAAATACGCTTCATAGCTAGTATCCCATTGTATCATCCGTAAAACGATATTGTATTGCTTCAGCAACATGGGGTGATTGAATGCGCTCACTCTGCGCCAAATCTGCGATTGTACGTGCAATTTTAATGAGGCGATGGTATGCACGCGCTGAAAGATTAAGTGATGAAATGGCACGACGCAAAAGATCTTTGCTTTCCTGGTCAAGAACACAATATTTTTCTATATCAGCAACACTCATCGTACTATTTGTGCGTTGCTGTCCAAAGCGCTGCGCTTGAAGCATTCGTGCACGCGTTACACGCTCGCGAATAGTCGCGCTTGTCTCACCCGTACGCGCACTCTCAAGGTGACTGATCTTTACACGCGGTACCGCGACGTGCAGATCTATGCGATCCATAATAGGACCGGAGATTTTCTGTTGATAACGTGCACGCTGTATCTGTGAGCACTTGCAGACGCGCTCTGGATCTGTTGCGTAGCCACACGGACATGGGTTCATTGCGGCGACAAGAATAAAGTTTGCGGGAAATGTTGCATGTCCACGTGCGCGCGTCACTGTAACGACAGCATCTTCAAGTGGTTGACGCAAGTTTTCAAGAACGGTGCGTGGAAACTCAGCAAACTCATCAAGAAAGAGTACACCATGGTGCGCCAATGAAATCTCACCAGGTTTCGGCACAGCTCCACCACCGATAAGTGAAACAGCTGACGCGCTGTGGTGTGGCGTACGAAAGGGACGTGTTGTAATAAGTGCAACACCCTTTTGCAAATGCCCAGCAATAGAGTAAATCTTTGTCACTTCCAAACTCTCTTCCAAAGTAAGATCCGGCAGGATACTCGGAAGCGCCTTTGCCATGAGCGTCTTACCACTACCTGGCGTCCCGCTCATTAAGACATTGTGCCCGCCGGCAGCGGCAATTTCCAGTGCGCGCTTTGCCTGCTCTTGACCACGTACATCCGCCATATCAACACTGTACATTTGTCCATTACGTTCAACGTCATCAAATGTTGTATGTGGCGTTGGCATAATACGTGACGCGCCACTAAGATGCGCAACTACCTGTGTCAGATTTTTTACACCATAAACCGTTACGCCTTCAACCACACTCGCCTCAGATGCATTCGCAGCGGGAACATAAACTTCGCTAATCCCCCGCTCTTTTGCTAAAAGCGCCATTGGCAAAACACCAACAACACTACGTACACTGCCATCAAGGGCGAGCTCTCCCAAAAACATCTTGCCGGCCATATTCGCGTCTATCTGCCGTGTCGCACTTAAAATACCAAGTGCAATCGGAAGATCATAGATCGGTCCCGCTTTTGGTAAATCGGCAGGCGCAAGATTAACCGTAATGCGCCCACACTGGTGCACGGGCTTCATGCCGGTATTCTTGATCGCCGCACCAACACGGTCGCGTGATTCTTTTATGGCTGTATCAGGCAGACCAACAATTGTAAAATTGTGCAACCCGCCCGTAAGAACATCAACCTCCACCTCGATAGTTTCCCCATCTAGACCAACTGTTGCAGCTGAAAAAATTTTCGCAGGCATAAACTTCTCTTACTTACATGCTTTCATTTTAGTCTATCACATTGGTAGTAGTGCGCGTATGACAACCATCTCCTTGCGCAGGCACAACGACAATCATGTGCCACAAAAGAAGTGCAACACCAGCTGCGATAAGTGCATCGGCAATATTAAAATGCCACAGACCGAAAAACGCTACAAAATCAGTAACGCATCCATAGTAAACCCTATCAATCAAATTGCCGCTACCACCAGCAATAAGAAGTGCTAAACCAACACGTTCTACAAGAGCATGACCACGGTGACGCATAAACCATGCACATAAAAGGATGATAATAATAACCGTCACGATTACTGTTACGCTACGCGGTGCCGCCACACCAAGCGCAATACCGTCATTACACAGAAGAACACCTTCACCCAGGTTCTTGCGTGCCCAAAGTTTTGTTATTTGGTCAATAAACACAAAAAACAGCATCCCTCCAACAAGGAACACTGTTTGTTGCATATTGTTCACCATCTTACGCATCAACAACCGTTCGCGCTGCAGGATATGCCTCAAGGCGCTCTAGTGGGATTTCTCGTCCCGTTTTCTCACAGATGCCATACGTCCCGTTCTCCATCTTTGCAAGTGCATCATTTACATCCTTTAACTGTGCTTCAAGCGCCTTCTCCACCGCAAGCATATCTGCAAACTCCTCCACTTCTGTCGCATTCTCATCGTTGCGATCACCAATATCATCCGGAAACTTAACTTCAAATTTACCGTCCTCTTTTTTACGTGCAATAGCACTTAGTTCCCTCTCTAGTCGTTCCTTCTCTTTCTGAAGTTTTACACGAAGCTCTTCGAGTTTTGCTTGATCTAATGCCATAGTAACCACTGTTTAATGCTATTAGTAGTGTAAGCCATTATATCATCACATCATTACTCGTGCAACAACATACTACATGCGTACGATACACTTTTTCTAAAAGTACACAACTTTAATATACCCTCATAGACCGCATAAGTACTTATGTAAGAACACTTACAAAGTGTGGCAGTAAAGATCGTCCATCACAGCAGCGCATATATTTGCAGCAAAATCTATTCTGTAGTTTACTGTAGATAAAATAAGCACAAAAAACACATATAATTTCTAAGTTATAAAAAATCAATGGAAACTATAGAAGGTGTCGTGCGGCGAGAACAACGAATAGAAAACTCTGCTGAACAGAATAAGCAGAAAAGTGAGATGGTGATTGTTTTGGGTGCATCTCTTAATGAGACACGACATGGGCAATATGAGAATTTTCCACTGCACGTGAAAGGTAATCCAAAGGCAAACTTGGAAAAAGATGGTGAACCAGTAGAGGTTGTCGGCGGTGATGCGCGTCAACGTGCTGTCGTCCAGTATGTTAAAAAATTTAAGAAGGATAATCCTGATAAAAATATCAATATTTTTACGGTTGGCGGTGTAGAACAGAGCGGAAAATCTCGTGCTAAGGAAATGAGGAAAAAGCTTATTGTTAAGCATAAGCTCGATAGAGATATGGTACATGCACTGCCATCAACGGGCTCTACATTTGGTAATGCTCGCGCTTTGGCTGAATGGGCAAAGAATCATCCTGATAAAGTTGGCAAGCTAAAAAAAATCAAAATTCTAACAAATGGCTTTCATGCAATGCGTGCATGGGCAATGTTTACACATGCTTTGCACGAAGAATATCTTGGAAAGGATCTTGCCAATGAAATGTCCGATGATGACAAGAAAAAAATTGAAAAGATTCTCACAGATACGCTGGAAGATCAGATAAAAGGTGATATGAAAGCTCTACGTAAGATTCAGCAAGTGTATGCGAAATATCTAGAAAACGATCCTATCAAAGTTGACGTTATTATTGCAGAAAACATGATTGCATTGTCCGGTGAACCTGCTCATCAAAAGTATGCAAAGCTTTTGCGCACTGACAGTCTCGTTCAGCAGGCACGCATAAATGAACGCAAAGGTCTTAATGATTTACTTGCCGGCAAGTACCGTGTGCGCTAAACAGCGCGCGCACTATGCACATTGTGTGATGCACCCTATAATGCGTCGTACATTTTTTATTACTAAAAAGTGATAGAGCTATGGACTGGACCTTTCTAGCAATCATTTCAGCGGCGCTGCAGGCAGTGAGCCTTGCCATCAAAAAACACACATTACGAGTCGGTGGCATAAATGACATCGTTGCATTTTTCGTGTTTGCTGCAGCCAGTGTAACGCTTGGTGCAATATACTGGATGCTACACAAAACACTAGTGCACGATGCAATGACCTTGCGGCTCTGGTGGGACATCGCTATTGCAACGTTTTTCACCATACTTGGCGTAGTGTTCTCTTACAGGGCACTGGATATGGCAGATTTGTCATATTTGTCAGCATACTCTGTATGCGGCGTTTTCATAACAGCACTCATTGCGTTTTTTGTAGTTGGAGAAGTGCCAACAGCACGGCAATTTATTGGGGTGAGCATTATTGCACTCGGCTCTGTCGTTATGGAATATCGTGCACACAAACACCTTTCTCATGCCGATAGACAAAAGGTGGCGCGTAACCGCACAGCACTCATATTCTTCTTCGCTGCAATTTTTTTCTACAGCATCCCACCGGCGTGGCAAAAAGACGCTGTCATCATTACACATGATGCACTCTTTGTTGCATATGTAACACACGTTGCTATTGCAATCGCCTTCGTGAGTATCGTATTTGTGCGCGGCGGCTTTCAACGAATGCGCAGCATCACGCAGACAATGCCGATATGGCAATTTGTGCTGTGGACAGTTGCTGCTGGCATAGTAGCAGCCGGTGCGAACGGAAGTGCGTATATAGCGTTCGCCAGTGGTCCGGTTGCGCCAATTGTCGCACTAAAGCGCCTTGCACCAATGTTCACCTTTTTCATTGGGTTATACGCTTTTAGAGAAACGCTACACGCGCGCCGAAAACTTGTAGCAACAATTCTCATGATATGCGGCGCAATACTCGTTGCATTAGGATAAGAAAGCAAAAACACGAACGTCTCGTAACAATCCCACTGCTGTGGTATAACACACTAAAATAAAAGTCGCAGACAAGCTGCGACTCTCTCATATGATTAATTCAACACTTATACGCGCTTTATGTTGACTGCGTGCGTGCCTTTTGGTCCGTCACTTACTTCAAATTCCACTTTCTCACCCTCCTTTAAGTCATTGAAATTTACATCTTGTAGTTCACTTGCGTGGAAGAAAATATCCTTTTCTTCACCATCGCGAGCAATGAAACCAAAACCTTTGTCCGTCAGACGAACGATTGTTCCTGTTGCCATGATGTCATTATAATCACGAATTACTCATACACATGGCATGAACATCAAAGATCATAATGATATTTTCTGTCACAACCTTGTATATAGAGCAAGTATAAAGAAGAAAGCATATCCTGTCAATTATCGGATATGTCACTGAATGCAGAGCATGAGCAGCATTCTTTGCACATTTGTCTATGCACGCACAAAAAGACGTTTTGCAATCTCAAGAGTGACAATTTCAACAATAAGCACGCTTACAACAATCATCCATTGCGATAAGGAGAGTGTGGCTACTGAAAGAATATTTCGCACAAAAGGCACAGAGAGACCAACAAGCAAAATTATTAGTGAAAGAATAACAGCACCGTTAAGGTATGTATTAGTAAAAGCATGTCGTGACAAAAGTGGCGTATCAAATGTGTGCATTATATATGCAAAGAGAAGTGAATCCATACTCATCAATATAAACAACATCGTACGTACTTCTTCGATAGGTATACCATACGCAAGTGCGCCAAAAAAGATGCCGAGTGCAGAGACACTACTCACAACAAAAACAATTAATGCAAATAGCACCAATGAACGCGAAAAGAATGCTTCACTCAGACGACGCGGCGCGTGTCGCATAAGGTGTGCGCCGCCACGTGATGCTGTAAGCGCCATACCGGGCAAACCATCTTCAATAAGATTAATCCACAGAATTTGCGCTGGCAAAAGCGGCAATGGTACGCCGGCAAAAAGTGCCGCAAAAAAGAGTATTAGTTCCGTAAAATCATCAATGAGCAAAAAGAATATGACGCGCTTTATGTTGAGAAAGACTAAACGTCCCTGTCTAATGGCACGTACTATTGTATTAAAACTATCATCAAGGAGAACAATATCAGCGACAGTCTTTGCTAAATCTGTACCGCTACCAATTGCGATACCAACATCAGCCGCTTTAAGTGCCGGTGCATCGTTAACGCCGTCACCCACCATTGCGACAACATCGCCGCGCCTCATAAGTGCGCGCACGATGCGAATCTTGTGTGCTGGAGAGACGCGCGCAAAGAGTTGTGCATCCTTCACAATGGATAACAATTCGTTATCGGATAACTTGTCAACATCACTCCCGTTATAAACATGTTCACGTTCAACGTCCATGCCAACATCGGCAAGAATTGCTATTGCTGTGTTGCGATGATCGCCTGTAATAACAAGAGGACGCACACCTGCGCGTTGTGCGGTTATCAATGCTTCTTGCACATCAGTGCGCACAGGATCTCTCAGTGCCAAAAAACCGGCAAAAACCATCTCTTGTGCACACGCTTTTTTATTTATCTGTTCATCATTGCGCCAAGCGCACGCCAAAAGGCGATATCCATTCTTTGTCGTTGATTCTCCGTAAGCACGTACCTTCTCACGCATAGACGGCGTCATTTCTCTAACGCCATCTAACAACGCCATGTGCGTACATGCAGAAAGAACATGCTCAAGTGCGCCAAGCATGTATGTCTCTTGCGTACCGGTGTCAGTAGCATATACACGCAAGGCATACTTTCGCGCAGAACTAAAAAGTACTTGATCTACCAACGTACGATGAGAAAGAAGTGTTGCATGGCGCAGTCCTGCATGTAACCCGGCAAGAACAAGAGCACGGTCAGTTGGACGTCCATGCACAACCCATGCACCCGCCTCGTCATCAGGATTTTCAACAGTAGCATCATTGACCAAAAAACCTATCATTAGTGCATTTTTATGGAGACTAGTACATGACGCATTCTGCACATCACTGCATGGGCAAGTGGTGTATGCACCGTCATCGCGCACAATATCATCTGGTGTGACAATACAGCGTAAACGCATCTCGCCAGTCGTTAGTGTACCGGTTTTATCCATGCAGATCACACTTACAGCACCCATTGTTTCCACTGCACGTAACCGTCGTACGAGCGCCTTTTCTTTTGCAAGGCGACGCATACCGAGAACAAGAACAACTGTTACTGCCGGCAGAAGACCTTCCGGGATAGTACCAACAACGAGTGCAATCGCCGCTAGTACAATAGCACCCAACTCCTGTCCTCGCATAAGACCAAAAAAAATAAAAAGACCAACAGAAACAAGTACAAAAACCGTTATCCAGCGTGCTAGACGCGCAAGAACAACTTGGAGCGGCGAAAGACGCTCCGTCTGCTGATCAATTAAGGTTGCAATTTTTCCCATTTCTGTGTCGGCACCAATTGCTGTCACAACGTACATTGCGCTGCCATCTTCTACCGTCGTACCAGCATAAAGCATATTGACACGATCAGTTACGATGGTAGCCACATCAATTGGCTCACTTTTTTTTGCAATTGGTTGCGATTCACCAGAAAGCGCTGCCTCAGAGACAAGAAGATTGTGTGCGTACACAATGCGCCCATCAGCCGGTATGCGACTGCCGGGACCAACAACAACGATATCGCCAACAACGATATCACGACTGTCAATTTCATGATGCGCACCATCACGTACCACCGTTGCCCGAAACGTGAGCGCATTCCTCAACACATCAAGCGCACGCTCAGCTTTCGTCTCCTGCAGTGCACTTAAAAGCGCGTTAAGCAAAACAACAACACTGATAAAAACACCGTCTACAACATGACCAATCAAAAAAGACGCAATAGCGGCGACGACAATCACGAGCATTAAAACACCCGTAAATTGTTGTAAAAAGATGTGCAAGAATGTTCGTGGTGGTACGTGTGGTAGTTCGTTTGCGCCACCAATTTCATGACGATGCTTCGCCTCAGATAATGATAATCCTCGCTCCTCGTCTGTATTAAGAACAGCGCACACATGATCTGCGCGCATAGCATGAAAATGGCGATGTGCATGTTCTTGTTTCATACAACCATTGTATCATGGTCAAAATAAGCAACCAAGATTTTGACCACCTTTGCCGTTAGAGAATAACACCACCGCCAAGACATTCATCATCACGATAAAAAACGGCAAATTGCCCTGGTGTAATGCCCTGATCTTTTGCTTCAAGCTTTACAGACCACGAAACGTCACTTGCATTATCACCGCTATCATTTTTTTTGATTGTACACATATAAAACGATACACCATGACGAAGTTTTACCGCTAAGCGCTCACCATTTTGTGGCGGTGCCACAATCCAGTTACACCCACCAATATCAAATGTATCTCGCCACTGATCATGTTGCGCAAAACCGTGCGCAACATACACGATATTTTTTTGCGGGTCTTTGTCACAGACATACCACGGACCACCATTAAGATTAAGACCCTTACGTTGTCCAATTGTATAAAAATAAAAGCCATCATGTCGTCCCAATACCGCGCCAGTTGCACTGTCAACAAAGTTGCCGGGATGCACTCCGCAGTAGTGACGTATAAAATCGCGAAAAGAGATTTTACCAAGAAAACAAATACCCTGTGAATCTTTGCGCTGCGCTGTTGGAAGACCGTACGTCTCTGCAAGTGCACGCACATCTTTCTTCTGCAAATGCCCAATTGGAAAAAGTGCATGTGCAAGCTGTTCTTGTCGCACCATTGCCAAAAAATACGTTTGATCTTTAATGGGATCGGGTGCGCGCAGAAGGTGTGTAATGCCACGTGCATCGGTATGCACACGCGCATAATGCCCTGTTGCAACTTTTTCAAAATCTGCACCGTAACGTTCTACAAACGCACCAAATTTTACCTCACGATTACATAATACATCAGGATTGGGCGTACGGCCGGCACGTACCTCATTGAGTGTATATGATACGACACGCTTGTAATAATCTTTCTGAAATGGCACAACAGACAACGGCACATCTAGTTGCTTGCACACCGCACGCGCATACGACAAATCCTCCTCCCATGGACAGTGACCAAGAAAGGATGTCTCATCTTCAAGCCAAATTTTCAGATAAAATGCCGTGATATCGTGACCCTGCTCCTTGAGGAGCGCAAGCGCTACCGACGAGTCAACACCACCAGACAAAAGCATTGCTATTTTCATACTTTTATCCTACCATTCACATCTCTTCTGCGCAATACAAAAACCGCCAACAGCACGTCAGCGGTTCATGAATTTTAAAGCCCCTCTTCTCGCAGTTTCTCAAGAAGCTTCTTCTGGGCACGTGTCACTTTCTTTGGCACATTGATAACAACTTTTACGAGATGATCACCGCGACCAAAGCCTCTCAAGTGCGGAACGCCTTTGCCACGAATGCGGAAAACTTCTCCCGATTGCGTACCGGCCGGTATCTTCATCTTTACAGAACCATCAACTGTTTCCACAGCAATTTTATCACCAAGCACTGCCTGTGAGAATGTAATTGTTTGAGTTGTGACAATATTATCATCATCACGTGTCCAACGCGGATCAGGTGTAACATGCACCGTTACAAGAAGGTCGCCAGCCGGCGCACCGTAAGTACCGGCATCACCTTGTCCTGCTAGCGCGATCGTTTGCCCATCGTTAATGCCAGCGGGAATATCAACAGAAGTCGTCTTTTCCTCTACTACAATACCCTCACCTTTACACGTTTCACATTTTTCGCTGTACACAGTACCGCGGCCATTACACGCATCACAGGTTACTGTTTGCATGATTGGTCCAAGCATGCTCTGTACCGTACGTTGTATGCGTCCTTTGCCCCCACATTTTGTACATGTCTCCTCCTTTGCGCCTGGTTTTCCACCGGTACCGCCGCATGTCTGACACGTAGCACGACGCCGTATAAACACATCTTTCTTTGTTCCCTTTATCACATCACCAAAGTCAATCGTCACTTCCGTCTGAATATCACGACCACGCCGTGCACGACGGCCACCCATGTCCTGACCGCCAAACATGCTACCAAACAGATCACTCAAGTCGCCAAAATCCGTCTCAAAATGTACGCCACCGGCACCGCCAAATTGACTAAAGTCAAAACCGCCGGCACCGCCAAAACCACCGGCTTGCGCGCCGGCACTGCCAAACTGATCATACTGCGCACGCTTCTTTGCATCGGAAAGTACAGCATACGCCTCATTTACCTCTTTGAATTTCTCTTCATCACCGCCATCCTTGTCCGGATGATACTTGTGTGCAAGTTTTCGATATGCTTTCTTTATTTCCGCCTCCGATGCATCACGCGATACACCCAAAATCTCATAATAATCTTTTGCCATATTTTATGTTTTCATAACAAAATAACAGAATTTCTTTCACCTTATAGTGTACATAAAAAAGGAGAAATTAGCAATCTTATAGTGAGAGTGCTAATTGCTATGCAATATATTCTTTTTGAACGGTTGTATATGCTATACGAATAATACCACTCTTGCGCAAGAGTACAAAAAGACCATGTGCAAGCCATATCCATGCTACTTTCACAAACGATCCGATCCATGTGACCGTTATAAAAAGAAAGAATGCTATAACACCAGCAAGCGCTTTTGAGAATTTATATCCATGAGGAAGAATTTTATGTTCTGCAAAAGATTGAACGTAACGCTCCAATAAAAGCGCAAAAACTTGTGTTGCCGGCTCTGAACCATCAAGTGACATACCAAGTTCTTGCGCTAGTGCCGATCGCATGTGTGCTATTACACTTTGTTGCACTTCCGAATGATATGTGTTCGCAATCTTTTCTGTATTGTTGCGTTCTAGATTTAGACCCTTGAAACGCGCGCTTATTGCAGACGCATAATCTTCGAGAAAACGAAGCGATGGACTCCCTTCATCCTGCGTAGAGGAATTACGCACAACATATGCAATAAAGTCATCAACCGTCACCTCTCCCTTTGCACCAGACCCCTCTTCAAGTGGTGCTGGTAGCACGACGCTGGCAATCGGTCCGGCGAGAGTTGATTGTAAGCTACGAGAAAATATAATTTGTGCCGCATCATGCCGCACAATCGTCGCATAAAAAACGACACTTATCATTAATGCAATCGCACTTACGAGATAGGTACTACCGGCTTTCATATGTGTCGGTAGGTGAATATGTATATGGCGCTGCATGCTACGATGAACAGCACGTGTCATAAGAGTTATCAGACCAACAGCAATAAGAAGCACAACAAAAACACTGATACTCGGCGCAAAAAAGAAAGCGCTTAAAAACACAATAAATGCTGCAATGCTAATATGCCACAATCGCTGCGTCACGAATGCACTCAAAATGAGTGCTACAGCCATAATACTCAGAGTAATAGCAATATTTAACCAACTATACGCATTAACGTGAAGGATGTTATATACAATCTTGTACCATGAAAGAGAAGCGCTCACAACAGCAACGAGTATGCTTACATAAAAAACAATGTACTTGTACATATTTTTTTATTTTTCATAACAGTGATGTGGCGCACCGATAAGCCGGATTCTGTTTTGTCTTACGACAACGACAACCATTTCCCTTGGCATACTGTTACCAGTATGCTCATGCGACTCTCCCTATGCATCGTATAGGGCACGGTCTTGCACTCGTGTAAGGATTTAGCCGTTTCACCCCTCTTGTTGCCAAGAGGACTAATCCTCAAAAGAGGATTGCGCACTGTCACCAGTGCCACCGTCTCTGTTCGCACCTCGTGCCTTACGACAGACGGGCGTTACCCGCTACACAGCTCTGTGTCTGAACGTACAGACACAGGAGTGTCCGGACTTTCCTCCATGACGTTACAAAGTAACGTACACAGCGGTTGTCTGGTGCACCACATCACCATAATGAACCACTCTAAGAGTACGTCATATACAGTAAAAAAGCAACTATTTCACACCGATCCGCTCTACCTTTGCTACAAAAACATCAGCGCGCTTGCGCATCTCCTGCAGAGAAAGAAGACCAGTATTGCTTCCATAAAAACGTATAACATTCGCCGCATTTACAGCACCCCATGCGCACGCCGTCTCTGGCGATTCTTCACGCACAAATGCAGCAAGCACACCACTTGTAAATGCATCACCTGCACCCGTTGTATCAAGTGGTTTCTCGCCGGAAGATGGTGCAAAGTAAAGAGCGTTTTCACGCATTAACCATGCGCCATCAAGACCAGCCGTAATAATAATCGTTTTGGCACCTAGTGCGCGCAATTGCGCAAAAAGATATTGCACATCATCCAAGCGGTGTGTGTCATAACCATCACATGATGCAACAATCTGCATCGCCTCGTCCTTGTTCACAAAAAAATATGATGAGCGCGCAATCATCTCTTTTACAGCACCCATATCCTCGTCAAGATTACTTTGACCGGGATTATACGCAAGCGCACACCCACACTCATCAATGGAACGTTGCACAATTTCATAATTTTCACGCCACCGCCCCGAAAGCGCACTTACAAAAATCATAGAATCTTTGCCCATAGCAGACGCATCAACAATCAATGTTTCTTGAAGGTCACGATTAACAAAGATAACACGCTCACCCGAACGACGATTGACAAGTATAACGGAAAGGTCTGTCTGCGCTTCCGATACTTGACGCAAAAGAGAAGTATCAACCTTATTTTTCATGAGAGTATCGCGTATCCACATGCCAATGCCATCACCACCAATAAGACTATATGGCGCTGATGGCGCACCAAGACGCGCAAGACCAATTGAAACATTAAGCGCACAACCACCGAGTGCAGTGTAGCGATTTTCAATACGATACTTTGCGCCTAATTCAAACGTGATCTTACGTTTTGCCAGAATATCATCAGGTGTATCGGTAACAATGCCATCACTTGTTGGCAAGAAAACATCGCCAAGCGCGCTCCCGATGCATATAACTTTTTTCATAGGTATGACTCCTTATGGATTTTATCTAAGCGTTCTATACGCTAATTTGCTTTTCAATCAATAGAAGTCTATTATACTTTGCTGTTCGCTCTGACCGACTCGGTGCACCACTCTTAATAAACTCAGCACCAGCACCCACAGCTAAATCAGCAATAAAATCATCGCACGTATCACCACTGCGATGAGAAACAATGCGATTCATGCCATGTTTAGCACCAAGCGCCATTGTCTTGAGTGTTTCTGTTACCGTTCCAATCTGGTTTGGCTTAATGAGTACCGCTGTACATGCACGCACGTCAATCGCACGTTGTAATCGCTCTGCATTAGTAACAATAAGATCATCACCAATAAGCATCACCGAATCACCAAGTTGTTCTCGCATTGCACGCCACCCTTCCCAATCGTTTTCATCCAAGCCATCCTCTATGCTTATAAGTGCATGTTTCTCAATCCATTCACGGTATAGTGCAATTAGTGCCTGCGGTTGTGCGCTTACACCTTCCGGTTGCAGATCATAAACACCGGCATTAGCATCGTAGAAAGAATTTGCCGCAGCATCAATTGCAAGAAACACTTCTTTACCCGGTTTATAACCGGCATCACGTGCCGCATCTTCAATTGCCTGTAGAGCAGCGCTATTACTCTCAAGTTGTGGCGCAAAGCCACCTTCATTGCCAACGCCCGTACGATACCCTTCTGCCTCAAGGCGTCGCTGCAATGCATGAAAAATCTCCGCACCAGCGCGCACTTGTTCTGCAAAACTCTCCACACCACGTGGCACAAGCTTAAACTCTTGGATTGCCAGTCCGCTGTCTGCGTGTTTTCCACCATTGATTACGTTAAACATTGGCACCGGCAAAGAGAGCGCTTGCTCGTCGCGCCCTGCCAAATGTGCAATATGTTTATACAATTTTACACCACGCGCTTGCGCGCCGACACGACATACTGCTAAAGAAACACCCAAAATAGCATTTGCACCAAGACGCGATTTATTTGGCGTACCGTCACATGCAATCATTGCCTCATCAATGGCACGCTGATCGGTAGCATCCATACCAACAGCCACTTGTGCTAGTTCTGTTTCAACATTCTTTACCGCAGTAAGTACACCTTTACCGTCATAGCGTGCTTTATCACCATCACGCAATTCATGCGCCTCATGCTCGCCTGTTGATGCGCCACTTGGCACACTTGCCCATGCGCGCAAACCACCTTCCGCTTCTACGGTTACTTCAACTGTCGGGTTACCACGCGAATCAAGAATCTCTCGTGCAGATACGTGTGTTATTTTTGTCATATTTCCTAATAAATATTTAATCATTCCTCTCAACGCCCATATACCAGCGTATCGATATCTCCATTGTAACATCAAACACACCGCGCCACAAACAGCGTTATACAGCATCTGGCATGCAGATCTGTTTATTGCGCGTGAAAAAATATCAATTATATGGATAGATGCTTGTAAACTAGCGCGCCAACAAACTGTCCTATAAAAAATGAGAAAAAACTTGAAAGAATTGCAGTAAGTGAAAAAGGAAACGTGTAAAAGAGACGACCAACGATAATAAAAACAACCGGAACATGAATTGCAAGCATTACGCCGCCAAAACGCTTTTTTCTTTTTTCATGTGCGCGCCAGTAACCAAAGGGTATGTTAAAGAAAAAAAATGAGAATGAGAAAAGGTGAATATGTCATGCTTACCATACAGACAAACCGTACAGACAAACGCTACCTAATTACACAAATCGGATAGTTACCGGGATCGGTACCACCACCCATATCAAGGCATGCATCATAATAAAAAAATGCATGCGCAATCCATCCAACAAGAATGCCACACACAAAAAACATCGCTCCACAGAATATCACAAGTGCCCTGCCGTTTTTCATACACTATACATATGCAACACACCCACAAAATTATAGCACATGCAAAGATATCAATACCATTAACGCGCTACAATTCATGGGAAAATTTTGATAGCCATAATGTTTTGGAAACCTGGTGAATGGTCAAAGCGTAATGATCCTTGTTTTAGGTTAATTGTAGCCCGTAGGGGAATCGAACCCCTGTTACCAGGATGAAAACCTGGCGTCCTAACCACTAGACGAACGGGCCATACGCAATGTGTCCATTATACAAAAAAACCACAAAACTGCAAGTCTTAATTAAAAAAGTAGGCACAAGGGTAGCTAACCATGCTAAAATGGTTAAAAACCACTTGTATGACCAAGTAAAAACGCATTGTAAAGCGCGCGAAAATTTCAGAGTATAAATTCAGAGAAATTGTGAAGTATTTTGCCCTTGATCTGGGAGCCAAGAAGACAG
>JALVQA010000021.1 GCA_027031495.1 Candidatus Moraniibacteriota bacterium
TCAGGAATATGGTCGGCATTGCTGCGGTAACTGCATATGATGCTGTAACCGGTCGCCCTGCGAAAGCGGCGGAAGATGTTCTCGAAGGTCTTGGTAGCTTAGCGACCAGAAAAGAACGTGGTGATGGAGACAGAGAGGTTGAAACTGGTGAAGATAGTGTTTATGGAGAGGTTGAACAACTTGTTGGGGAGCCAACAGTTGAGGATCTGGCGTTGGGACAGATTATTGATAAAATCAAAAAACGCTACGGAATTGCAGTGCAGTTTTCTGATGCTCCGGAGATTATTCGAAAAGATGTGAGAGAAGTTTTAAGAGCGCTTCTTGAGACAACGGAGAAAACGGACGATTCAGGACTATTGCGGGATGCTTTTTATGTTGCAACTTCCGATGAGGCACAGTTTCTCATGGATAAGCTTAGACAGTATCGAGAGGCGAAAGATGGCGAACAAAAATCCGCCATAGAACAGGAGCTTTTTGAGCAATTTCATAATGAATCTCTCTACAAGGGAGAAAGAATTTCTGCGGAACAAAAGAAGGAAATTGCACAGAGAATTTATAATGAATTACGACTATATCCAGATGAATTGCTCAATACATTATCAGCTGGCAGATTACGGCTAATTATAGCTGGCATGAAACCAACAGTATTGCGAGCTGTTCTTGAGTCTCTCGGAAAACTAAAGCCGAGCAGAAGTATATATGCACTCGGTCAGAGCATTTATCAGTGGAATGCTGATCCATCAGAGATTATTTTACGACAAGAGATCTTTGGAAATCAAGATTACTACAATCGTTATGGGCGAGAAACGATGCATCACGAACTATTTCATCGCATAGATGATATATTTAATGCTATGGAGGGTGATGTTTTAGGTGAAATTGATGATTGGCGCGCAACATATCTGAAACATGGGGGGTCGCCATATTTGGAGAATGAGAGTGATTATGCACCGCAAGATAACTATGAGAAACTTGAAGGTTTTTCATCAAAATACTCAAAAAAGAGTCCAGAAGAAGATCGCGCCGAGGTAGCGGGCAAGCTTTTTGTCCCGTTGGAACATGTGCGCTTGTTGGAAAAAGGGCGATACTCTTTTGCTCTTAGAGAAAAAATTGCTATAATCAAGGATCTCTACGAACATGTGTCCGGCGGTATTATGGATGGCAGGTATTGGCGATATATTAAGGATGGTGATTTAGACGGTGCGCGTGAATATGTGCAACGTCGGTCGCAGGAACAACATGGTGAGCAATACAGCGAACAGGAGGAGGCGCGCACACCTCCCAGTACAGAGCAATTGGCACAGCAGCAACGTAAAGAGGATGAGCAAGCTGCGCAGGAAGTTTTGAAAAAGATTAATCAAATGAAATAGTATTTTTGTTGTATGAGTTATGAAGGTAATCTAAATATTCGTGAACATGTGCCACTTGCGCCGCTGACGACGTTTCGGATTGGTGGATCGGCGCGGTACTTTGTGGAGGTGCGCAGTAAAGAAGAGGTGCGCGCAGCGCTTGCGTGGACACAACAGAAGAAAGTGCCGTTTTTTGTGCTGGCCGGAGGAAGCAACGTGCTTGTCAGCGACAGTGGGTTTGATGGCTTAATTATCAAAGTGGCGTTTGAAAAGGTATTAATTGATGGCGCGCGTGTAACAGCGGGTGCTGGCACTGTGCTTCTTGACACTATCAAAGCAGCGGCAGATGCGTCGTTGAGTGGATGGGAGAATATGGCTGGTATTCCGGGGACGATTGGTGGCGCGGTGCGGGGTAATGCCGGTGCGTTTGGAACGGAGGTTAAAGATGTGGCGGTGCAGGTGTGTGCGTTGAATGTTAAGGATGGGCGCGTGCAAACGTTTGATCGTGATGCTTGTGATTTTGGTTATCGGCATAGTTTTTTTAAGAATCATAGGCAATGGGTTATTTTGTTTGTAACCTTCGCTCTAAAGAAAGGTGATAGTGTAGCGATTCACAGAAAAATAGAGCAGACAATTGCAGAGCGCGAAAAACGACACCTACAGAATGTGCGAGCAGCCGGCTCATTCTTTATGAATCCTATTGTGCGTAGAGAGATTCAAGAGCTTTTTGAAAAAGATCGTGGTGTAAAAAGTCGTGGTGGGCGCGTGCCGGCAGGGTGGTTGATTGAACAAGTAGAGATGAAAGGGAAACAAATCGGCGGTGCGCTATGCAGTCCACAGCATCCAAATTACATCGTCAATGCAACCGGCGATGCGACGGCAGAAGATGTGATCATGTTGGCAAGTATGATCAAAATGCGCGTGCGTGATCGAATGGGCGTACAGCTCCAAGAGGAGGTGGAAATGGTGGGTTTTTAAGATCATGCGTGTGGCTGGCATACTTTTTGCGCAGTATGTTACTATATAGAGAAAGGAGGGGTGGTAAAAAATGGTTAAGTTCTATGATTATGAACATCAAATTTCTTTTTAATGGTTTGGAGGTTGATAGTGACAAGCGTGCATATGTTGAGAAAAAAGTTTTAGCAGTGAAGAAAATGCTTACGACGCCGGAGCGTGCAGAGGTTGATATCAGTCAGGATAAACATGGCTTTTATCGTGTTGAAGTAATGCTCTATGAGCCACACAAGAGTTTTCGCGCGGAAGAGGTAGCGCAAACAATTGAGGCAGCGATTGATCTTGTTGAGGAAAAGCTTAAAGAACAAATTCGTGATGATAACGAGAAGCAACGCGTTCTTTCGCGGCGTGGTGCGCGTTCTATCAAGAAGAAGACGGTTATTGATGATGCTGCGCGTTTCTAGCTTCCGGAAGAGCTTAATCAAAGGGAGTATATGAATAAGACATGCATTTTATGTGCATGTCTTGTTTATATGTGATGACCGTTTTCCCAGAAATGATAAATGGGGTATAATGATTGTGACAGTTAGAGACATATCAAAAAAGAAAAATAAATACAATGGACGTGCAAAAAAGAAAAAAAGTACGCTTTGCGCCGGATCGTGTGCAATTGAGACGCTTGCTTAGACCAACGTCAATCGCAATTATTGGTGCAACAGATACAGGAGGAAAAACGGGTGCGATGATTACGCACAATCTTGTGCGCGGTGGCTTTTCGGGGCGAACGGTGTGCATTAATCCACATCGCGAAACAGTGTATGGGCAACCATGTTATGCATCGCTTGCCGATGCGCCGGAGCCACAGGTTGACTGCGCAGTTGTTGTTGTGCCGGCACATCTTGTAGAAGATGTTGTGCGCGCCTCTATGGAATACTGCAGTAATTTTGTCGTCATTGCAGCAGGGTTTGGTGAGAGTGGCGAAGAAGGACGTGCGCGTGAAGCATCACTCCTGCGCCTTGCAAATGAAAATAAGCTTGCGATTTTAGGACCAAATTGTCTTGGTTTTATCACACCTGGCATCAAGGCGAATGCATCGTTTGCGCCACATGTTTTTGCAGACGGTTCCGTTGCACTTCTCTCACAATCAGGCGCACTGGCAGTTGCGCTTTTAGATCAAGCAGCGCTAACAACACAAGGCTTCTCTTTCGTGATATCCCTTGGCAATAAAATGCAAATTGACGAATCACTTTTAATGTCGTTTTTAGCACAGGATGATGCGACAGAAGTTATGGCATTATACATAGAAGATATTGCCAATGGTGAACACTTTATTGCGCAGGCACGTGAAATGATGGACAAGAAGCCGATTATTGTTCTGCGTGGCGGCGCAACGGAAGCGGGGCAAAAGGCAAGCGCATCGCATACTGGCGCACTTATGCAGGAGAGTGCTGTTTTTGATGCGGTCTGTCGCAAATATGGCGTCGTGCAAACAACGACTTTTTCGCAGTTTGTTGATGTCATCGCTTTTATGCGCCGGTACGGTGCTTCGCCGGTTTGCGACAGCGTGGTTGTTACAAATGCCGGCGGACTTGGTGTTCTTGCAATTGATAGCTTCGATCGTGCGCATCTGCCGGTACACCGCATCGCACAAAGCGTACAAACATCTCTTGCAAAAAAATTGCCACGCGCAGCTTCGGCCGTCAATCCAATTGACGTTCTTGGTGACGCTGATACTGCGCGCTATCAAAGCGTTTTTGATACCCTTGCGCGCGAAAAAGCGTGCGATACAATTTTTTCTATCTTGACGCCACAAGCGCAAACGCCGGTAATGGACATTGCACGTTTAATTGTGCAGGAATGCGAAAAACGTAATGATATTAAATACATTACAGCATTTGTTGGCGGTGCGCGTGTTGAGGATGCGCGGAGATTTCTCTTGCGTAATAACGTGCCAACGGTACCGACACCAGAGCGTGTCGTTGCTGTACTTGGCGCATTATATGAAGCACACGCGTATCGTTACAGCGATGCGCCGGCAACAGCGTACAATGAAAAACGTCATGCGCGTGGTGCGCAAATATATGCACGTGTTGTGGACGAAGAGCGACCATCTTTGTATTACAGTGAGATTGAGAAAATCTGCACATTATATGATGTGCCACTTGTTCATGCATGGCGCATGAACTACGACTCGCCAAGTAGTGTAACGTTTCCATGTGTTGTGAAAGTAGATGCACCGACAGTTCTACATAAAACAGATCAAGGTGGCGTGATTGTTGGTATTGAGGATGGCATTAAACTTAATGATGCAATTGAAACATTGCAAAGAAGATTCCCCGGTGAGCGCGTTATTGTACAGCCGATGGTGGAGCATGGTATTGAACTGATTATTGGCGCAAAGCGTGATGCAACATTTGGGCCAATTGTTCTCATTGGCTACGGTGGCATTTACGCAGAGGAAATTGCAATGACTGAGCTCTTTGTGCCATCGTTTAGTGTTGAGGATATACGTATGCGTCTTGAAGCATCACGCTTTGGCTTTCTTTTTCGCACTACGCGTGGGCAACAGCCATATGACAGCGCTGCGGTTGCACATATTGTAACGGCGGTAGGGCAGATAATGATTGAAAATGAATGGATACAGGAGATTGATATTAATCCGCTTTTTGTCTATAATGACGGTAAGGATGCGTGCGTTGTCGACATGAAAATAATCATACAAAAATAAAAAAATATGATGGAGGCGAAAAACAAAGAAATTCTTATTGTTGATAATGATGAGGAGATACGAGCGATGTATGCGGAGGTTTTTCGCAAGAGCGGTTTCCATGTCTACACAGCAATTGACGGTTTGGAGGGTTTTAGTCTTGCGCACAAGTATCATCCCGATATTATTCTTAGCGGTACGGTGATGCCGCGTATGGATGGTTTTCGTATGATGGAGGCGCTCAAAGAATGTAAGGAAACGTGTGATATTCCCGTTGTCGTCAATTCGCACTTGGGGCACAGCAGTGATCGCGAGCGTGCACAGGCATGTGGCGCGCGCGATTTTTTTGTGCATGAGTTTGCGTCACCAGGTGATATTGTGGAACGGATCAATGCTATTGTAGATGGTGATGCAACATACGATGTTGAGGTAGATCTCTATGCACGTGACGCAGAAAAGCTTGCAAAAAAGCTTGGTATACAAAGTGGTCTCCTGCAGTGCAAAAATGGGGAAAAGATGATTGCGCGTATAACAATACGTGATGCCGCAAAGCGTACTGGCACGATTGAGTTTGTATGTGAGTAAGATCTATGTAGTTCGCATCAAGCGTCACAGAGTGACGCTTTTTGATATGCTAAAATACATTCATGCAATGGGCAGTTAAAAAACATACGTGTAAACATGTAGTAATGCCTCGCGATATTGTATCGCGGCTTTTGCTTTTGCGCGGACTTACCACGAAGGAGCAACAGGAACGTTTTTTATCGCCGAATTATGATCGCGATATTAATGATCCCTTTGCCTTTCATGCAATGAATACATGTATCACGCGACTTGCCACAGCGCGCGAGCGCGGGGAGAAGATTGGTATCTATGGTGATTACGATGCGGATGGTGTGTGTGGCGCAACATTACTTAAGACGGTTCTAGATGATTTAGGCTTTGTTAGCGAAGTGTATATTCCACACAAGGAGCATGATGGACACGGACTCTCAGACAAGGCGGTCGCACACTTTGCGAATAGTGGCGTCGGTTTGATTGTGACAGTGGACTGCGGAATTACAAATATCGTGCAGGTAGCTGAAGCCAAAAAGCGCGGAATGGAGAGTATTATTATTGATCATCACCATGTACCAAAGGAATTACCGGATGCAGTGGCGGTTATCAATCCCAAGATACCGGACAGTGGCTATCCGTTTACGGATCTGTGTGGAACCGGTACGGCATTTAAAGTGGCGCAGGCGCTTTACATGCGTCTGGCACCGACAAGGGCGGAGAGCGTTAAGTGGTTGTTGGATCTCGTAGCGATTGCGACGGTAGCGGACTGTATGCCGCTTGTCGGCGAGAATCGCACGCTGGTGACGTATGGGCTGATTGTGTTGGGTAAGACGCGACGCGTCGGGCTGCAAGAGATGTTTGAGGTGGGGCGCATTAAGAGCAATGGAAGTCGCCCGATTACCGCGCACACGATTGGGTTTCAGATTGCGCCACGCATCAACGCCGCCGGACGTATGGGCCACGCACAAGATGCGCACGTGCTCCTCATAGAAGATGATCCGGTGCAGGCGCACGCACACGCATGTCAGCTGGAGGAAATGAATAACGAGCGGCGCAAAGTGAGTGAACAAGTAACAAAAGACGCTGCCGCACGTATTCGCGCTATGGACAATGTACCAGCCGGCATCGTGGTGGGGGATGAAAACTTTTTTCATGGTGTGGTCGGGTTGGCGGCAGGACGCCTTTCAGAACGTTTCAAGCGTCCGGTAGGAGTGTTTCAGCACAGAGGTGAGACATCGCTCGGCTCATTCCGTAGTCGCAGTGGCATTCATGTTGTGGAAGTGCTTAATGCTGTTAACAAGGCACTGCCTGGTGCACTCATTAAATACGGCGGGCACGCGGCCGCTGCCGGTGCGACGGTGGATCGCGCACAGTTTGACGCGTTTGCGCAGGCGTTTGACGCGGAGGTGCGCACGCAGATTGCGCAGATGAGTGGTGTGAACAGCGACGTACTTGTGGATGCGGAAGTGTGCGCGCGCGACGTCACACTGGAGCTTGCACAACAGATCAAAAAGTTTGCGCCGTTCGGTATCGGCAATGACGAGCCACTGTTTGCCGTGACCGATCTGGTTATTGATACTTTGCGAATGGTTGGCACTGACGGTAAACACGTGAAGTTCACCTTTGCCGACAGGGATAACCCCGCCACAAAAATTGACGGCATCGGCTTCAGTATGGCACAGAAAGTTGCATCCCTCACACCAGGCACGCGTGTAGATGTCCTTGCACGTATCCAGGAAAACATCTGGCAAGGTCGTCGCAGTGTGCAGTTGATGGTGGAGGATATCGCAAATCGGGAGCTGTAGATTTTTTTAAACAGGCAATCAGACAGAGAAAAAAGTGTTTGGCTAGATAGGTCTTATGGTATACTTAACATATTGAGGTTATCACTAAAAAACGAGTATGCTTAATGATGAGAGAAACGCGTACGCTGTCAGCGATTATGAATACGCGGCGCAACGCCCGTGGCAAGCGTGGGTTGTGGCGGGTTTTGTTCTTATTGTTTTTGCAGCATTATCTCTCTCCGTCCCACAAATGATGCATGGATGTGATAGTTTTGGCTGTCTCGCTGTTTACTTTCTGATATTACCGATTATTGTTCCACTCCTCTATATACTTGCCTATGTCGCTTGGGGTGTTCTCTATGGCAAGAGGAGGGTGATTGGCTTTATGATCCTCATTATGGGGATCCTTTCCATATTTACCTTTGTTGTAGTCTTTGCTGGCGTGCAAGATTACATATATGGGCATAGGTATAGGTCGTTTGTATTACCTTTTCTTGCTTTGCCTGGTTTTTTTGGTGATACGTTCTATGGGAATTTCCTTCCGGATGCAATCTTATTAGCAGTCTGTGTGGCAATTCTGATGCTTAGCATTGATCTGTATCGCCATCCGTTCTACCGCATATCATCATCGCGATCAACATCTCCGCCATACTCCTTGCGGGAGATGTTGATCATTATGCTCTCCAAGGACCGGTCGTTGAGAGACATTCGCACGTTAACAAGAAGTGATTGGGTTCTTCTCGGACTCCTCTCTGTTCCGTCAGTTGTCGGCATGATTGGCAGTTTGATTGGTAGTGTGGATGCTACGATGTTTCTTACTGTAACGATATCAATCATATTGGAAGTATCCGTACTCGCGCTCTTTTTTATCGGAGGACAAAAGGTGATTAAACGAGGGATTATCATTTTCACGATACTGGTTGTTGTTGGTACGATATATCTCTGGTTGAATCCGTAGTTAATCGTGAAGCAGTCCAGTCTTCTAATCTTACAATCATATGAGGCAGAGGTTACGGTGTGGGTGTAATATGGAGGTATGACGCAATACGACACAATAGAGCTCTACGCCGACGGCGGCTCACGGGGCAATCCCGGTCCGGCGGCGATCGGTGTGTACATCAAGACGCTGGGCAAGACGTACGGTGAGTGCATCGGCGAGACAACCAACAACGACGCGGAGTACCAAGCGCTCATCTTTGGGCTGAAGAAGATCAAGGCGCTTGTCGGAAAGGTAAAGGCGCGGCAGATACGGGTAGCGTGCTTTCTGGACAGCGAGCTGGTTGTCAAGCAACTTAATCACGAGTACAAGATTGCAGATGCCGCGATGCAGCAGCTGTTCATCACGGTGTGGAATCTGATGCTGGACTTTCAGGACGTGACGTTTACGCACGTGCCACGCTCCCAAAACCGCATCGCCGACGCCGCAGTCAATCGCACGCTGGATGCGTGTAAACGGCAGAGCAAATAACGATATGCAGTTACTGCAAAGAGAGTGTATACTAAAAAAAAGTATACTTTGATGATGCAGATTATATATGGAAAAAAACGTGCAAAATTTTGAGAGTACCGGGGATGCAAAGCGTTCAATGAAACCCGAACTTTCTCTGGAAGAAATGGCGCGTTATGGGCGCATTGATTTTGTGGATGGTGAGGTGAATAAAGAAGATGTGCCTATTGCATCCGTTCACGAACTTTCACGTGCGGTTATAGATGATATTGAAGAACATATTGCACGTGGTAATGATTTTTATGATATGGATGTTTTTAGTATTAATGCATTTATCATGCGGGCCATTGAAGCTATAGCAGAGAGGGATGGGGCAAAAGATTATACACCTTATTACAGGGACTTTATAAAAGATATTGTTGCACATGTTCGTTTTCATCTAGAAAATACGGATAAACAGCGTCACTTTATTGAAGCATTTAAAAAAATCTTTCTTTCTTTTTCGCCAAATATCTTTGACCGTGTCGGTGACTTTGAGGGTAGTATGGATATTCTTTCACAATTACGAAGTGTGCCGCAGTTACAAACGTACTACGAAGAAAAACTACGTACCTTGGCACATAACTATCGTGTTGATCTTCTCTCGGCTACGTATGATGATGTTGTGCAGAAAATAGCGCATTTTATAGAGCGTGCACCGATAGTACAACAACTTCAATACGTGCGTGTTATACGCGATATCGTGACCTATAGTATAGATCCTGGTTTTGTTGAAAAGACCGCACGTACTATGGCGGAGAGTTTGCGTAGAATTAAAAATCCATCAGCGCTTCTTTCTGTACTTATTGATGACGTTCAGGAAGATATTGCTTTTATGCGTAGGCAGGAGACATTACCGCGGCGAGAACTTACTTCTGCAAATTTTTGGCGCAACAAATTTGTGGATGCATGCGTAGAATTGCCGGCAGTTTTTACCGATTTCCAAACAATTGCCATGGCGCAGGACACTCTCGGGTTACGTAATGTCTATGGAGATATTACGCACATTATTGAAAAAGACGCTATTGGTACGCGCATTCTCGGCAATGTTGAGATATCTAGTGATGGAAAAGCTCTGCTGCATGCACGCGAAATTGTGCATAATTTTCGCAAACGTGTACGGCTTGATATCATACCGTTGCGTGTTCGCCAGCGCATTGAGACACTTGTTGACCGCATAAGTGAGCGTGAAGTGGTGACACGTATTCGTCACAGTTTATATGGTGACAGTCTGCGTGCCTTGGAGCAGATATTAACACAGGAGATCACAAAATATGCGCGGCAGCATGGGGCACTTGGCAGTGTATGTGTTGATAGTGATGAGATTGAGAAGCTGCATTTTTCTAACAACAATGAAGGTATACTTTTTTCGGAAATGCATGAACCGCTTATGCGAGATCGCGTAGAGTCTATTATCGGTGTGCGACTTACAAATGTTGATCGACGGACGCAGGCGCAGTTACTGGATTTTTTGGTTAAATGTGATCGTACGCGTCTTCAGAAAGTGCGCGATGTGAGTGTGCTTTTTGAAAACGAAGAGCAACGTAGAAATTTTGTGCGTGCGTTTCTCTCTTTGGAGCATGGTGGGCAGGAGATGGGTGAAAAAATCGTGACAATTGGCGAGCGTTATGGTCAAGATATTGCTGCACGCATTTTTGCAAAATACACAACGTTGATAGATATGACGCGCAATGTTGAGGATTATTTGAATAAACAGTTTGACAACGCAGATGCCGCCATGGCACAAGAAATTGCGGAGAGGCTTCTTGTGCGTGGCAAAAATATCCTGCAACAGTTTGCAGATAATATCATGCTTGACAAAGGCATCGTGCTTGAAAAATTGGACAATGTTGTTGCCGATGTTGAGCTGTTTAAAATCTTTGTGCACGTTGCGCAAGAGAACAATAGCATTGAGAACATTCGTGATGTGCGAGATATTTCTATAGACAGCAAAATGTCAGATGAGCTACCGCTACAGGTAAAGGAAAAGTTAATAACTCTTTTTAAACAAAATCACGATATGTCTCATCAAGAGAGCGCACGTATTCTTTTAAATGAGTTTCGGGCAAATCTAAACGATGAGAGAAGTCGCGCGCATATCATGTGGTGCGGTGAGGACATTGTTGCATTCGTGTTGGTGCGAGACGGTGGGGAAAGTGTCTACATCAATGGTTTCAATGCAAATAAAAAGTTTCAGGACGTTCGTCCGGGACAATCGTTGTTGGTATCAGTGATAAACTCATACGTTGAACAACAAAGAATTTTGCGCGCGAGCGCATTGCCGTCAGATGCGATGGTTTATCTCCGGCATGGCTATTTCAATACTGTTGTTGGCAAAGAGGAATTTGCTGGTAATGTGTATTTATTGTTGGAACGTAATGATGCTATAAACTACATATCATCAAATCGACAACTGTATACACCATCAGTAATTGTGGAGCTGTGTGAGCGAGGAGAGAGCGACATGCACCACGTTTTTGCACAATGGGTTCCAAAAGACAGTATACCATCGCAACTGGGTGAGGGATTTATTGCGACGCAAATTATTCCGCGGAAAAACGGTTATATTTATCTCATGGAACCAAAGAAAGAATATGTGGAGCAATACACTTCTAGTGTGCGCGAGAAAGAAGGCCGTCGCTCGTGACAGCGTTATTTAGCTGTGTATTTGTTGAGCATTGCCTTAGGTGTTTTAGATACGTTGAGCTTTCTTCCAATTAATTTCAAAGAGGTATTTATGAAAAGCGGCAATTGCCGGATCCGATATTAACGTTGCCGTGAGATAGCCATTTTTATACGTTACATACAAAACTATATCATCACAAATCTCCACAGCCGTCTGAAAATGGTCTGTTCCATCGTGTGGAAGTACGCGAAACTCTGTAAGAGCATTGCGTTCTTTTTTTGCGATGTCTATCGCTGACTGAGAGTATCGGATGAGTATTTTTTTAGGAATTTTGCTGCGAAGTCGCTTACGAACGTGGTATTTGTTGATAGCAGAAACTTCGGCGTCAATAGAGTCAATATCTGCGTAAGTGTAGATTTCTTTGCCTTTTTCAAGAATCCTATCAAGAGCTCTTTGTACGCCTTCTTTACCTTCAAAGAACTCTACACCGGGCTTGCCGCTGGTGAGATTAAACGCTGATGTCAGTGCGCCGAGCGAGGCATCCACCGCGATGTGTGCATCATGTGCCTCTTTTTCGCGTTGCTGTGCGAGGTTGCGTAGTGCGCTGGGATGCTCTGGACGAAAGCGTGTCACACTTCCTCTGCGTTCTTCTTTTGCCGCTAAGCCCATTGCTACAAGATCATCAAGAGCCTTATACACGAGCCCGCGTTTAAGCGGTGTTTTTTGCGTGATTTCGCGTGCCTTTTGTTTGCCATGCGTAAGGAGTATTTCGTAGACGGTTGCTTGTGGTGGCGTAAGACCTGCTGCAATGAGTGATTGTTTATACGTTGTTTTCATAAGAGATTGTAAGGTTTTTTTAGTGTGTGTCATGTAAACAGCTACCTATAGTATATTGAAGTACTATATTTTTGTCAATACTTTGTGACAAAAATAATGCATAAATAAACGAAAAATTGTGCATATGTAAACATTTTGTACAGAAAATGTAAAAAAATTGTCAAAATATGTTTGACAATTGTGTATATAAGTTGCATACTGTCTGCGACAGATGGGAAATAGAGTACCCAGCAACAGTTTTAGGCACTGATTGTTGGATTGCTATAGGAATGTGAGAAAAATTATTGAGGAGAGAGATGTGTATGCAAAATGGTGCACACTCTCCATGAGGGCGCGCACCATTTTTTGTGCGCATATGTCTAGCAACTTTTATAAGAACCTTGTGACAACATCCGCCATCTGCGACAGCCTAACCACCTGTGGCAGGTGGAAAATGTTCTCACAAAGAGAACGGGACTCTCCCACACAGACATCATAAACAGTTGCCTGGTGGAGGGACTCTTTAACAACTCAATCTTTGTTTCTTCCAACCAGCGTCTTGCGCAGAACACACACAGTGTTCCGCCCAACACGCTGCTCGGAAGAGTGGCAAAAATTCAACCGTCCGAAGTTCGCCTTCAAAAAGGCGGACGGAGGACAAAATCAATCACGCCCAAAGCAATCCCGCTGAGGGCAAAAATTTCCTGTGGAGGGAAAAAATGAAAGCTGTAGAAATCGCCAATAACATCACCGCTGACACTTCCATCATCGCCCACGGCGATGGCGATGGAACCATCGCTGCGGCGGTGCTAAAAAAGGAAGGAGTGAACGGAGGGGTCACAGTGACTCAGCCGTTTTTACTCCACAAGTTGCCTTTTTTGGCAGAGTTGAAAAAACCGACCATCGTTGTCGATATCGCCGTCGACAATAGGGAACCGGAAAAGACGATTGAATGGGCGCGTAAAAACGCCCATAACATCGTCGCCTGGATCGACCATCACAAAGGCGGCGAGGAATTGGCGGAGATCTTGGGGGATAAATTTATTTATAATCCTGAGGCACCATCCTGCCCGGCCCTGATGGCGGAGGTCGGATTTGACGTGCCGGCCGAATGGCTGGCGGCGGCAAACGCCTGTGACGCGCCGACGAAGTTTGCTCCGACTAACTTGTCGGAGCGCTACAACAAGGCCTTTAAGGTCGCATTGGTGGCCTTACAGGCCGGCGATCGCAGCGCGGTTGCCGAGGTACAAAATGCTTTTATCGAGGAGTTGGTCTCCGGGGTTGAGTCTGAGCTGTTGACGGCTCAGGCGGCAAAGTATGAGGCCCTGAACGCGGCAACGGACGCCGCTGTTGCCAACATCAAGCCACTTGTCGGCGATGTTGGCTACGTCGACATTCCCGAGGGACAAGCTTCCGTGGATGTGACACAAGTCATGCTCCGCGGATACAAGAGGGGATTCTCAACGGTGGTCATCTCCACCGTATCGGCGGAGGACAAAACCCCGCTGGTCCTAATCGGCACAAACAGTGAGACTGACCTGGTCAAACTGTTTGGGTTGAATGGAGGAAATACCAGCCGCATCGTCCTATACGGAGACAAGGCAAACGTTGGCCTTGTCAGGGATACGTTCGCCGCCGCTCTGCGAAAGGATTCGTAGAGGCGGCAAAAAAGGTTTCCCACTTTTCCTTTCCTTTGGGATAAAAAAGTGGCGGTTTTCCCGAGTGTGGTGGCATACTGTGCTCGGGACTTTTCTAGAGGCTCGTTGGTATCACGCCAACAGACCTCTAAGAAGGTTTTTCCCTGCGCCACCACGCAGGGGATTCAATAGTTCTTTAGTTTTTCACCACGGTGGTGGACGTGGTGAGAGGAGGAAAAAAAATGGTGGAAGTGAAATGCGCCGACTGTCGGCGATATTTTGAGGCAGGGATGAATACAAAGGGCTGCCCATACTGCGGCAGCCCGAATTACTTCAAGATGCATTCAAGGGACGAGAGAAAGAGGGCAGAGGATGCCCTCAAAAAAGCGGGATACAAAAAGAAGTGATTGTTTCCAGGTTTCCCACTTCTCCTTTCCTTTGGGATAAAAAAGTGGTGATTTTTCCCGAGCGGTGATGCTGGTAACATCACACGCTCGGGACTTTTATTGTGCCGGTAACTTTCCAAGTTGCGGGCACATAGAGGCTCGTTGTCTCTTGCATCCAGCTTTCTTCTCTGCAAAGAAAGTTAAAAAAGATACAAGAGGCTATTTCTCACAGGGCGCTAGCTAAGCCCCTCCGCCGCGCTTGTTCATGGGCGCGGAGCAGACGGAGCGACACCCGAGGAGGTGCGGACATGGATTACAATCTAATCGGACCATCTGCGGAAGCTGTTGCTCAGCTTGCGATACAGGACATGCTCGACATAGTTGCTGCCAGTTTGAGGGGCGACTATGTCAGCATTTATGCTTTTGGAACTGATATTGAAGATATTAGTTTCATGAGCGAAGAGGAGTTGGCTGAGAACGATCAATGGGATGATTATCAACCTGCGAAGGAATGGGTTGATGTATTCCCGGAGCCGGTTGTTTTTGGCCTCCCACAATGTACGAAATCAACAAAAGAAGATAAATTATGTCTTGAGTTGATGAGAGACTTTCCACAGATAGGCATTATCTGTGGAAGAATGGGGGGTGTAAAATTTATTATTTTTAGCGCTGGTGGCAATATTATTGCCACAGAAATAACTGATAACCCCAGAGAAGAAATGAAAGAATTGAGAGAGACCATGGAGTATCTCTCAAGAAAAAAGAAAAAATAGAGTTCTTTTTATTTGTTGGTCAAAATTCTCCCGAGCGATAGTGCTAATTGTGTCACTTGTTCGGGATCTTTATTGTATCATCAATATTTTGATTGATGATACATAGAAGTTATCTTCTCAGAACTACCATCTCCTGCGTGGCAGTGTGTGTAAGCAAAAACATGCCCTTGCGCCCACACTGCCACTCGGGAGAAATTTGACGAGTGGCAAAAACTGGCGTCCGAAGTCTGCATGAATAGTGTGGACGGAGGACAAAATCTTGCTTGTTTGCGGTGAGGGTGACGAGCCCAACAATCCGCGGGAGACGGAAAGAAGATGAGTATAGTGAGAGAAGACAAAATTTTTATTCCCGTTGAGTTTGGTTTGCAGCTTGAGGTAGAAGCTGTATCGCCAGACGAAAATGGCGGGTATGATCAGAAAGCCAGTCTTGTTGGTCAGGATGGGTTTAAACTACCCCTATGGCCAACAACGCCATGGGCGCGTGTAAAGGAAGACTGGAATTGGCAACATAGGCCAATGACAGTCTACCTAGACGGGCTTGAATTTATGGACAAAACACCGTTCCTAAATAACGTCCGTGTGCCGTGGGAAGAGTTTGCTATGGCACACGGTGTTAAACAGTTAGAGGACCTGTATATATGCAGGTTCGAAAACTGGAAGTGGCCAGAGGGGTGGGCAATCCTGAGGGAACACCTGCCCTTAAATATCCACACCCTTAGTCTTGATAACGGCGAGTTTACCGCACCTCCTGAAGGTGCGGTAAACCGTATTGAGCCAGAAGCCGTCAGGCTCATCTGGTACTCGTAACTAACTAAACGTCTCAAGGATGAGACTTTAGTTACATGGAGAGTGCGCGCAAGTAATACTTGTGCCGCTCTCCACCTTTTTTCTGCACCGGACTATATGGTCTGATGCAGAACATTGGTTTCTCCCCCTGCGCCACCACGCAGGGGATTCAAGTGTTCTTTGTATTTCACCACATGGTGGTGTGGTGAGAGGAGCAGGAGATGAAAAGTAAAGAAAAAATATTCTTCTTCCCACCGAGAGTATGGGACGGTGGGGAAGTAGAGAAGATCTGGGTACTTTTGACCGGGATGTATTACATCCCGTACATCTACGATTGCAGCGACCATTCCCAAGGCATCCTGAATAATGGGACTTGGGAAGGAGCTGAGTTCTTCACGATCGGGTTCACGCACCCGAACGCGAAGAGACTTAACTCCGAAGCCGAGGTCAAACGCGTCCTCGGCTGGGATTAGGTTTTATTTGGGAGAGCGCACAAATGGATATTGTGCCGCTCTCCACCTTTTTTCTGCACCGGACTTATGGTCTGATGCAGAACATTGGTTCTTCAGAAACTACATTCTTTTTTACAGTAGTTCCCATATGAGCTGCCATACTGTCCTACTATGTCAATTAAAGAAGTGTTGTAAGTGAGTCCATAGAGACTCTTTTTATTTTTTCATTATTTCAGCAGAATTCTACCGGAATGATGAAAAAATAAGAATTGTATTCTTTTGGTTACGCATTATTCGTATTGCTGTGAAATGATCGGATCGAGAAATTGACACAATGCATGTATTATGTTATCGTTGTTGACGTGTCATGAAAAAAATGACGCAAGAAGGTGTCCGAAGTCCGCCTTACAGGCGGATGGAGGACAAAACTTAACCGCCCGCGGCAATCAAGTCAAGGGCAAAAATTCCCACAGGAGGGACAGGAGGGAAGATGATTATTTCGGCATATAGCTCCCAATAGGACCTGAGATGTACAATTAACCCAGTAAGTAACAGGGTTAATTGACTCTCAAACGTATGAACACCAAAACGTGCCCTTTTTGTAATGGCGCACATTGCATCAAAAAGGGCTTTCAGAACAACTCCCAGCGCTGGTATTGCAAGGATTGTAAGAAGAAATTTCAGGCAACCACAAAAGCTCCTCCCTCAAAAGAGGAGCTTTTGTGTTTGTATGCATTTGGTAAGCAGACACTTGCTGAACTCTCACTGCACTACAAGCTACGATACCGCACACTCCAAGTCATGATGGATGAGGTGGTACTGCCGCAGAAGCACCACACGCCACGGAGTGTTGCTCTCGTTGTTGACATGACGTTCTTTGGAGACTTTGGTGTTGTGGTGTTTCGCGATCAAACGACAAAGGAGAACCTCTGGTGGATGTTTGCACCAACAGAGCGCACGGAGTACTACGCGCTAGGGCGAAGAACTCTTGAAGACCTTGGGTACACCATTCAGTCGGTAACGGCAGATGGATTACCCGGTTTGCCCAGTGTTTTTGCGGGTATTCCGTTCCAGTACTGTCATTTCCATGCCAGGAAGAACATTACGAAATACCTTACGCGCAATCCACAGACAGAGGCCGGTGTGCAACTCAAACTTCTCATGAGTTCACTGCACCTCTTTGATGAACAGCGCTTTGGTATTGCACTTGATACGTGGGAAGACGCGCACAGGAATTTTCTGGCAGAGCGCACCGTGCGCGAGGATGGCTCCTGGTGCTACACGCACAGACGGTTGCGTGGTGCGCTGCGCAGTCTCCGACGTATGGCACCGTATCTGTTTACCTACAGGAAGTATGACTTCTCCATTCCACGTACCACCAACGCTCTGGAAGGTCACTTTGCACACATCAAAGTGCGTGTGCGAGCCCACCGCGGATTGTCGTTGAGAAGGAAGGAGAAAATGGTTGCATTGATCCTTACTGCGTCGTCTGCACAATACACAAACAACCTGCCGAAGAGGTTGTGGTAGGTCCTATTGGGAGCTATATGCCATTATTTCCAAGAATTCCACAATCGCCCAGCAGCGCCAGCGTGCTGCAAAAAAGTCTTGGGTAAGGAATCTTCTAGAGATCTTTGCGCTTCTGTGGCGCGCAGGTTTTCTACGCGCACCCCTAATTGTGTGGCGCGCACTTTTTGAACTCAACGCTGAGACCGCCTTTGTGGCGGACGAGGCGCGCAGTGTTGGAATCATCCAGCGCATCGCCGTGCGGGGAAGGATCTCCGCGCGGGATGTGCTCATGATCCTGCGGGCCACCGTTCTGTCCGACCTGGGCAAGGACGGTGGCAGGTATATGGGTAAGGAGGCCCGGGCTCTGATCCGCCGCATGTATGCGGTTGAGAACGTACCGGACGGGCATAAGCTGTCCGTGGAGGACTTCCTCCGTGGGCCGTATGCCCGGTGGCATGGCTTAAATCCCAAAGAGGTGGAAAAGGATATCCACCTCTTCGAGGGCTATGTCGCCCATTATTTCCCCGAGGCCGTCGAGGCCGCAGAGTTCGATGCCATGTGGGCAGGTGACGTGTCCATGATCCGTTTTTGGAGCTATGGGCACGTTGCTTGGGGTTCGGAGCTCTGTGACGGAGTGGAGGATCGTGAGGCTGTTTATGCCGCTTTACTTCACCACCTCTTGGAGGGGATGGACCCGGCCCGGCTCATGCGGCCAGATGGCGACATTAAACTTGGGTGCCGGTGCAATACCTTAGGGCATTTGTTTCGGTGATTGACAAGTACGATGCCTTCCGCGTGCGCTCAGGGAAGACGCGTGCGGAGGCAATCGGTATTCTGCGCTCCATGGTGGAGCGCAGCAAGAAAAACGGCGGCCTGAGCCGGCTGCTGGCACCGGAAGGTGCCGAGCGGGTGGCGGCTGCCTACAACGAGGCTATCGATCTCATGGACGAGGTGATAGCCGAGTAGTAACGCTATTGTGGAGAGCGCACAAGCGGTCCTTGTAGTGCTCTCCACCTTTTTTCTACACCGGACTGCGAGGTTCGATGCAGAACATTGGTTCTTTTCCCCTGCGCCACCACGCAGGGGATTCAATGGTTCTTTAGTTTTTCACCACGGTGGTGGACGTGGTGAAGGAGAGGAATATGGTTACGATTCCAGCTATTGCAATCCCAATAATCATAACAGTAATATGGATTGTATTACTAGTCCTTGTCGGGAACGAGGCCGGCTATGGTGCCGGTGTTGATATGTTGTTTTTCGGCTTCGGCGGCTTCGGCGTCGTTATGGCGTCCTGGTTCCTCTGGGCCCTTTTTCGGTAGGCAAGGGTAAAAATGGGCGCGGTGCGTAAATGGAAGCTGCACCGCCGCCACTCATTGGCAGGATATAGAACATAATCTATATCCTGCCCTCACTTTGCACTGCGAGTGGAGACGAGCTCGTTGTGCGATAGAGGATATTTTATCTGTAACAATAACTGATCATGTATTATTTTGCTGCAAATGCATTGTCATATGTCGCAAACAAATCTGTGTTTTTGTTTATTTTGTGCCGTATATTCGCATTGTACGCAAATATGTTCATGGGGGACTTGACAAGATTTGAGAGTTTGCTAAACTATGAACGTACTCGTCAGATATGTTATGCGATCGCGGTGGAGACCCGCCCCAATAGAGCTCTTTTCTACTGACATGTAATAGTGTCGGTGGAACGTACGAGCAGGTACTCACAATTATGAAAGTTTACGACTTGTGTTGATACCTGTATTTTTGTTGGCAACAACAAGGATATAGGCATCCGTACAAGAAGGTTGACAAGTGAATATAATTCATAACTTCTCAAGAACTTTGATGCAGCTGAGGTACGGCGGTGTGCACAAAGGAGAAGGTATGCAACCAGAATGTAGAAATATGCAATTTCACGCGTAAAGTATCAGCAATAAGTGATACTTGTGAAATCAAAAAAATGTGTGTGGCGTGCAGGTGTTGTATCTGCTAGTCACGCGCGATCACTCAAGAAGAAAATAGGTTACGTAACGTATATGGTGGATGCCTAGGCTGTAATGAGCGATGAAGGACGTGGTAGGCTGCGAAAAGCCTCGGGGAGCTGCCAAACAAGCTGTGATCCGGGGGTGTCCGAATGGGGAAACCCTTCCGTCCATGAGGCGGAAATCCCTACCTGAATCTATAGGGTAGTGGAAGCGTACCCAGGGAACTGAAACATCTTAGTACCTGGAGGAAAAGAAATCAATAGAGATTCCGTAAGTAGTGGCGAGCGAACGCGGAAGAGCCTAAACCATGCTGCTTGCGGTATGGGGTTGCGAGATATATTGACTCGCGTTGAGCGGGGTAAGTAATTTTTTGCTAGCAAAAGACTTTGGAAAGAGTCACCATAGAAGGTAATAGTCCTGTATGCGAAAGCAAAAAATTATTTATGAATATATTCTCAAGTAGGGCGGCGCTGGTGAAACGCTGTCTGAATCCGGGAGCACTATACTTCCAAGGCTAAATATCATTACAGACCGATAGTGAACAAGTACCGTGAGGGAAAGGTGAAAAGCACCCCGGAAGGGGGATGAAATAGTTTCTGAAACCATATACTAACAAGGAGTAGGAGCCCCTCACCCAAATTACTGTAGAAGACATATGTATTATGTTTATGTATTGCAGGCAACAGACGACAGTGACGTCTTCTATGTTGGCTGCACCAGCAATTTGCAGAACCGTTTTGCGTCACATAACCGTGGCGAAAATCGATCAACGTGTACGCACAAGTGGCGACTTGTGTACTATGAGGCGTGGACAACATTTTCCGCGGCTCGGACACGGGAGTATCGATTGAAACACAATGGCAAAGCAAAATATCAATTGCTAAAACGCATTAGAGAAAGTTTAGAGTAATTTGGGTGAGGGGTGACTGCGTGCTTTTTGCAGAACGAACCAACGAGTTAATTTTTGCGGCATGCATAAGTGATTGTTGTCACCGATGCGAAGTGAAAGCGAGCTGTAACAGGCGATACGTCGCAAGAATTAGACCCGAAGCCGGGTGAGCTACGCATGAGCAGGGTGAATGCACTGTAAAAGGTGCAGGAGGCCCGCACCCACTCGCCGTTCAACACGAGGGGATGACTTGTGCGTAGAGGAGAAATTCCAATCGAACTCGGCCATAGCTGGTTCTCTCCGAAATATCTTTAGGGATAGCGTCGTGTTACTATTCACGGGAGGTAGAGCTACTGAATGGGCTCGCCGCCGCAAGGTAGGCAGTCCAATCAAACTCCGAATTCCTGTTTGAAACTATCACGGCAGTCAGAACTACGGGGCTAAGCTCGTAGCTCAAAAGGGAAACAGCCCAGATCGTCAGCTAAGGTCCCAAAATCCATGTTAAGTGGGAAAGGAAGTGTAATTTCTCAGACAGCTAGCAGGTTGGCTTAGAAGCAGCCATCCTTTAAAGAGTGCGTAACAGCTCACTAGTTTAGAGATCATGCGCCGAAAATGTAACGGGGCTAAACATGGTACCGAAGCTACGGATCACGCACCTATTCTTTTGAATATTCTATGATTATTGTCTGCGTGTGAGGCGAAGCCGTTTCACTCTCAGATAAATGTTTCAGTAGGAATGTTCACGGGAATAGGTGCGTGATGGTAGGAGAGCGTTCTCTATGCGCTGAAGTCGGACGGGCGACCGCCGGTGGAGCGTAGAGAAGTGAGAATGTTGGTATGAGTAACCGCAATACCAGTGAGATTCTGGTACACCGAAAATCCAAGGTTTCCTGGGCAACGGTAATCGACCCAGGGTTAGTCGGGCCTAAGGCGAGGCCGAAAGGCGTAGCCGATGGACAACAGGTTAATATTCCTGTACCACGTATATATACGATGGAGTGACGCATCTTAGTACCTGCTGCGGATTAGTGGATTTCCGTGGACATACTGAGGTTGTGAGATAGGCAAATCCGTCTCACGCAAGACCAAGGTATGGCCCGACGGTCTTCTTCGGAAGACCTAAGAGTAGGGAGCAAGGTGCCAGGAAAAGCTTCTAAGGCTAATATATGCGTGCCCGTACCGCAAACCGACACAGGTGGATAGGTCGAGTAGACCAAGGTGAACGGGTGATTCTTCGTTAAGGAACTCGGCAAACAATCTAGGCGTACGTTCGCAATATGCCTTCCCGATCTCGCGAGAGGTCGGGCGCAGCTAAAGATTACCGAGCGACTGTTTACCAAAAACACAGGTCTCTGCAAACGCGTAAGCGGAAGTATAGGGGCTGACACCTGACCAGTGCTGGAACGTTAACGGGAGAGGTTCACGCTAATCCCCGAAGCGCCAGTGAACGTCGGCGATAACTATAATCGTCCTAAGGTAGCGAAATTCCTTGTCGGGTAAGTTCCGACCCGCATGAAAGGTGTAACGACTTGGTAGCTGTCTCAACGAAGAGCCCGGTGAAATTGCAATAACGGTAAAGATGCCGTTTACTCACAGCTAGGCGGAAAGACCCCGTGGAGCTTTACTACAGCTTGGTATTGAATCAATGTTATTATTGCCCAGTATAGGTGGGAGACTGTGATGCTGCCCTTTCGGGGGTAGCGGAGTCGTCAGTGGAATACCACCCTATAATAATGTTGGTTCTCACCTCGTACCGTGAAACCGGTACAGGGACAGTGCCTGGTGGGTAGTTTGACTGGGGCGGTCGCCTCCTAAATGGCAACGGAGGCGTTCACCAAGGTTCCCTAGGACCGGATGGAAATCGGTCTGATAGTGCAAACGCATAAGGGAGCTTTACTGGAAGACCTATAAGTCGACCAGTTACGAAAGTAGGAGTTAGTGAACCGACCGTGGCATATAGATGCGCGGAAGATCATCAGATAAAAGTTACCCCGGGGATAACAGGCTTATCACTCCCAAGAGTTCACATCGACGGAGTGGTTTGGCACCTCGATGTCGGCTCATCGCATCCTGGGGCTGGAGAAGGTCCCAAGGGTTTGGCTGTTCGCCAATTAA